>JBHEOJ010000059.1:0-12984 GCA_046260855.1 Thioalkalivibrio sp.
CGTCATAAGCAGCAACAGCGCCCAAGGTCTGGCAACCCGCCGGCATTTCGAAACACCCGTCAGGAACCGGGCTCCGGGTAGCAGTGGGCCATGCAGGACATTCGGTGCCAGCGCAGGAGCCTAGGAAGACTATACGGCCTTCTCATGACTGCCGGCCGGCTTCCAACACCAAAGGGCGGGTGACGACTGTCCGCTTGAACCACGACTGGAGACCCTCATCCGTCGAGACCGACTGCCCGCTCCGGGTCGGCAAGAGACACCCCCAGATCGACTGCAGGCACTCACACGGTCCCGCTGACTGGCCGTCGGGGGGTGGGGGCGTGAGCCGAACCACACCCAGGGGGTCTCCGATCGAAAAGAAAACGCCCAGGACATCGCCGGGGCTTGACCAACAACCACCCCTACCCCTCGACCTCGTCGATCAGAGACGGATCGTCGTTCGCGGGACGATTGACCCGGGGTGAGACGGGATAGGCGATCAGTCGGTCCGGGTTCAGCCGCCGGGCGACCTTACGGATGGTTTCCCGGTTCGACAGTTCCGGATCCAGCCACTGCCACCGGCACTCGGGATCGAGCACCACCGGCTGGCGATCGTGAATGAACGCGAAGGCCGGACACGCCGGTTCGGTCAGGATCGCGCAGCAGGTCTCCGTCCCCTCCCCCGCCGGTTCCCATAGCCCCGCAAAGAACACCACCTCATCCCGGTCAGGATCCTTCAGGGTGATGTAGTACGGCTGTTTGCCGGATTCGGTCTTGCGCCATTCGTACCAGCCGTTCGCAGGAATCAGGCAACGCCGGTGGGCGAACGCGGAACGGAAATAAGGGCTGGTGGCCGCCTTCTCGGCGCGGATGTTGATCGGGGTTGGCGCATCCTCATTCGCCCAGGGCGGACGGACCCCCCAGCGCGAGAACGCGAAAGAAACCGGATCGTCGGGCGTCGCCAGGACGCTGGTGATCTGAACCCCTGGCGTGACGTTGTACCTGGCATGCACGTCGCCGACCGGCAACTGGCAGTCGAAATAGCGTGCTGCAACGCGGCTACGCGGCGTATGGAGCGCAAAGCGGCCACACATGGGATGTCTCCGTCGGGGGGACTCAAGTGGAGAGATTATCGAAAAGCCTGACGAAATGTTCGCCGTAAGCCCTCGCCGAGGCTCCCGGGCCGGTCTACCACCCAAGAGGATCCAGTCGGATCCCTTTCCACTCAATCGCCCCCGGCAGCGCATCTGGTCATCGTCTTTCTCGTGCCCATCGCATCAACGATGGGCCGCTTCGAAGCGCCAGCTCTTCAGACTGCTGCCGCCGCCTTCACTGAGCGGACGGTCCGCGCAGCCGATCAGTTCGTCATCGCCGCGCCAGGCAAAAGCGTAAATCTGACCGTCCAGCATATCCGGCTGCCCTGGCTGCTCAAGGACGAAGCTGCGAGTCGGCTGTCCGAAACGCCAGCTCGTTTCCTCGTGCAGTGTGTAAGCCAGCCGGGTTCTGGAATCCGACCAAGCGTAACTTCCGATCAAGACAAGATCCGACAGAGCGCTGCGGGCCTCGTGGCGAACCAGCAGACGACCATCCGCAAGTCGCAGTTCAGCCGTGCAGCAGCCGTCACGAATAACCTGCAGCCCGCCACGGACTTCGGGGGGAATGACGACCTCGCGGTGCCACTGCCATTCCACCTCGGGTGGGCGGTGGCAGGACTCGGGCGGTACGGAGACCGGAACCAGCCTCGAGTCAGGCCCGACATCGGCCCGATACCAGGCGCGGTCCGCATCACCTGGCTGGCCACTGCTGCGCACGAATACGCCGTCTCCCGCGTCGTCCCAGCACAGACTGGACGGGGAGAAGGATGGGCCATCAACGCGATCCACCGGCCCTGCAGGCAAAACCAGCCGCCGGCCATCCACCTCCAGCAGTGCCGGCGATGTGATGGGAGAGCGCCTGCCGGTATCGGCATCCCGATCGAAATATCGAGTCCAGAACACCATCCACTCCCGGTCGGCGGAAAAACTGACCACCGGAAGGGGACTGCAATACACTGAACCGAGGTCCACCAACCACTCGCCGGTTCTCTCCGGCGGATCGACCGATGCCGAGCAGGCCGTGACAAGCAGGGCCACCGCAACCAGCAGAAAACCGCGACAACCTCCGACATGGCGGGTGGTCAACGGGTTCTTCGATGGGTTCAGGATCGACATGGTTCGTCCCATCGCTCGACACCGGACATCCTTGGCATCAAGCCGATCCCGTGGTAAGGGATTGAAATAAGCCACCCCCCACAGACATTGGCCAGGAGCGCAACCGGTGAGTTCAAAACAACACACTGTTCAACCCCCGCCCAGAAACCTCTGGTTTCATGGCCTCATCATGTTGATCCTGGTGCTGCTGGTCAATCTCGCCCAGACCGTGCTGGGAATTTGCGCGATCCTCCAGTTCTTCTGGATGCTGTTCACCAACGAACGCAACTCGGGTATCGCCTGGTTCGGTCAAGGCCTCGCACGGTGGCTGGCCATCACCGCCCGCTTCCTCACGGGTGAATCGGATGAACGTCCGTTCCCATGGACGAGTTGGTCAGAACCGAAAGGAGATTGAGAAAAGGCCCTCTAGTGATGAACGCCGTTGTCTGGCAATTGATCTCGTTCGCAGTGCGTGCGCCATCCAGCCATAACACCCAACCGTGGCAGTTCTCGGTGGACGGCGATACGATCCGGATCTACCCGGACCTGTCCCGGCGTCTTATGCCGGTGGTCGACCCGGATGATCACGCACTGTTCATCAGCCTTGGCGGCGCGCTCGAAAACCTCGTCATCGCCGCCTCACAACACGGCCTTGCGGCCAGCGTCGACCACTTCCCGTCCGATGAACCGCAGGAATGTCTACGGGTTCGGCTCTCGGCGGGCACAGACGGAGACGAAGACACAGGTGCCTTATTCCGAGCGATTCCCGAACGGCAGTCGAACCGGGGGATATACGACCGGCGAGCCATCATTGATTCCGATCTTGACCGGATTCTTGCGGCCAGCCCCCGCGATTCCGTGGAAGTACGCGCGTTCCGCGTCGGCGATCCGGACATCGAGCCGATGATCCGCTTCGTTAGGGAGGGCAACATCGCCCAGTTCAACGATCCAGCCTTCGTCGCGGAGCTCGTGTCTTGGATACGCTTTTCCCGGGGCGAGGTGTCCAACCGACAGGACGGCCTTGCCGCCGTGGCATTAGGCTTTCCCTCAGTGCCACGCTGGCTCGGCCGCTGGATCATGACGACGCTGGTCAAGCCAGAGGGCGAGGCGGCCCGGCAGGAGAAAGCGATCCGCAGTTCCTCCCTGCTGCTGCTCTTCATCGGCCGGGAGAATGACAAGCAGCATTGGGTCGAAGTCGGTCGCAACTTCGAACGCGTCGCGCTGACCGCGGCTTCCCTGGGCATTGCACACGCCCACGTGAACATGCCCTGCGAAGTCAAGCCGACTCGCAGGCGGCTTGCCCTTCACCTGGGTCTGCCCCCCGGAGAACAACCCCTGCTGCTGATACGCCTGGGCTATGCAAGGAAGCAACTGCCACTCTCGCCCAGACGACCTGTCGATCAGGTCATGCGGGAACCATAGGAACGCATTGACCCCGTTTCGTTCGTCCCACTCAGAGGTTGGATAGATGGTCACAAAGCGGTTCAAACGCTGGGCCACATCCGCCAAAGCCCCTGCTTCTGCCGTCTTCTATTGCTACATCATGAGCCACCACTAATCGGCCTTATTTGTCGCAAACCGAGACAGCACAACTTCTTTATATACAGATATTTAACAAATTATCCCAGGAAATAAAGCTGATTAAGACCAGCTTAAACCGATTACTACAGACCGCCTAATTCTGGCTACGAACCAGGAAAGTCGAAACAATGACTCTGAAAGATTCGGCAGCGTGGTGAACAAAGATGGCAGCCAGTGGCGTACTCATCCTCATTCGAATTTATATCTCACCCCCACCCGGACAAACCGCCCCGAGTCGGCATACAGCGAGGAGCGATTGTCCTGATTAAAGAGGTTGTCGATGCCGCCGTGGAGTGCCACCCCACCCCAGGTGTCCGGGGCGTACTGCACATCAAGGCCTGTGAGGGTATAAGCGTCATCCCATGCATCCTGGCCCAAATGGATCTCATCCACATACCGACTACGCAGCTGCAACGCCAGGGCTTTGTACGGCGTCCAGACAGCCTTCGCCACCGCGATCCACATCGGCGCCTCGGTGAGGGTCTCGCGGGTGCCACGATCAATGGCGTCCAGATAGGTGGCTGATAGCCGCAGTTCAAGGTCCGGATCGAAGGTGACGCCAAGATCAACATCAACTCCCTGGGCCCGTGCGCTGTCCACGTTCTTGAAGGTGCGGTAGTCGCCGGATCCGCCGACCTGCGCGATACGATCCTCGTACTCGGTGTAGAACAGCCCGATGTCATAACGTGCAGCGGTGGTTCCAGTCAGCGACACATCCCCGGATAATCCCATCTCGACGTTGCGGCTGCGCTCTGGCTCCAGTTCATGGCGTTCCTTGGCAACGGCCTCATCCACCACGGAGGCGCCCAGCACCCTGATACCTCTCGGGTTACGCGTATCCACGTGGAAGGACCGCAATTCGGGTAGTTTGAAACCCTCGGCATATTGCAAACGCAACCGCGCATGCGGTGCAAGGCGGTACACGCCCCCCGCCTGCAAGGAGGTGTTATTCATCTCAGCGGAAGTCTCATCACGGCGGGCGCCGTAGACCAGGTCCAGGCGATCGGTTACCTGCCATTCATGCTGCAGGAAGGCACCGCCCACCCACTGACTGAACCGGGGTTCTGCCTCGGGTTCGCGGTCCTGATAGATCTGCTTTTTGTGCTCGAAGCCGGCCAGTACAGCATGGCTCGCCCCTGGCCGCCACGTGGCAAGCAAGTCATTGACACGGTCGGTAAACGTGACCTCCCGCAGGCCGAATTCACTCTCGGCTGCGGACGCAAATCCAAAGCCGACCGGATCCAGAAACGCATTGGAGCGATCCAGCTTGAACCGGCTCTCGTAGATCTGATACCGAAGTTCCAGGGCGTCGGTGACAAACCAATCAGCAGTCGCTGCCAGATCCCGGCGGCCACTGTCTTCGCTGCGGCAGGCGGGGAAACTACCGGCCTTGACGGTGTTACCACTTTCCTCGAGTCCCGTAGAGACGGGAGGCATATCGTGCAGAAACCGCGTCTGCCGCTCTTCCTGCATCCATCCCCCTTCAATCTCCACCTGCAGAGTGTCGGTCAACCAGTGGTTGACCCCGGCCCGAAGGTTATATATGTCTGCCTGTTCCCGATGGTCCTGATCAAAGTCGTAGGCGGCTACATCAATGGACGGCCTGGTATCCACGTTTCCCGTGGCCCGCTCATGGTAGGCATCCCGTTCCATGACGTCAGCGAACAGGCGCACCCGGGTATCCCGCGTACCGCCCCCCAGATACAACGCACCGTGGCGACGTTGGCCACCATCAGCATGGGTGGGTACTCCGACCTGGGCCTCCACGCCTCCCTCAAACCCGGACTTGGGGCGTCGGGTAATGATATTGATCACGCCAGCAAGGGCATCGGCGCCGTACACCACACTGCCCGGTCCCTTGACGATCTCGATCCGCTCAATGTGGCTGACCGGAAGGCGGTTCAACTCCCCGCCCCGACCGGACGTGCCGGCCACACGACGACCGTCGATGAGGTAGATGATGTCGGCCCGGCCGCCGCCGCGTATGGAAAAGGCGTTGCCATCCGGCCCGGTGAAGAGGCTCGACTCGGCCTGTAACACCTCGTCAAGCATGGTGGCCCCGCTGCGCCGGACCGCCTCGCCGGAGATCACTTGCGTACTGGCCGGCGTGCGTTCCACCCCGCGCTCAGTGCGGGTGGCAGCCGTCACGGTCATCTTGGGAAGGGTATATGCGGCATCCTCAGCAGAGGCTGTCGACCCGACAGCAAGCAAGGACACGGTCGTGGCACTGCTCATCAGCGCCATCATCAGGGTTCGATCACTCATTGAAGCTGACTCCTTGGCGCGCACGACCCCGTGCCCGCAGGCAAGGTTAATGGGCCGCGGGGAGTCAGCAAGGCAGGCAGTATCAGGCAGGACACAACCACACAACGGTGGCGCGCACTGGGCACCCACCCCGGCTTTCCGCGCCCCGCGGTACTCGGGTTCGCCATAGGCCGGTATCCGGGCTTGTGGGTCTGAGGCATCGATGCCTCAAGGTCGCAGTCCGCCTTCCCACGAAGCCCGCCCTTGAAGGACGAGGACTTCGCAGTGGCTCATCAGGGTCTGCAACCACCCACCTACCGTTGCGGGGGCAGCGCCGGCTTGATCATCGTTGGACGATTGAACCGGTCTTCCCGTTTAACCCACCGGGGGAGACAATCCCGGCAGGCACCTGTGGTGAGGCGGAGGATAGCATGGATGCAAAGGACACCAAGTCATGGGCTTCCAGGGCCTTAAACCTGGCGACCATTGGTGTTTATGCGCAGGCCATCGGCTCGAAGCCCACAAGGCTGGCCGAGCCCCCGGCGTCTACCTCCGCGCCACTCACGAGGAAACTCTCGCCATCATTCCGCTGGAAGTTCTCGCAAGCTACGCGCTGGATCACCCCACCAAGTCCTGAACGAGCGTCACACACAGGTCTACTTCAGCCCAAATAACCCTTCGATGATCTCTCAGCCGGTAAAGGTGCTCTGCAGCATCCTGAAGGCGGTTGGCGATCATCATTCAACCGTGGCCACAAAGGCCTGCAGCTGAGGGTCGTAATGGCTACCCGTGATGGTGACGGCCTCGGCGGGCTCGGAGGGTGCGGGTGAACGGATTGCCCCCACCGACTGGCCCTCCAGCTTGCCAACGAAGGCCTGCAGGTGCGGGTCATAGACTGAACCGACCCCCCTATTACCCTTCGAGCGCGTGTCGCTGGGCGGCGTGGTCAGGGTGGTCTGGTATGCCGCGCCTGCTGGCACGTAGGTCTGCAACAGGTGGTCCCACTCGGAACCAATGGCCTGGCTGGTGGTGGCGATCATCATTGTGGCGGCACCGGCAATGAGGCTGTTTTTCAAGGTCAGGGTGTTCATGGTGATTCTCCTTCCATTTGCGGTTTCTGGTCTCATCCCAAGGCGTTGTTGCTATCTGCCTTGAGCTTGATTTCAGAATAGGTCGCATCCCCCCTGAGCAACATCCGGATGAATACCTAACGGGTTAATACTTAGAGATATTTTTGCCCATCGCAGGCGCAAGAGGCGTTGCGGATAATACGGATAGGCATGGCAGACGGATCCATTGGATACTGGCTGCTGGCGACTGAAAAGCGGAGCCCTTCGATGAAAAGCTGGAACCGGCAATGGCTGGCACGCGTGATCCTGATCGTGATCGTCGTGGCCGTGGTGGTGGTGGGCGTCCTTTACCGCGATACCCTCAGTGTGGAGTCGGTGCGACAGCCACTGGATAACCTGGGCGCCTGGGCCCCCATTGCCTTCATGGCTGCTTACGCCGTGGCCGCTGTGGCGTTCTTGCCAGGCTGGATCTTTACGGTAGCGGCCGGGGTGCTCTTTGGCCCGGTCTTCGGGCTGATCTATGCGCTGCTCGGTGCAACACTGGGAGCGACCCTGGCTTTTCTGGTGGCCCGCTATACCGCTTCGGACTGGGTGGCTGAAAGGGCCGGCGGCATGGTCAAGCGCGTGATGGTCGGCGTGGAGCGGGAAGGCTGGCGCTTTGTGGCCTTCACGCGACTGGTGCCGCTGTTTCCGTTCAATCTGCTGAACTACGCGCTCGGCCTGACCCGCATCAACCTGATGCACTATGTGATGGCCACGCTAACCTGCATGACTCCCGGGGCGCTGGCCTATGTCTGGATCGGCCACGCCGGGGCAGAGGCCATCGCCGGCGGCGAACGAGCGATCCAGGCCGTGCTGATCGCCATCGGTCTGCTGGCCGTGGCGATCTTCCTGCCGCGACTGGTACGGCGCATTCGTCGCGAACCGGTGCCGGGCGGGGATGAGGGGCAGGATAGGCACTGTGCCGGTCCTTCCCCCCTCACCCCAACTCCTCTCCCCCCGGGGGAGAGAGGGGCTCGGAGCGTATCAAGGATCAGGTAGCCAAGGTCGGCATCCGCACATTTACGTGAAGTTCACTCTGCGCTCGGACGGGGGTATTGTGATTTCATTCATGAGGCGTTAGTGGTGTTACGTCCCGCACTAACCCAGACGACCATTAACAATGGATCTTCAGTTATTGCGAGTAACGCTGGTGCAGGGTCATACTCAGACATGACCGGGCTGACCCGCAGGAAGGTGCCATAGTGTTTTTCTTGATCCGTTCGCGCTTCTCATCGGTATCGGTGGTCATCGGCCTTCTCCTGCTGAGTGCCCTGCTCTGTGGCTGCTCGGAGGAGGGCGCGGAGGGGAAGCGCGTCCAGCCGGAAACGGAGGAGCCGGTACGGCTGGCCTATGTCCCCTGGGATTCGGAGATCGCGAGTACCCACCTGGTCAAGGCCGTGATTACCGAACGGCTCGGGGAGCCTGTGGAGCTACTCTCCGTCCCCTTGACTGCCCTATGGGGCTCGGTGGCTTCCGGAGATGTGGACGCCAGCGTCGCGGCCTGGCTACCTACCTTGCAGCGGGACCAGCGGCAGGAGCATGGCGATAGCCTGGAGATACTCGGCCCCCACCTGGAGGGAACCCGTATCGGGCTGGCCGTTCCCGAATACGTGGAGATCGAGACCATCGGCGAGCTTGCTGAACATCGTGGGAAATTCGGCGGGAAGATCATCGGGATCGATCCCCAGGCCGGAATCATGCAGCAGACGGAAGGCGTTCTGGAGACCTACGAGCTGGATGGGTTCCAGCTGGTCTCGGGCAGTGACTCCACCATGACCGAGGTCCTCGGGCGTGCCATCGAGGAGCGCCGCTGGGTCGTCGTAACCGCCTGGACGCCGCACTGGAAATTTGCCAAGTGGGACCTCAAGTACCTTGAGGACCCGCGTGGCGGGTTTGGCAGGACAGAGCGGATCCACACCCTGGTTCGGGAGGACCTGGCAGAGGACCGCCCCCGCGTGCACGCGTTCCTCGAGCGATTCTCCTGGGAAGTCGAGGACATGGAAGAGCTGATGCTGCTGGTCCAACAGCCAGACCGGTCGCCGGAAGAAGCCGCCCGGGCCTGGATAGAGCGCAACAAGGATCACGTCGATCAGTGGCTCGGGGAGTAAGTCGGGCTGATGGCGGGTGGTGCAGCATTGGCCTCGGGGGCCAGGAACCGCTGGCTTCTGGCCTCGTTCGCCGTTACGGCCCTCCTGCTCCTCCTTCTCCTCTGGAACGTTGTCCATACGCAGCAGACGCTGGCGCAGCTCGAGGAAACTCAACTGAGTCTGGAGCGCGCCGCCGGCGAACTGCCGTTTCATATCCAGGGCATGCAGACCTCGGTACGACTTGCTGCCGAGAGCGGCGATCTCAACTGGCGAAAGCAGCATCAGGAGCATCGACAGGAAGCCAGGAGCACGTTGGCCCGTATCGAACAGGCGACCTCGACTCCGGCAGTAGCCAGGGCAACGGATCGCCTGGAGACGCGGCTTGAAGAAGCCGAGGCCTTTCATCAGCGCGTTTTCGAGCGGCTGGTACGGGGGGAGAAGGAAGCTGCCAGGTCCATCCTGGGGAAGTGGCCGTATATCCGTAATCTCAATGCGATGCGGGAGGCGAGCGAAGGGATTAGCAACCTGCTGCAGGAGGGTGTGCGCGGGCGGCTGTCCGAACAACGGCAACTGGCTGGCGGTACAGCGCTGGCGGCTCTGCTGCTCTCGTTGGTGATGCTTCTGTCCTGGCTCCTTTTCCTGCGAAACTGGAACCTGAACATCCGTGAGCGCCGCGATCTGGAGGCCGAGCAACGCCTACTGGCCACCGCCTTCCACACCACCCATGCCCTGATGATTACGGACCCGGCCGGGACCATAGAGCGCGTCAACGCCGCCTTCACCACCATCACCGGCTACCCCCCTGAAGAGGTCATCGGGGCCAATCCCCGCATCCTGGCCTCCGGCAAGCAGGACGCCGATTTCTACGCCGCCCTGTGGCGCCAGCTCAATGAACAGGACCACTGGGAGGGCGAGATCTGGAACCGGCGCAGGAACGGCGAGATCTACCCGGAATGGGAATCCATCACTGCCGTGCGCGACGAAGAAGGCAAGGTGGCCAACTATGTGGCCGTTTTCCACGAAATCACCGAGCAAAAACGGCTAGAAGCGGAACTGGAGCGCCAAGCCACCGTGGATTGCCTCACCGGCATTTACAACCGCACCAAGCTCTACGAGCTCCTGGAGGCCGCCCGCGAGGAGAACAAACGCTACAGCACGCCCTTCTCGGTGATCATGTGCGACATCGACCACTTCAAGGCCGTCAACGACACCTACGGCCACGGGACCGGGGATAGCGTATTACGCGAGCTGACGGAACGGGTGCAAGGCGTACTGCGCGAGACCGATCATCTCGGGCGCTGGGGCGGCGAGGAGTTCCTGATCCTGGCCGGCCATGCGGATCGGGAGGGCGCCGAGCATCTAGCCGAGCGGGTCCGCTGGATAGTGGCAGACAAGCCCTTCCCGGCGGTCGGCGTGGTAACGGCAAGCCTGGGCGTGGCGGAATTCCGGGCGGGCGAAACCCTGGAGCGCCTGGAAGAACGGGCCGACGAGGCCCTCTATGCCGCCAAGGAGACGGGGCGCAATCGGGTGCGCATGGAACCCGGGCACGAGATCGACAGCTGATTGGCCCAGTCTGGGCGCCAGGGTGCCGCCGTAGGCGTCGCCCATGCGGATGATTCCCTCGCGAGCGTTACAGGTTCGCCAATTGCCCAAGCGATGAGGCGAAAAAATCCGGCGTCAAGAGGCATTTTGCTGAAGTTTGACTGTCCCAACAAACAGGGGGCAGGCGTATTCAGCCTGGTGCCCCGCACTCTCCTTGTCCATGCAGGTATTCCCCGTGCCCAGAATCAATCCTCCCGTGGCCTGGCCCACTTCGCTGTTTTTTGCATTCACCAATCTGTTGGCGTTAACCGTGGTGCCCTGGTGGGGGTTCACCCAGGGGTACAGCGGTTGGGCTTGGCTGGCCTTCGGGGCGCTGCTGGCCCTTGGGGGCATGAGTATCACCGTGGGTTATCATCGCCTCTGGGCCCATCGTACCTTCAAGGCCCGCTGGCCCCTGCGAATGTTGCTGGCTGTGTTCGGCGCCATGGCATTCCAGAACAGCATCTACAATTGGGCGGCACGGCATCGCAATCATCACCGGTATGTGGATGATGTGGAGCGCGATCCCCACTCCATTCGGTCTGGATTCTGGCACGCACATATAGGGTGGATGTTGCGGGAGTGGCCCGCGAGCCAGCCCGATTTCAGCACTGTGAAGGACCTGACCCGAGACCCCATTGTGCGCTTTCAGCACCGGTACTACTGGCTGCTGGCCTGGTCCACCAATCTGCTATTCCCTCTGGCCCTGGGCTTGATGCTGGGGGATGTGGTGGGCACCGTGCTGCTGGCGGGGGTTTTGCGGCTGGTGGTCAGCCACCATTTCACCTTTTTCATCAACTCCCTGGCCCATACCTGGGGCAAACGCCCCTACAGCGATGACAACACGGCCGTGGACAATGCCCTGGTGGCACTGGTGACCTGGGGTGAGGGCTACCACAACTATCACCATACCTTTCAATCGGACTACCGCAATGGAATTCACTGGTGGCAGTACGACCCCTCCAAGTGGTTCATCAACCTATGTGCCTGGGTGGGGGTCGCCCACGACCGTCAGCGCATCCCCCGCTTCAGGATCCAGCGGGCCAGGGTTTCCACCCAGTTTGCGAGGCTTCGGGCGCGGCTTGAGGCCACGGGGGTGGCCCCTACCTGGAGTGAGGCCCTGGATAGGGAATATCAGCAGTTCAAGGAGACCGTAACCCAGTGGCAGCAGTGGCAGGCACGTCGGGTACAAGTCGGTCGAGAGGCCCTGCGCGACCGCTGGACACGCATTGAACTGCGAACGGCCTACAAGGAGCTGGAGTATCGCCTGCGGATGCAGCGCCGGCGTCTGCGGGTACTGCACGCAGCCCTCTCCCAGTGAACAGGTGCAATGACTCCTGCCAACCCTCAACGCACACGCGGGGCTGGGCAGTGGTCGGGCCGTCACTTCCATCACAACATCTCAATGGCCAAGGCGACACCTTGGCCGCCGCCAATGCACAGGGTGACAATGCCGCGCTTGAGGCCGTCACGACGCATGGAGTGCAGCAGACGGGTGGCGAGCACGGCACCAGAGGCGCCGATGGGGTGACCGTGGGCAATCGCACCGCCCTCCACATTCACCCGTTCCTCGGCAAAGTCCAGCTCGCGCAGGCAAGCCAGGACGATCGCCGCAAAGGCTTCATTGATCTCGACCCGATCCACGTCCTTCACCTGCCAGCCGGCGCGCGCCAGGGCCTGACCAACGGCGGGCACGGGCCCCAAGCCAAAGAAGTCGGGTTCAACCGCCCCAACACCATAGGACACCAGCCTGGCCATGGGTTGCAGGCCATTCTTTTCTGCCCAGTTGCGCTCGGCGACAATCATGGCGGCCGCAGCGCTATTCAGACCGGGCGCATTGCCAGCGGTGATGGAGCCCTCCTTTCGGAAGGCCGGCTTGAGTTTGGCCAGACTTTCGGCGGTGGTTTCAGGGCGGTTGTGTTCATCCGTATCAAAAACGATGGGACCTTTGCGCCCCGGGACCTCGAATGCCACGATCTCATCGACAAACTTGCCGGCGGCCTGGGCGGCGGAGAAGTTCCGTTGCGAGCGAAGCGCCCAGCGATCCTGATCTTCCCGGCTGATTCCGTGCTGGATCACCAGGTCTTCCGTGTGCCAGCCCGCATGCCGACCGGAGAAGGCATCATTCAGGCCGTCGGACAACATGGCATCGTAGATCGTGGCATCCCCCATGCGGGCACCCCAGCGTGCCTGGGGCAGCAGGTAAGGGGC
>JBHEOJ010000006.1:0-271 GCA_046260855.1 Thioalkalivibrio sp.
GTCAGGGTCTGCATGGCACTGGAATGGGTGGGTGGAGAGATCGCTTAAGGGTAACAGGAATCAAGGGTCATGGCAGTGCGGTCGCAGGGGGACTGGTGTGTGCTTGAAGAGCTTGTTTTGCCACAGAGGACACAGAGGTCACAGAGAAAAATGCCCCATAACCCAGCTATCAAACTCATCAACCGGTTTCGGCTCTTGGTTTTCCTCTGTGACCTCTGTGGCTAATCGCCTTGAGACGTTGAATTCTGGTCGTGGCTGCCCAGTTGCCGAT
>JBHEOJ010000006.1:281-40902 GCA_046260855.1 Thioalkalivibrio sp.
TCTTGAGATAGACCACTGTCCCGCAGTCCTTGAGCAGGGCGCGATTCTGTTCCCGCATCACCGCGCCGCCACCGGTGGCGAGCACCATGCCCTGCTGGGCGCACAACTCCTCGAGCATGGCTGTCTCCCGGTTGCGAAAGCCTTCCTCACCCTCGAATTCGAAAATGGTAGGGATGTCCACGCCGGTGCGCTTCTCGATCTCCCGGTCGCTGTCCTTCAGGGGCAGTTGCAGTACCCCTGCCAATTGCCTGCCGATGGTGGACTTTCCTGCGCCCATGGGGCCGATGAGGATGATGTTGGTGGTCTGGGTCATGGCCTCGCAAATGACGGCGCCCGCCAGGGGCGGGCGCCGCGATTTCCTTGTTGACGATCCGTCAGCGGTTGAGGGCGGTTTCCTCGATCACCTTCGGGGTCACGAAGATCAGCAGTTCAGCCTTGCGGGTGGACTTGCCGGTGCGACGGAACAGGTGACGGATGCCCGGCAGATCGCCGAAGAAGGGCACCTTCTCCAGGGTCTCGAGGCTGTCGATCTCGTAGACTCCGCCCAGCACCACGGTCTCGCCGTTGCGCACGAAGACCTGGGTCTCCACCTCGCGGGTCTCGATGGACGGTGTGCCGTTGACGATCAGGGTGCCCGGGTTGTCTTTGTTCACCTTGATGTTGAGGATGATGTTGCCATTGGGGGTGATCTGGGGCGTCACCTCCGTGGCCAGCACCGCCTCGATGAACTGCACCGCCGTGGCACCGCTGGAGGTGGCCTCCTGGTAGGGGATGCGCTCACCCTGCTGGATACGGGCGGTCTGGCCATTGGCCGTGATCACCCGCGGGCTGGAGATGATCTCGCCGCGACCTTCCACCTGCAGGGCGGAGATCTCCAGGTCCAGCAGGACGTCGGGACGCAGGATGGACAGGGCGATGCTGCCGGCGCCAGAGGCGTTGACAGGAAGGCCCACGTTCAGGCGGTTCTCGAAGCTGAGTTCGTCGCCACGGATCATCTCGGTGGTGCCTGCCAGATGGCCGGTGGTGAAGGTGCTGGTCCGGCCGCTTTGGCCTGAGCCCGTCACACCGAAGCGTGCACCCAGATCCCGGGCGAAGTCGTCGGTGGCGATGACGATGCGAGTCTCGATGAGCACCTGCTGGACGGGGATGTCGAGTCGGTCCACGAGACGACGGATGTCGGTGAGCTTGGCATCGGTGTCCTGGACCAGCAGGGTGTTGGTGCGGTTGTCTACGGTCAGGCTGCCACGCTCAGACAGGAAGGTGCTGCGCTCGCCGCGGATGATGCTGGCGACGTCTTCGGCTCGGGCATAGTTGACTTGGATGAACTCGGCGCGCAGGGGGGCCAGTTCTTGCACCTGCTGGCGGCTTTCCAGATCCAGTTTCTCCCGGGCGGCAATCTCTTCGCTGGGGGCGACGTACAGCACGTTGCCCGCCTCACGCATGCCCAGCCCCTTGGAGCGCAGGATGATATCCATGGCCTGATCCCAGGGCACGTTGCGCAGGCGCAGGGTGATGTTGCCGGTGACCGAGTCGCTGACCACCACGTTCAGGTCAGTGAAGTCGGCGATCAGCTGCAGCACGGAGCGCACTTCGATGTCCTGGAAGTTGAGGGACAGCCGTTCGCCGGTATAGGTGAAGCGATCGCGCTGGATCTCCTCGGCCTCGGCCTCGGTGATGGGTTTAACTTCCAGGATGTAGCGGTCTTCCACCTGGTAGGAGAGGGTGTCGTACTGGCCGCTGGCCCCCACGATGATCCGTGCACGGTCGGATTCGGCGATGGCGTCAATGGTCTCAACCGGGGTGGCGAAGTCCAGCACGTCCAGGCGCCGCTGCAATGCCTCGGGCAGGCTGGTACGTAGGAAGGTCAGCTCAATGCGTCCACCCTGTTCGCGCACGTCCACCTGGGTGCGGGCATCGGACAGTTGAATGACCACACGGCCTTCGCCTTCGGAACCCCGGCGGAAGTCCACGTTGGTGATCTCGCTGCCGGTGGCGCGGTCGGAGCCCGACGAAACCCGCTGGGGGGCGGCTGAGGCGGAGGCAGTGCCACTGCCGTCCGGTGACAAGGTCAACACCAGGTCGTTGCCGCGCACCTGGGTCTCGTAGCCCATCATACGCACCAGGTTGAGGACCACGCGGGTGCGGTCACGGGCCTCGGCGGTGGCAATGGAGCGGGCCAGCCCTACGCCGATATCCTGATTGCGCTGGGCCAGGCCGTTGCGGGTGTCGGCAAAGTCCAGGGCGATGCGCGCCGGGTTGTCGATGGTGAAGCTGGTGGGCTCGGCCGGCGGACTGGTAAAGCTCATGGATATCTGCAGCCGGTCACCGGGCAGCGTGGTGTATGTGATGCGTTCCAGGGTGTTGCCCTGGGCGAACGCCTGCCCCTGCAAGAGCAGCAGGCACAAGCCAAGCAGCATCAGTGCGTTGCGGAACAGACCTCTGCCTGATGCCTGGGCGTTCGTCCGGGTCCGGTGGGGGAGGCAGGTGAGTGTCGCCAGTCTCATAACGTCGGTTCCTCGTTGCTTATTCGCTGAGCGCAATGGAGCTGTCTCGCTCCATGTAGCCGCCGAATCCGTCCGGGACGATCTCGGTCATATCGACACCGCTTTCGCTGATGCCGGTGATACGACCGTGGTTCTGTCCCATGTAATTGCCAATGGTTACGCGCTGAATGGTGCGATCCGGGGTCCGGACCAGTGCCCAGTCGGTCCCGTCCTGTTCCAGGGTGCCGACCATGCGCAGGGTGTCGAGAGGGAAACTCTCAAGGTATTCCTGCGGCCTGTTCGGGTCGATGGTGATGGTGCTGGTGGACACCGGACGATCCGGGGCCGTGCGCCGTGCGATGACGCTGGCGTCGAAGGGGTCGCGCTCGTGGCCCGGATAGACATAGACCTCATGAGGCTGGATCTCCGGGATGGGCTCGATGCGCCCCCCGGGGCGGGCCTTGGTCTGCTCCACGTACTGTTCGAGGTCACTCATGCCGACACTGCAGCCGGAGAGGGCTGCCACGAGCAGCACGCTGGCACACAGGGCGACACCGAGTCGCGTCGCGGAGCCGGTTGACGCGGTATGAAGATCAGCCATCGGTCTCATCCAGGTAGCGATAGGTCTTTGCGGTTGCCTCCATGGTCAGGCGCGTACCGTCCTGTGTGGGCTGGATCACCACATCATGCAGGGTCACGATACGCGGCAGACTGGCCACGCCGCTGGTGAATTCGGCCATCTGTTCATAACTGCCGTGCATGCGCAACTGGATGGGGGCCTCGGCGTAGAAGCCGCGGCGTTCCTCTGCGAGGGGGCGAAACAGGTCGATCTCCAGCCCGCTGGACAGCGCTGTCTGGGAGACGTCCACCAACAGGCTGGGGATCTCAGTGCGACTGGGCAGCTGGCGCAGCATGGTGCCGAAGGTGCGACGCATCTCCTCAAGCTGAGCCTTGTAGGCCTCCAGGTTGGCAGCTCGACGCTGACGTACCTCGAAGGTCTGGCGCAGCTCTGTTTCCTGTGCCTGCACCCGGTCCAGCTGCTCCAGCTGATCCTTGATGAAGAACCAGTAGCCGGCACCGATGATGGCAATGATGATCAGGCCGATGAAGATCCCCTTGATGGGTGCGGGCGC
Organism: Thioalkalivibrio sp.; assembly: GCA_046260855.1. Taxonomy (GTDB): domain Bacteria; phylum Pseudomonadota; class Gammaproteobacteria; order Ectothiorhodospirales; family Ectothiorhodospiraceae; genus Thioalkalivibrio_A. The sequence continues at coordinate 3,898 of JBHEOJ010000006.1, forward strand.
CGTGCCCATGGTCTTCAGGTCGATATTGTTGAGGTCCTGCATGTTCATGACGCACCCCCGTCATTCTCGGCGTTGGGCGTGGTCTGGCGCACGGTCAGGGAGAACTCCCTTTGCCGTGCGCCGTCCTGGTCGCGTGTCTCGATCACCTGCAGCACAGGCTCACTGAACCAGGGAGAGGCCTCCAGGTTGCGCATCATGGCGGAGATGCGCGCGTTGGACTCGGCGCGGCCGCGCAAGGTCAGGTTGCTGCCGCGCTGTTCGATGGCGGTGTAGAAGGTGCCGTCGGGCAGGTGGACAACCATTTCGTCGAACAGGCGTACCACCACCGGGCGGCTGCTCTGCAGTTCCTGGATGATGGACATGCGATCCACGAGGGCCTTCTTGGTGGTCTCCAGTTCCTGGATCTCGGCGATCTGGCGGTCGAGGAGGCGAATTTCGTTCTGCAGAAAATTGTTGCGCGACTGCTGGTGTTCGATCAGTCCGTTGACATGGACGTGAGCGAAGAACACGAGTACGGCAGCGGCGACGGCGGCCAGTCCCGCCAGGACGCCGAACTCCTTTTGCTGTTCCTTGCGCTTGTGCTCGCGCCAGGGGAGCAGGTTGATATGTGACATCAGGCGAAGCTCCTCATGGCCAGGCCGCAGGCAATCATGAGCGAGGGGGCGTCGTTGCCGAGTCGCTGCGGATTGACTCGGGTGTTCAGGGACATGCGCCCGAAGGGGTTGGCGATCTGGGTGCGGGTGCCGATGCGTGATTCGATCAGTTCGTCCACACCGGGGATCGCGGCACATCCGCCGGCGAGTATGATCTGGTCAACGTGGTTGTGCTGGCTGGCGGCGAAGAAGAACTGCAGGAAACGTCCCACCTGCTGCACCATGGTGTCCTTGAAGGGTTCCAGCACCTCGGGCACGTAATTGTCCGGCAGGCCGCCTTCCTTCTTGGCCACCCCGGCCTCCTCGTAGGACAGGCCGTAACGACGCATGATCTCCTCGGTAAGCTGCTTGCCGCCGAAGGTCTGTTCACGTGTATAGATGAGGCGGCCTTCGTTGAGGATGTTGATGCTGGTCATGGTGGCGCCGATGTCGATGATCGCAACGGTGGCTGTGGCCTGGTCCAGGTCATCCATCTGGGCCATGATCAGGTCCAGGGTATGTTCGATGGCGTAGGCCTCAACATCCATGACGGCGGCTGTCAGGCCGGCCATCTCGGCGGCAGCCACCCGCACTTCCACGTTCTCGGTGCGCGAGGCGGAGAGCAGGACGTCCACGGTCTCGGGATTTTTGGCAGTGGGGCCGATGACCTCGAAGTCGAGGTTGACCTCTTCCAGGGCGTAGGGGATGTACTGGTCCGCCTCGACCTGTATCTGGCCTTCCATCTCCTCCTCCTTGATGGAGGTGGGCATGGTGATGACCTTGGTGATCACGGCGGAGGAGGGCACTGCCAGGGCGCATGAGCGGGTATTGCTGCCGCTTCGCTTGTAGGCCTTCTTGATGGCCTCGCCCACGGCTTCGGGCTCCTGGATGTTTTTCTCCACCACGGCGTTGGCCGGCAGCGGCTCAACGGCGTAGCTCTCCACGCGGTATTTGCCACCGGATCGACTGAGTTCCACCAGCTTGACCGAGGTCGAGCTGATGTCGATGCCCAGCAAGGGCGGCTTCTTGCGGCTGAACCCTATCACGGCGTTCCCTTTCTCTTCTGGCCCAGACCAGGTCTGTGGGCAACCTCTCATCCCGGATGCAGGCCATGGCCTGAGTGACCCGGGGGCGGGATATTCCGGGGCGGCGTGGTGAGGCTTTGTCGCCGTCCGCGGGAGTGTGTCGAGAGATCCCTTGTGGTTATTATGTGGCTAGGTATGACTTATATTTTTTCTAGATACTAGTCCCAACCCCATAAAAATACTAGCTTAAATTTGGTCGAAAATTGGTGCGACTTCCCACTTTGCCAGAGCAACGGTATCATTTGACCGACATCATGCCCCTTCGCGGCTCCGGGTCCTTCCTTCATGCACTTTTTCCTTAATTTTCTCCGCTGGGGTGTGACCGCCCTGTTTGCCCTGTTTTTCGTGGGCGTGCTGGTTGTCGCCGGCGCTTACTTATATGTAGCCCCCGAGATGCCGGAGGTGGACAGCCTGCGGGATGTTCGCCTGCAGGTGCCCCTGCGCGTCTACAGCCGCGATGGCCAGCTGGTGGCCGAATACGGCGAGCAGCGACGTGAGCCCCTGCGATTCGAAGAAATCCCCGAGCCTCTGATCCAGGCCTTCCTGGCCGCGGAGGATGATCGCTTTTACATCCATCCCGGCGTGGATTATCAGGGGCTGTTGCGTGCGGCATTGAATCTGATCACCACCGGCGAGAAGAGCCAGGGCGGCAGCACCATCACCATGCAGCTGGCGCGAAATTTCTTTCTGACCAGGGATCGCACCTATACCCGCAAGATCACGGAGATCTTCCTGTCCTTTCGCATCGAGCGGGAGTTGAGCAAGAATGAGATCCTGGAGCTTTACCTCAACAAGATCTATCTCGGCCAGCGGGCCTATGGCGTGGGTGCCGCCTCCCATGTCTATTACGGCGTACCGGTCTCCGAGTTGAGCCTGGACCAGATGGCGGTCATCGCCGGCCTGCCCAAGGCGCCGTCCACCACCAACCCTGTCACCAGCCCGCAGCGCGCCGAGATCCGCCGCAATTATGTGCTGGGTCGTCTGCGTGACCTGGGCTACATCAGTGAGCAGGAGCACGACGAGGCGCGCGCCAAGGCTGTGGTGTCCCAGTTGCACAATCCCGTGGTGCAGCTGGAGGCAAACTTCGTTGGCGAGATGGTGCGCCAGGAAATGCTTGCCCGCTATGGCGAGGCGGCCTATATGGATGGCTTTCGGGTCTACACCACCCTGGATGGCGGCATGCAGCGCGCCGCAAACGAGGCCCTGCGCAACGGACTCATGGCCTATGACAGGCGCCATGGGTACCGGGGCCCCGAGGCGCGTATCGATCTTTCCGAGCACGACGATGAGCCGGCCCTGGATCGGGTATTGGGCCAGGTGGCTCGTGTGGGCGGTCGGCTCTGGCCTGGTGTTGTGACCCAGGCGGATGCGGACAGCGCCGAGGTGTATCTGGGCGCCGGTAGCCGTGTGACCCTGAATCTTGACGGGGTGTCCTGGGCAAGCCGCTATATAAACGTCTCACGCACGGGGGCCGCGCCGGAACGGGTGAGCGATGTGCTCAGCCCGGGGGATCTGGTGCGCGTGGTGCGCCAAGGCGAGGGTGTCTGGCACTTGAGCCAGGTACCGGATGTGGCCGGGTCTCTCGTGTCCCTTGATCCTCATGACGGTGCCCTGCTGGCCCTGGTGGGTGGTTTTGACTTCTACCAGGGCAGCTTTAACCGTGCCGTGCAGGCGGAGCGTCAGCCGGGCTCCGCGTTCAAGCCGTTCGTCTACTCCGCGGCCCTGGAGCGGGGCTATTCACCCGCCAGTCTGATCAATGACGCGCCGGTGGTGTTCGAGGATTCCGCCCTGGAAGACACTTGGCGCCCCACCAACTACAGCGGGCGTTTCTACGGCCCCACCCGCTTGCGTGAGGCGCTCACCCAATCACGCAACCTGGTGTCCATTCGGCTGCTCCATGCCATCGGCGTGCGTTATGCCCACGATTACATGGTGAGCCGTTTCGGTTTAAATCCGGCCCGCCATCCCCGTGATCTGTCCCTGGCCCTGGGCAGTGGCGCGATGACCCCCATGGAGATGACTTCCGCCTATGCGGTGTTCGCCAATGGCGGCTATCGAATCGAGCCCTGGTTCATTGAGCGTATCGAGGGCCCCGACGGCGAAGTGTTGGAGAAGGCCCGTCCGATGCGGGTCTGTGAGCCGCCTTGCCAGAGTGCCGGGGACGATAACGTACGGATAGCGGCCACCGCCGATGCGGGGTCTGATGCGCCGCTGGAAGTGATGGATTATCGGCCGGCGGAGCGTGTCCTGAGCCCAGCCAATGCCTATCAGATGGTGAGCATGATGCGGGACGTGATCCTGGATGGTACGGCCCGACGTGCCCGGGAGCTGGGCCGCAATGACATCGCCGGCAAGACCGGCACCACCAACGATTTGCGTGATGCCTGGTTCAGTGGCTTCAATGGCGAGGTAGTCACCAGCGTCTGGGTCGGTTTTGACGACAACTCACCCCTGGGGTCGCGGGAGTCAGGTGGTGCCACAGCCTTGCCGGTGTGGATCGATTACATGCGTGCGGCCCTGTCCGGACGTCCGGAGCGGATCATGGCCCAACCTAAAGGCATGGTCACGGTACGCATCGACGCCGAGACCGGCGATCTGGCCGGTAGTGGAAGCGGGCGCACCCTTTTTGAAACCTTTACCCCGGAGCAGGTGCCTGAGGGTAACGAGGCCCCAAGTGCCGATGGCCGCAATGGCGCCGGGTCCGGAGAGGGCGGGGGGAGTCCCGGGTTTCTGTTCTGAATCGGCGGGCCCGGGCCCGCTACCGGAGAGCCGCAGATGTCCACCAATGACCTGAGAGTCCGCCAGCTGATCATGGAGGAGGCGGCGCGCATCATTCTGGATGAGGGGGTCGCGGATTATGGCCTGGCAAAGCGCAAGGCGGCCGAGCGACTGGGTGCTGGCCAGACCCGCAATCTGCCCCGCAACGCAGAGATCGAAGAGGCGGTGCATGCCCGCCAGCGCCTGTTTGAGGACGAGGCCAGCCGTGAAGAGCTGAGCCGATTGCGCCATGCGGCGTTGCAGGCCATGGAACTGCTCTCACCCTTCGATCCGCGGCTGGTGGGGCCGGTGCTGGACGGCGTGGTCAATGGCCGTGAGGAGCTCACCCTGCACCTGTTCGCCGACAGCGTGGAAGAGGTCATCTTCTATCTGGAGGATCGGGAGATCCGCTGGCGGGGCGATGAGCGCCGCTTGCGCGCGGGCCAGCAGTACGTGTTCTACCCGGTGGTGGCCTTTTCAGGGCCAGGGGCGGATGTGGAAGCCTTGGTGTTCCCCCACAAGGGCATTCGCCAGGCGCCCCTCAGTCCGGTGGATGGAAGGCCCATGCGCCGGGCGGCGATCAAGGAGGTGAGGGGGCTTTTGGAAGGATCAAGGCGGAAGGTTGAAGGATGAATAGAAGCAGACTGGGTTCTTCTTCAACCTTCAACCTTCAACCTTGCGCCTTGTAGATGCACTTCGTCCACCAGTGCGGCCACGTTGTCCGGGTCGATAGTGGGGTGGATGCCGTGTCCCAGGTTGAACACGTGGCCGGTGCCGCCGCCGAAGTCGTTCAATACCTTGCGGACCTCCTCACGTACCCGCTGCGGTGAGGCGTAGAGCACCGCCGGATCCATGTTGCCCTGCAGGGCAACCCGATCGCCCACGCGGCTGCGGGCCTCGCCGATGTTCACGGTCCAGTCCAGCCCCAGTGCATCGCAGCCGGTATCGGCCATGGTCTCCAGCCAGGCGCCACCACCCTTGGTGAACAGGGTCACGGGCACGCGCTTACCTTCATTTTCGCGCTGGAGTCCTTCCACGATGCGTTGCATGTACGCGAGGGAGAATTCCCTGTAGCCCTCGGGTGTCAGGCTGCCCCCCCAGGTATCGAACACCATCACGGCCTGGGCGCCTGCAGCGATCTGGGCGTTCAGGTACACCGTGACGGATTCGGCCAGCAGGCCCAGCAGGTGGTGCAGGGTGGCCGGGTCGTCATAGAGCATGCCCTTGATGCGGGCGAAGTCCTTGGAGGAGGCGCCTTCCACCATGTAGGTGGCCAGGGTCCAGGGGCTGCCGGAGAAGCCGATCAGGGGCACCCGGCCATCCAGTTCCCGGCGGATCAGGCGCACCGCGTCGGTCACATAGCGCAACTCTGCCTCCGGATCCGGCACACCCAGGGCACGGACGGCGGCGGCGTCCCGCACCGGGCGCTCGAAGCGCGGGCCTTCCCCTTCGGAGAAGTACAGGCCCAGGCCCATGGCGTCGGGGATGGTGAGGATGTCCGAGAACAGGATGGCCGCGTCCAGGGGGAAGCGCTCCAGGGGCTGAAGCGTCACCTCGCAGGCCAGTTCCGGATTCTGGCACAGGTCCATGAAGCTGCCTGCCCGGGCGCGGGATGCCCGGTACTCGGGCAGGTAACGGCCTGCCTGGCGCATGATCCATACGGGCGTGGTGTCCACAGGTTCGCGCAGTAGGGCGCGCAGCAGGCGGTCGTTCTTCAATTCGCTCATAGAATCAGTCGCTAGTGGCTAGTCTCAAGTGGCTAGGAACGGCCTTGTGACGTCAGTTCTTTGGGAGGGCAGGGAGCAGCTTTTCCTTGCTACTAGCCACTAACCACTGCCTTAAACGCCCAGATAGCCCAGGATACCTTCTGCGGCCTCGCGCCCCTCGTACACCGCGGTGACCACCAGGTCGGAGCCGCGCACCATGTCGCCACCGGCAAAGACCTTGGGGTTGGATGTCTGGAAGGCGTTCTCGCCCCCGGCGGGTGCCGTCACCCGGCCGCCCTCGTCCAGCTTGATGCCGAAGTCGGCGAACCAGGGCGCGGGGCTGGGGCGAAAGCCGAAGGCAATGATCACTCGGTCGGCGGGGATTACTTCCTCGGAGCCGGGGACCGGTTCGGGGCGGCGACGGCCGCGATCATCTGGTGCGCCGAGTTGGGTGGTGACCACCTTGACCCCCTCCACGCGACCGTTGCCGACGATCTCCACCGGCTGGCGGTTCCACATGAATTTCACGCCCTCTTCCTTCGCGTTGACCACCTCGCGGCGGGAGCCGGGCATGTTTTCCTCGTCGCGGCGGTAGGCGCAGATGACCTTGGCGGCACCCTGGCGCACGGAGGTGCGGTTGCAGTCCATGGCGGTGTCGCCACCGCCCAGCACCACCACCCGCTGGCCCTTCATGTCGACGAAATCTTCCGGGGCCTTCTCCAGGCCCAGTTCCCGGTTGATGTTGGAGATCAGGAAGGGCAGGGCCTCGTGCACGCCGGGCAGGTCCTCACCGGGGAAGCCGCCTTTCATGTAGGTGTAGGTACCCATGCCCAGGAACACGGCGTCGTATTCATCCAGCAGTTGCTGGAAGGGGATGTCCTTGCCGATCTCGGTTTTAAGCTGGAATTTCACGCCCATCTCCTCCATGAGCTGGCGACGGGTCTTGACCACGCCCTTTTCCAGCTTAAAGGGGGGGATACCGAAGGTGAGCAGGCCGCCGATCTCTTCATAGCGGTCGAACACCACGGCCTCGACCCCGTTACGGGTCAGCACATCGGCGCAGCCCAGGCCCGCCGGGCCTGCACCCACGATGGCCACACGCTTGCCGGTGGACACCACGCCGGACAGGTCAGGACGCCAGCCGGCCTTCAGGGCCTCGTCGGTGATGTATTTTTCGATGGAGCCGATGGTCACGGCGCCGAAGCCGTCATTGAGCGTGCAGGCGCCCTCGCACAGGCGGTCCTGGGGGCAGACGCGGCCGCAGATCTCCGGCAGGGAGTTGGTCTTGTGGGACATCTCCGCGGCCTCGAAGAGATTGCCTTCGGCAATCAGTTTGAGCCAGTTGGGGATGTAATTGTGGACGGGACACTTCCACTCGCAGTACGGGTTACCGCAGGCCAGACAGCGCTCGGACTGGTGCTTGGCGGTCTCCGGGTCGAATTGCCCGTAGATCTCCTTGAACTCATGGATACGCACCTGGGCCGGGGTCTTCTTCGGATCCTGGCGGGGCACTTCGAGGAACTGCATCGGGTTGGCCATGACGGATACCTGTCTACGTGTCACGCGTGAGGCACCACCGCGCCCGTGGCCGGGTGCCTTCGGAGTTTCAAAGCATGAATGCGCCGGATGGTGGCGCGCAACCCCAGGGCTTTCAGGGTTGGCTCAGGCGAGGCGAGCCTTGATCCGGGCGCTGACCTCGGACATGTCGGCGCGTCCCTGGAGCTTAGGCTTGAGCTGCCCCATGACCTTACCCATGTCGCGTACCGAGGCGGCACCGGTTTCGGTAACGGCTGCGTCGATTATTGCCGCGATCTCATCTTCAGAGAGGGGCTCGGGCAGGTAGGACTGGATGATCTCCATTTCCTGCTGCTCGGCATCGGCCAGATCGCTGCGACCGGCGGCCGTGTACTGACTGATGGATTCCCGGCGCTGCTTGAGCATCTTGTCCAGGATCGCCAGCACCTGGGTGTCGTCCAGGTCGGTGCGAGTATCCACTTCCACCTGCTTGACGGCAGCGAGCACCATGCGAATGGTGCCCAGCCGGGACTTTTCGCCGGCGCGCATGGCCGACTTCATGTCCTCGGTGATGCGTGCCTTCAGGGGGCTGTCGGTGGACATGTCCGGACTCTCCGGGTGCCGGGGTTCGCCTTCAAGGCGAATTCCCAGTCAGTGGATCAGTACAGACGCTCGCGGCGAGCCACTTCCTTGGACACGCGCTTGGCCTGACGCTTGACCGCTGCGGCGGCCTTGCGCTTGCGCACTTCGGTGGGCTTTTCGTAGAACTCGCGGCGGCGGACCTCGGTCAGCACACCGGCCTTCTCGCAGGTGCGCTTGAAGCGGCGCAAGGCCACCTCGAAGGGTTCGTTTTCTTTGACGCGTACGTGGGGCATCAGATCATCTCGGTCAGTGTTGTGGTGTTCAGTGCCCCGGATACCGGGGACAGAGAATCGCGCATTATAAGGATTCAGGCGGGAAATGCCAAAGATTCCATTACCTATGCGCCGAGATCAGGGGTGAAAGGGGTGAACCGGGTTTTTCCGGATCCGGTTGATTATAATTAGAAGCTTTTCATTGGCAGTGTCCTCGGGGGTACGGCAAGGGGGATGTTTGTCACTGGGGGGGCCGTGAGTTGCGCTGCCCCGATCAAAGCCGTCCATTCTCTTCCTTGCGGGTACTGCAATGCGCATTTTGGGTATCGAGACTTCCTGTGATGAAACCGGCGTGGCGGTGATGGACACCGAGCGCGGGCTGATGTCCCATGCCCTGTACAGCCAGGTGGCCCTGCACGCAGAATACGGTGGGGTGGTGCCGGAACTGGCCTCCCGGGACCACATCCGCAAGCTGCTGCCCCTGGTGCGGCAGGCCCTGGACGAGGCCGATACCCGGGGGGAGGCGCTTTCCGGCATCGCCTACACCGCCGGCCCCGGTCTGCTGGGGGCGCTGCTGGTGGGGGCCGGGGTCGCCCGGAGTCTCGCCTGGGCCTGGGGGTTGCCCGCCGTGGGAGTGCATCACATGGAGGGCCACCTGCTGGCCCCCATGCTGGGAGATGACCCGCCCGAATTCCCCTTCCTCGCCCTGCTGGTTTCCGGCGGTCACACCATGCTGGTGGACGTGCAGGGGGTGGGGCGTTACCGGATCCTGGGGGAAAGCCTGGACGATGCCGCCGGCGAGGCCTTCGACAAGACGGCCAAACTGCTGGGCCTGGGTTATCCCGGTGGTCCGGCCCTGGCGGCCCTTGCGGAGCGCGGCGATCCGGATCGTTATCAGTTCCCCCGCCCCATGACCGATCGTCCGGGCCTGGATTTCAGTTTCTCCGGGCTCAAGACCCGGGCGCTGACCACCCTGCGCGAGGTGCGTACGGAGCAGGACCGTGCCGATGTGGCCCGGGCCTTCGAAGAGGCGGTGGTGGATACCCTGATTATCAAGTGCCTGCGGGCGGTGCGGGAGACCGGTGCCTCACGCCTGGTGGTGGCCGGCGGCGTGGGGGCCAACCGGCGTCTGCGCACGCGACTGCGGGAGGCGGCGGCCGCCGAGGGCGCCAGCGTGCACTATCCGCCGCTGGAATTCTGCACAGACAACGGCGCCATGATCGCCCTGGCGGGGCTTATGCGCTTACAGGCCGGCGAGGGTGAGGATCTGACGATCCGGGCCCGGGCGAGGTGGGGGCTGTCTTGAGTTGAGGGGTACGTGAATCCGCAATAAGGGACTTTGATTTCATGCCTGAGCTCAGCCCTTGCCGATCCTGGGTTCCTGGCCGGAGGCGAGGTTGCGGATGTTGCTGCGATGCCGCCAGAAGATCATGACCGCCAGCAGCAGGCTGGCGCCCATCAGCCAGGCCTCACCGGTCAGTAGGTACATATAGAGAGGCGTCAGTGCGGCAGCGGTGAGGGCCGACAGGGATGAAAGGCGGCTGATGGCCGCAGTGATCAGCCAGGTGGCCAGGACCGCCAGCCCCACCGGTGCATGGATGCCCAGCAAGACCCCCAGGGCCGTGGCGACACCCTTGCCGCCCTTGAAGCCGTGGTAGACCGGATACAGATGCCCCAAAAAGGCGGCCAGGGCGACGGCGGCGAGCCAGGGCGGCTCCAGGTCGAAGGCGTGGGCGATGAGAACCGGTACCAAGCCCTTGAGCAGATCCCCCAGCAGGGTGATTATAGCCGCCCCTTTGCGCCCGGTGCGCAGCACGTTGGTGGCGCCGGGGTTGCCGGAGCCCTGGCTGCGTGGATCCGGCAATCCCGCCAGGCGGCAGACCAGGATGGCGGTGGATACCGAGCCCAACAGATAGGCGCCAAGTACCAGGGCGAAGGCCAGCAACATGAGACAAATCCCTTATGAGATTGAATGTGTGGATAGCGGGACTGGGCATGATACCCGAGATCGATGAAGCAGCAATCCGTGGCCGCTGATGCAGGCAACGCGCCCTTGCCCACGTTCCTGTGCATCCATGGCTGGGGACTCAACGGCTCGGTCTGGCAGGATCTTGGCGCGGCGCTGGCGGGTCACGCCCGTGTGCTGGCCCCTGATCTGCCCGGTCATGGCGCGCTGGGTGATGAGGCGGTCTTTGGAGGTCTCGACCGGGCGGCGGATCGCCTGGCCGGGGATCTGGACGGGCCGGTCATGGTGGTGGGCTGGTCCCTGGGTGGGCTGGTGGCGCTGACCCTGGCTCGTCGCCATCCACAAAAGGTCAAACAGGTGATGTTGTTGGCCTCAACGCCTCGCTTCGTGCGGGCGCCGGACTGGCCCCATGCCATGGATCCGGATGTGCTGGCGACCTTCGCCCGGGACCTGGGCGCCGACTATCAGGCGACCCTGGGGCGTTTCCTGGCGCTGCAGCTGCTGGACGCCCCAGGGCGTGCCGAGGCATTGCGTCGGCTCAAGGCCCGGTGCCTGGCCGCGCCACCTTCTGCCGGAGCCCTGGCAGAAGGTCTCGAGATCCTGTGGGACACGGATCTGCGTGAGCAGCTGCGGGTGTCGGACGTGCCAGTGCGGGCGGTGCTGGGTGATCTGGACAGACTGGTGCCCGCCGAGCTGGCCAGGGATCTGGCCGCCCTGAGGCCGGGGATGCCGGTGGATATCCTGCGCGGCGCAGGGCATGCGCCCCTGCTCACACACGGGCCGCAAATTGCGCGCCTGTTGTTGGGGGAAGCACATGTCGGCTGACGACCGTTATCGTCTCGATCGTCGCCGGGTGCGCGTAAGCTTCGACCGGGCCGCCCGTCAGTATGACGAGGCGGCGGTGTTGCAGCACGAGGTCTGCGACCGCCTGTTGCAGCGGCTGGACCTGGTGAAGTTGGCCCCGGCGCGCATTCTGGATCTGGGTGCGGGTACCGGGCGGGGCGCCCGGGGGCTGCGGGCGCGTTATCGCCGCGCCACGGTCTGTGCCCTTGATCTGTCCGAGGCCATGCTGCGCGAAACCCGTCGCCGCGCCGGCTGGTGGCGGCGCCCCTTGGCGGTGGCAGGCGATGCCCAGCGGCTGCCCTTCGCGGATGCGGCCTTCGAACTGATCTATTCCAGTCTCTCTCTGCAATGGAGTGATGACCTGGACGCGACCTTCACCGGGCTACGACGGGTGCTGGCACCCGGGGGACTGTTCACGTTCACCACCTTCGGCCCCGACACCCTGCGGGAACTGCGTGCCGCCTGGGCTCAGGTGGATCCCGAGGGCATTCATGTAAACCGTTTCTTTGATATGCATGACATCGGGGACGCCCTGGTGCGTGCGGGTTTTGCCGACCCGGTCATGGATATGGAGATGATCACCGTCACCTACGCAACGGTGCGCCGGCTCATGGAGGATCTGCGGGCCATCGGTGCCACCAATGCCGCGACGGGTCGGCCAAGGGGTCTGATGCCCCGCTCATGGCTTGGCGAGCTGGAGAAGGCCTACGAGGTCTTTCGGCTAGAGGGGGGAACCCTGCCGGCAACCTATGAAGTGGTCTATGGCCATGCCTGGGCCCCTCGGGCGCCCGTGGCTGGGCCTGCGGGGCTGCCCGAACGCTTTATTCCCATTGTCCCTCGCGGCTGATTTTTCCTGATATGGGTTCTTTGGGACCCGGGGCCACATCTGGACTCGTGGCCTCGTTTTTTTGTGTGCCGCGGGAAATTTTTTGGCAAATAAATTCTGTAAAAAAATAAATACGTGCTATAAGGAAAACATAGAAAAACACGGCACTGGCATAAAAAATAATTTATGAGCCACATAAATTGAATAAACGGGCTTTTCCGTTCGTTTTACAGGGCTTATGATCTGCGCCTCGTGGCATAGAAATGCATGCAACAACAAACCGTATGCCGAGCGGGGGAGGGCCCGTGTCCGAATGGGGGCGTGATCGCAAGCCGCACGAGCAGAGTTTCGTGATCCAGCCCAATCGCTCCCTGGGGGAGCGGGGCGCATGGTTGTTCGTGATGCTAATGACGCTGGTCCTCGGGCTCATCGGGACAGGGTTTGCCCTCATGGGTTTGTGGCTGGTGGTGCCCTTCGCCGGGTTGGAGTTGTTGGTGCTGCTGGGGGTCTTCTGGACGCTGCAGCGGCGCACCGCGCGTACTGAGATCGTTGATGTCACCGCATTGGCGGTGATTGTCACGGTGGCGCGCAGACATATAGAGCAGCGCACTTGGCTGCCTCGGACTCAGTCCCGGGTCATTCTCAACGCCCCGGGGCAACGAGGTCATGCCAGTCGCCTGTTTATCACCTCCAGGGATCTGGGTGTCGAAGTCGGCGCTTGTCTGGGTGAGGAAGAACGCGTGGGATTGGCGGGGGCATTGCGCTCCGCCATTCATGGCCAGATTGCGCAGCGAGCCGCATGAGCGGCCCGCGCAACGATATTCTGGTGTCTCGATTACGGTTGGATAAAGAAATACCAAGACGCTTATCAACCATTTTAAAGGGTCTGATCGAAGGGGGAATTATGACGTCTGGAAAGTACAGGGGAGCATTGGGTGCCTGCCTGGCCATGTGGCTCCTTGCCCTGTCGGGAGTGGCAGCGGCCAACAATTATGGGCTGAACATGCCTGTCGGTGTCACGGAGATCAGTGCGCGGGTCTATGGCCTGCACATGCTGATTTTCTGGATCTGCGTGATTATCGGCGTGGTGGTTTTCGCCGTCATGTTCTATTCGATCTTCAAGCACCGAAAATCCTTGGGAGCCAAGCCGGCCAGTTTCCACGAGAACACCACGGTGGAGGTGGTCTGGACGCTGATCCCCTTCTTGATCCTGATCGGAATGGCAATTCCCGCGACGCGAACCCTGATCGCCATGGAGGACACCTCCGGGTCAGATATGACCGTGAAGGTGACCGGCTACCAGTGGAAGTGGCATTATGAGTACATCGATCAGGACGTGGAGTTCTTCAGTAACCTGACGACGCCCCGCGAGCAGATTCTCGGCCTCGAGGAAAAGAGTGAGGATTACCTGCTCGAGGTGGACAACCCGATGGTGGTCCCCGCAGGCAAGCGTGTGCGCATCCTGCTCACAGCCAGTGATGTGATCCATGCCTGGTGGGTGCCGGATCTGGCGATCAAGAAGGACGCTATCCCGGGCTTCATCAACGAGATGTGGACGCAGATTGACGAGCCGGGCATTTATCGTGGGCAATGTGCCGAACTGTGCGGACGGGATCATGCCTACATGCCGATCGTGGTGGTGGCCCTCGAGGAAGCCGCATGGGAGGCCTGGCTCAATGAGCAGCGGGCGGGTCAAGAGACCGAACAGGCCCTGGCCAGTGCGGAACTAGGGTTTGACGACCTGATGGCCCGTGGTCAGCGGGTGTATGAGAGTCAATGCGCCGCTTGTCATCAGGTCAATGGTGAGGGCATTCCCAATGTCTTCCCGGCGATCCGTGGCAGTGCAGTGGCCACGGGCTCGATTGGTGCGCACCTTGATGTTGTGATCAAGGGCGCCCCCGGTACCGCTATGGCCGCCTTCGGCCCCCAGCTGAGTGACGTGGATCTCGCCGCGGTAATCACCTACCAGCGCAATGCCTGGGGGAATGATACCGGTGATGTGGTCCAGCCGACCCAGGTCGGCTCGGCACGCTGACGCGCGCCAACGACCCTACGCATAATCGATAAGAGGACACTGATCATGAGTGCGGTGAGTTCCGACGTTATTCATCACGAAGAGCACCCTCGGGGTATCAGCCGCTGGCTGTTTACCACCAACCACAAGGACATCGGTACCATGTACCTGGTGTTCGCCCTGGTCATGTTTTTCATCGGTGGGGCCATGGCCCTGGTGATCCGGGCAGAGCTGTTCCAGCCCGGATTGCAGCTGGTGGATCCGCAATTCTTCAATTCCATGACTACCATGCATGCCTTGGTAATGATCTTTGGCGTGGTCATGCCGGCATTTACAGGACTGGCCAACTGGCAGATCCCGCTCATGGTGGGTGCGCCGGACATGGCCCTGCCACGCATGAACAACTGGAGCTTCTGGATCCTGCCGGTGGCCTTTGCGCTGCTGCTCTCAACGCTGTTCATGCCCGGTGGAGCCCCGGCCAGTGGCTGGACCATGTACCCGCCGCTGGTGCTGCAGACTGGTGACGCCTTCCCGTTTCTGATCTTCGCCATCCACCTGATGGGTATCTCATCAATCATGGGTGCCATCAACGTAATCGCTACCATCCTCAACATGCGTGCCCCTGGCATGACGCTGATGAAGATGCCGCTGTTCGTGTGGACCTGGCTGATCACGGCGTTCCTGCTGATTGCCTCCATGCCTGTGCTGGCGGGAGCGGTGACCATGCTGCTGACGGACAAGTACCTGGCCACCAGCTTCTTCAACGCAGCTGGCGGCGGTGATCCGGTGATGTTCCAGCACATCTTCTGGTTCTTTGGTCACCCCGAGGTGTACATCCTGATCCTGCCGGCCTTCGGCATTGTCTCGACCATCATCCCGACCTTCGCCCGTAAGCAGCTGTTCGGCTATGCGTCCATGGTGTATGCCACGGCCTCCATTGCCTTCCTGTCATTCATCGTGTGGGCGCACCACATGTTCACCGTGGGTATGCCGCTGGCGGGTTTGCTCTTCTTCATGTTCAGTACGATGCTGATCGCGATACCAACCGGTGTGAAGGTGTTCAACTGGGTGGCCACCATGTGGCGAGGGTCAATGACATTCGAGACCCCGATGTTGTTTGCCATTGGTTTTATCGTGATGTTCACCATGGGTGGCTTCTCGGGGCTGATGCTCGCCATCACGCCGGTAGACTTCCAGTACCACGACACCTACTTTGTGGTGGCGCATTTCCACTATGTGCTGGTGCCTGGCGCGATCTTCGCCATCATGGCGGGTGTCTACTACTGGCTGCCAAAGTGGACGGGGCACATGTATAACGAGACCCTCGGTAAGTGGCATTTCTGGTTATCGACCATCTTCGTTAACGTGACCTTCTTCCCGATGCATTTCCTGGGTCTGGCGGGCATGCCGCGACGCATCCCGGATTACGCGCTGCAATTTACGGGCTTTAACGAGATTGCCACCATCGGGGCATTTGGCTTTGGCTTTGCCCAGCTGCTGTTCCTATATCTGGTGATCAAGTGTGCCCGTGGCGGCGTCAAGGCCACCGACCGTGTCTGGGAAGGAGCGGAAGGCCTCGAGTGGACCCTGCCCTCTCCGCCGCCCTACCACAGCTTCAATACGGCTCCGGAGGTCAAGTGATCCATGGGTGCCGTGATGATTGATCCCAAGGCCCGCCGCCGTCGAGCGATCGTGACTGCGGTCATTGTCGGACTGGTTGCAGTGGGCTTCTATGTGGGCTTCTTCATCAGCATGTCGCTACGCTCATGAGCACGCAGAATCGTGACCGTAGCAACCGGCGCACCGTCACCACCCTGGGGGCGGTTGTGCTGGGCATGTTCGGCTTCGGTTTTGCCCTGGTACCACTCTACGATGTGATCTGCGAGGTCACCGGGCTCAACGGACGCAGCGCCTCCTTGTCCGGAGAATCCCAGGCGCAGTTCGAGGTGGATCTTGATCGCACCGTCACCGTGGAGTTCGTGGCGGTGCTCAATCAGGAGATGGACTGGCAGTTCCGTCCACAAGTGAGCACGATCGAGGTCCATCCTGGCCAGCAGTACACGATGAATTACGTGGCTCGCAACCAGCGGGACATGGAGGTCGTCGGCCAGGCGGTGCCGAGTGTTTCACCATCCAGCGCCTCACGGCACTTCAACAAGACCGAATGCTTTTGTTTTACCCGGCAAGTCTTCGCGCCCTATGAGGCCCGGGAGATGCCGGTGACATTTATGGTAGACCCGAGGCTGCCGTCGAGCGTTGAGCGGCTCACCCTGGCCTACACCTTCTTCGATATAAGCAACGTGGCTTCGAGCCAGACAAGAAAATCTGATGAACAAGGGGGATGACATGGAACACGCTCAGGGGAGTTATTATGTTCCGCACGGAAGCCACTGGCCGATCCTAGGCTCGGTGGGTATGGGTGTGCTGGTGGTCGGCATCGGTATGTCGCTCAACGGCTACACTCCCGTGGGCAACTGGATCCTGGCACTGGGTGCCGCGATCATGATCTACATGGTGTTCGGCTGGTTCGCTACGGTGATTAAGGAGAGCGTCTCCGGTCTCTACAACGAGCAGGTCGACCGCTCGTTCCGATGGGGGATGGGGTGGTTCATCCTCTCCGAGGTGATGTTCTTCGCCGCCTTCTTCGGTGCCCTGTTCTACGCCCGGGTGCTGTCCGTGCCCTGGCTGGGCGGTGAGGGAACGGGGCTGTCCACCAACATGTTCCTCTGGCCGGAATTCGTGGCCGACTGGCCCACGGCGGGGCCGGCTGCGCTGGGCGGTGCCTTCGAGACCATCGGTGCCTGGGGTGTCCCAGCGCTCAATACCGCGATCCTGCTCCTGAGCGGCGTGACCATTACCTGGGCCCACTGGGGACTCAAGAAGGATGATCGCAAGCATCTGGTATGGGGCCTGCTGGCCACCGTGGTGCTGGGTGTGATCTTCCTTGGCTTCCAGATGTACGAATATGGCCATGCCTACCAGGATCTGAATCTGACCCTGGCGTCTGGGATCTACGGTTCCACCTTCTTTATGCTCACAGGTTTCCATGGGATGCATGTGACCCTGGGTGTGATCATGCTGACCGTGATTCTGCTGCGTTCAATCAAGGGACACTTCTCGTCTCATGAGCACTTCGGCTTCGAGGCGGTGGCTTGGTACTGGCATTTCGTGGACGTTGTCTGGCTTGTCCTGTTCGTGTTTGTCTACTGGTTGTAAGTTGGGATAGTTCAGCCAACGATGCCATGGGGCTGTATCAGCCCCGTGGCGGCCCCGACCAGAAGCAGCAGGAAGCAGGCGATGGACAGGCCGATTCGCCAGGTCAGGGCCTTGATGGTGTTCGTGTTTTCATGCGTATCCCGGACCAGGTAGAACAGTGCCGATGCGAGACTGCCCAGAATGACCAGCAGTAGAACGATGACGAAGAGCTTCACGAGCATGAAATTTCCCGGGACAGTTGGATGGTGTGGCAAGTATAGCGCAGCATGTCGTTGACACTTTCGACCGGGGGCCTGATTTCCTTGCGTTCAGCATTGTTTACCTGGATCCCCTGGCTGGCTGGTGTGCTGTGCCTGGCCCTGTTCGTGTCCCTTGGTAACTGGCAATTGCAGCGGGCCGATGACAAACGTGCCGTCATGGCGGATTTCGAGCGGGCCGCGGATGCGCCTCACGGGGCACTGAATTTATCGATACGCCCCCTGGAAGACCTGCGTTTCATACCGGTGCAGTTTCAGGGCAGGTATCTCATTGATCGGCAGTTCCTGTTGGACAACCAGGTGGTGAATGGTCAGGTGGGCTATCGGGTACTAACCCCCGTGGAACACCAGGCCAGCGGCCGCACGGTGCTGCTGGAGCGGGGCTGGATTCCCCGGGGAGAGACTCGGGCAGGGCTGCCTGACGTGCAGACGGGCTTGCCTGCAGGGCAGGTCACGATCCTCGGTCATGTCTACGTCCCTTATGGTGAGGGGTATCGCCTGGGTGTCATAGATGAGGGCAGGACTCAGTGGCCGAGGGTGATTCAGTATCTTGATTTCGAAGCCATCGGTGAGCGTCTTGGGCGGAGTGTTGAACCCGTGACCGTTCGTCTCGATGAGGATGCACCCCATGGCTTCGCCAGGGACTGGCGTCCGGTGCTGCCCATGGGGCCCGAGCGTCACCTGGCCTATGCGGTGCAGTGGTTTGGTCTGGCGCTCGCGCTGATCGTGATTGCGCTCATTGTTGTCTACAGAAGGAGAACCCATGGAAATGACGGCTGAGGCTCAGCAGCAGTTGGCACAACGCAGATTGCGCGGGCGTCTCACTCTGGTGGTGCTGGTGCTGGTCTTTGCGCTGCCCCTGGTGGCTGCCAGCTGGATCTTCTACAACCCGCAGGTGTGGACACCCACTCATCATACGAACCATGGTCAGTTGATTGATCCGGCCCGGCCGGTGGAGTCACTGTCCCTTGTGGACGATGCAGGCCAGCCCTTTGATGAGAATCGGCTGCGTCAGCACTGGACCCTTATGTACGTCGGAACGAGCCAGTGTGATCTCAGCTGCGAGGCTGCATTGTTCAAAACCCGCCAGCTACGCCTTGCCCTGGGTCATGATATCGATCGCGTCGAGCGCCTGTACCTGCTCACGGACAATCAGGGCACGGACGGTTTGTCCGGCATGCGGGAGAAGCATCCCCGCCTGAGCTTCGTGGGCGGCGAAGAGTCGGCCCTTGCGCCACTGATGGGGCTGTTGGGTAGCGATGCTCATAATCATGTCTATCTGTTCGACCCCCTGGGCAATATCGTGATGCGCTATGGCCCGGAGGCCAGTTCCAAGGGTATGCTCAAGGACGTGAAGAAGCTGCTCAGAAACTCGCGCATAGGCTGATCATGGGCGCCAGAAAAGCATTCTATCTGGGTGTGAGATTCGCAGTGGTACTGACCCTGTGCGTGATCGTGCTGGGGGCTTACGTACGCCTCTCCGACGCAGGCCTGGGATGTCCGGACTGGCCGGGGTGCTACGGCCGCCTTGTGGCGCCTAGCCAGGCGCCGCTGGTGGAGCAGGCCAATTTAGCCTTCCCGGAGCGTCCGGTGGAGATTGGCAAGGCTTGGAAAGAGATGGTGCACCGCTACGCTGCGGGCATTCTGGGTCTGGTGGTGCTGGGTCTGGCGCTGTTGGCCTGGCGCAGGCGCAAGGATCCGGGCCAGCCCGTGATGATCCCCATACTGCTGGTGGCTCTGATTGTGTTCCAATCCTTACTGGGGATGTGGACCGTGACGCTGCAACTCAAGCCAGTGATCGTCATGGCCCACCTGCTGGGTGGCCTGAGTACCCTGGCCTTGCTTTGGATACTGGTGCTGCGTACCGCACGACGAACAGATTCGAGCGTGCAGCAGCGCCTGGGTGAGCGAGGGTATGGGTTCGCCGGGGCGCGATTTCTGCCCTGGGCAGCATTGGCCGCTGTGGTGCTAGTAATGCAAATCGCCCTGGGGGGGTGGACCAGCGCCAACTATGCAGCCCTTGCCTGCCCGGATTTTCCCCAGTGTCAGCAGCAATGGTGGCCCGAGACGGATTTCAGTGAAGGCTTCGTGCTCTGGCGCGGTACCAGTGTGGATTACGAATTTGGTGTGCTGGATGGTGCGGCCCGAACCGCAATCCACATGGCGCATCGCATCGGCGCGGTGGTGACCTTGCTGGTGATCGGTGGATTGGCGCTGATGGTCTTGCTCAGGGCGGGCGCCGGGCGCACCCGGCAGGTGGCCGGTGTAATGCTCCTGCTTCTGCTGCTCCAGATCGCGCTGGGCATCTCGAATATCGTGTTCTACCTGCCCTTACCTGTGGCGGTAGTGCACAACGGGGTGGCGGCGTTACTGTTGCTGTCGGTGCTCACCCTCATGCATGCCCTGGCCCAGGGTGCAGCTTCACGGCTACACATGGCATCCCCCGCGACCGGGGCCGTGGGTCATACGGGTTAACCCAGGCGCATGCCCGATTCTGAATTTTTGAGGAGATAGACTGAATGACCATCAAGGCGCTCACCCTCTCCCTGCATCAGGGCATCCTAGGACACTGGCGGGACTATCTGGCCCTGTGTAAGCCGAAGGTGGTGGCGGTCATGGTGTTCACGGCCTGGGTGGGCATGCTGCTGGCGGCCCCGGGGGCAGTGCCTTGGCAAGCCCTGGTGTTCGGCACCCTGGGTATCAGCCTGATGGCCGGGTCGGCCGCAGCCCTGAATCACGTGTTGGATCGTAAGGCGGACGCGATCATGAATCGCACCCGTCGTCGCCCGCTGCCCACCGGCCATCTTGACGTGGAGCGCAGCCTGAGCTTCTCAGCGGTGATCGGTACCGCCGGATTCGCCATCCTCTATTTTGGCGTCAACACACTCACTGCGGTGCTGACCTTGCTGTCACTGGTAGGCTACGCGGTGATCTACACCATGTTCCTTAAAAGGGCCACGCCCCAGAACATCGTCATTGGCGGTGCCGCCGGGGCCACGCCGCCGCTGCTTGGCTGGGCTGCGGTGACCGGGCAGATCGAGCCCATGGCCCTGGTCCTGTTCCTGATCGTATTCACCTGGACGCCGCCCCATTTCTGGGCCCTGGCCATCTATCGCAAGGATGAATACGCACGGGTGGGTATCCCGATGCTGCCGGTCACCCATGGAGAAGACTTCACCCGCTTGCAGATCCTGCTCTACACCGTCCTGCTGGTGGTGGTGACCCTGCTGCCCGTCGCCCTGGGGGTCAGTGGCTGGCTGTATCTGCTGGCTGCCCTGGGTCTGGGTGGGGTGTTTCTGTACCACGCCGTGATGCTCATGCTCACCCGCAGCCGCCAGCGGGCCATCCGCACCTTTACCTACTCCATCGTCTATCTGCTGGCCCTGTTCGGGGCGATGCTGGTGGACCGCTATCTGGGCTTCTGGTACGTAGCAATGGCCTAAGTATTGCAATAGAAAGGTTTGTGGTGCCCATAAGGGCGCCTCATGATAATTTCAACCCGTTGATTAATATCAAGTTATGATATCCCAGCGCCGCGCTGTGGATAAGTTCCCACTTTCGTGCATTTGCGGTATTCTTCACGCCCTGTTTCAAGCCCGAGAAGTTGAAACCTTTTTCAGGGTAGGTGAGAGAATATGGCCCATTCCACGACCATGGCTTCAGCACACGGCGCATCAGGCGCGGTCAGCTCGGAGCAGTACAACTACGAAATTATCAAGAAGTTTTCCATCATGGCTCTGGTCTGGGGGGTGCTGGGGATGGGTGTGGGGACCTACATCGCCTCACAGCTAGCATTCCCCTTCCTGAACTTCGATATCGCCCAGATCACGTTCGGCCGGTTCCGTCCGGTCCACACCACCCTGGTGATCTTCGGTTTCGGCGGTAACGCCCTGTTCGCCACGTCCTATTACATCGTGCAGCGTACCTGCCAAGCCCGTCTCTACAGCGGCTCCCTGGCGACCTTCACCTTCTGGGGCTGGAACATCGCCATTGCCCTGGGCGTGATCACCTACATGATGGGTTACACCCAGGGTCGTGAGTACGCCGAGTTCGTGTGGCCCGTCGACATCCTGATCACGGTCACCTGGGTGGCCTACTTCTGGGTGTTTCTGCGCACCCTGCTGCGTCGCTCCCAGCCCCACATCTATGTGGCCAACTGGTTCTTCATGGCCTTCATCCTGGCCACCGCCCTGCTGCATATCTTCAACAACCTGCAGATGCCCGTGAGCCTGTTCAGCTTGGAATCCTACTCGCTGTTTTCCGGCGTTCAGGACGCCATGACCCAGTGGTGGTACGGGCATAACGCGGTGGGCTTCTTCCTCACCGCCGCGTTCCTGGGAATGATGTATTACTTCGTGCCCAAGCAGGCGGGTCGGCCGATCTATTCCTACCGGCTGTCCATCATCCACTTCTGGGCGCTGGTATTCCTGTACATGTGGGTGGGCGCCCATCACCTGCACTGGACGGCGTTGCCTGACTGGGTCTCCACCCTGGCGGCCACCTTCTCCATCCTGCTGCTGCTGCCCTCCTGGGGCGGCATGATCAACGGCATCATGACCCTGTCCGGTGCCTGGGATAAGCTGCGCACCGACCCGATCATGCTGTTCCTGATCACCGCGCTGTCCTTCTACGGCATGTCTACCTTCGAGGGTCCGATGATGTCCTTGAAGAGCGTGAACGCCCTGTCTCATTACACCGACTGGACCATCGGCCACGTGCACTCCGGCGCCCTGGGCTGGGTGGCCATGATCTCCTTTGGCTCCCTATACCACATGATGCCGCGACTGTGGAACACGAAGCTCTACAGCCTGAAGCTGGTGTACGTGCACTTCTTCCTGGCCACCATCGGCATCGTGCTCTACATCACTGCCATGTGGGTGGCCGGTATCGGCCAGGGCCTGATGCTGCGTGCCTTCGATGAGTACGGCAACCTGGCCTACACCTTCGTGGAATCCGTGGTCTTCCTGCACAAGCCCTATGTGGTGCGTGCTCTGGGAGGCGGCTTCTTCCTGGCTGGTATGCTGATCATGACCTACAACATCTATATGACCGTCACTGTGGCCCGTCGTGAGACGGCCCGCGTGGAAGCGAAGATCGCCGCCAAGATGGCCGGCGCGTCTTCCTGATCCGGCGCTGAGGGAGTTTGACGACAATGAAGCATGAAAGCGTTGAAACCAATGCCGGCCTGCTGATCATCCTGACACTGGCAGTGATCAGTGTAGGTGGTCTGGTGGAGATCGTGCCGTTGTTCTACATCAACGACACCATTGAAGATGTGGATGGCGTGCGCCCCTACACGCCGCTGGAGCAGCGCGGTCGTGACATCTATGTGCGAGAGGGTTGCTATACCTGCCACTCCCAGATGATCCGTCCGTTCCGGGATGAGATGCTGCGCTACGGGCACTACTCCCTGGCGGCCGAGTCCCAGTACGACCATCCCTTCCAGTGGGGCTCCAAGCGCACCGGTCCCGATCTGGCTCGTGTGGGTGGCAAGTACTCCAACGAGTGGCAGGTACAGCATCTGATCGATCCGCGCTCCGTGGTGCCCGAGTCCATCATGCCCGGCTATCCCTGGCTGGCGCAGACCGATCTGGCCTACGCCGACATCCAGGCGCGCATGCGTGCCCTGCGCCGTGTGGGTGTGCCGTACTCGATCAGTGATAGCGAGTACCAGGCCAATGTGGAGTCCTTCGGCGAAGAGGCGGCACGCATGATGGACGTCCCTCGTGCCGAAGAGAACCTGATCGCCCAGGCCCAGGCTGGCAACTACGACGGAGATCCCTCGCGGATCACGGAGATGGATGCCCTCGTAGCCTACCTGCAGGTGCTTGGCACCCTGGTGGACTTTACCCAGTACGACGACGGTTATTTCGTCGATTTCCGCTGATCAACTCATCCGCCCCGTGGGGCGATGCGTATCGGCAAAGAGGTGGGGATGTTGCTGGACTTGTGGTACTGGATCGCCGACATGGGTAACAGCAAGATGCTTGCGCTGTTGCTCTTCTTCAGCCTGTTTGTTGGCATCCTGATCTACCTGTTCAGCAGCAAGAAGCGATCCGAACGCCTGGAATCCTATCGTTACATGCCTCTGGATGACGATGACGAACCGGCTAACAGCGATGACGGGAAAAAGCGATGAGCAAGCCGACCGATAAGAAGCAAGCTGCGGTTCAGACCACGGGTCATGCCTGGGATGGTGACCTGCAGGAATACAATAACCCGCTGCCGCGGTGGTGGCTGTGGGGCTTCTATGCCACGGTGGTGTTCGCCGTGGTGTACTGGCTGA
The DNA here is from genome assembly GCA_046260855.1 of Thioalkalivibrio sp. GTDB lineage: Bacteria > Pseudomonadota > Gammaproteobacteria > Ectothiorhodospirales > Ectothiorhodospiraceae > Thioalkalivibrio_A. The sequence continues at coordinate 27,855 of JBHEOJ010000006.1, forward strand.
TGTACCCGGCATGGCCCGTGGGCAGCAGCTTCACCAAGGGTTTCAACACCGTCACCTACGAGGTGGACGGCGAAGAGCGCAGCTCCCACTGGAACACCCGTGCCCTGCTGGTCCGGGACATGCAGTCTAGCCCCTCTGCGGTGCGTCAGCGCGAGTACATCGAGGTGATCGCCGACGCCTCCTATGAGGAGATCCTCACCGACGCCGACAAGATCTCCTTCGTGCGTTCCTATGCCCACGGCATTTTCGGCGATTACTGCGCCGCCTGTCATCAAGTGGGTGGCGCCGGCATCGTCGGCAGTTATCCCAGCCTGGCCAATGACGACTGGCTCTGGGGCGGCACGGTGGATCGCATCGAGGAAACCCTGACCCAGGGACGTATGGGCTATATGCCATCGTTCCGCGAAACCCTGAATCAGGAACAGATGGATGACGTGGCCGTCTACGTGCTGTCGCTGGCCAGCTACGAAGGTGGTGATACCGATGCCATCGACCGTGGCAAGCGCATCTTCAATGGTCAGGAAGGCGGCTGTTTCCAGTGCCACGACATGGGTGGCACGGGTCGTATCTCCCAGGGCGCTCCCAACCTGACCAACAACCTGTGGCAAATCATTGATGTGCCCGGTGCCGCTGATCATGAGGCGCGCATGGAACTGGTCAGGAGCGTGCTGCGCAATGGTGTGCAGCGCCAGATGCCGGCCTTTGCCGATCGCCTCTCGCCCACCGAGATCAAGGTGTTGACTGCCTACGTGCATCAGTTGGGCGGCGGTCAGTAGCACGAATACACATGTCAGTACCCCGGGGCTGGCCCGCACCGGCCCCGGCCCTTGCGGCTCAGCTCCGCGCCTCACGGCAACCCTAATGAGTGACGCCCGCCAGCAGGATTACCAGCCACGCATCCCCATCTATCCCAGATCGGTCAAAGGCCGTTTCCGGGGGCTGAAGTGGGGCATTTTGCTATTGGCCTATGGGGTGTATTTTCTCCTGCCCTGGTTGCGCTGGACCCGTGAACACGGTGCCCATCAAGCCGTGTTGTTTGATCTGCCGGGGCGTCGTTTCTATCTGTTCGATCTGGTGGTCTATCCCCAGGACATCTTCTGGCTGGCCGGCTTTCTGATGATCGCCGCCGTGTTGCTGTTCCTGGTCACGGCGCTGGCGGGAAGGGTCTTCTGCGGTTATTTCTGTTTCCAGACCCTGTGGACCGATGTCTACATGCTCATCGAGCGTGTGGTGCAGGGAGAGCGCCCGGCGCGTATCCGTCTGGACAAGCAGCCCTGGGGTGGAGAGAAGGTTCTCAAGAAGGGCTTGACTCATGCCTTGTGGCTGCTGACCGCCTTTACCACCGGGCTCACCTTCGTCCTGTACTGGGCGGATGCCCCGGTGCTGGTGCAGCAGTTTTTCACCGGCGAGGCGCCATTCCCCGCCTACGCCACCACCTTCTTCCTCACCGCCACCACCTATGTGATGGCCGGTCTGGCCCGGGAGCAGGTGTGTACCTACATGTGCCCCTATGCCCGTTTCCAGAGTGTGATGTTCGACCGGGACACGCTGATCGTCTCCTACGACGAACAGCGCGGTGAGGGCAGCGAGGGACGCGCCAAGCTGGGTGCCGGCCTCAAGGGCCGGGACGAGCGCCAGGCCAAGGGCGTGGGTGACTGCATCGACTGCGGCTACTGCGTACAGGTCTGCCCGACGGGTATCGACATCCGCAACGGCCTTCAGTACCAGTGCATTCATTGCGCCCTGTGCGTGGATGCCTGCGATACGGTGATGGACAAGATGAAATGGCCCCGGGGTCTGATCCGATATACCTCGGAGAATTCCCTGGAAGGGCGCCCGACCCGGCTGTTCAAGCTCAAGAACATCGCTTATGGCCTGACCCTTGCGATCATGGTGGTGCTGCTCATGTGGAGCATCGTCAGCCAGCCGCAGCTGGATGCCTCGGTGGCACAGGTGCGTCAGCCCCTGTTCGTACAACTCTCTGATGGCTCCATCCAGAACAGCTACGAGATCAAGATCAACAACAAGACCCAGCGCACGGTGAGCATACGCATCGAGATGGATGGGCTGGAGGGTGCCATCCTCGACACCGGCCGAATCGACGTGGTGGACCTGCATCCGGAGCAGGGCACCACGGTACTGGCCCGTGTGCGTTATCAAGTGGCGAACCCGAGCGTGCGACAGCGTGATCTGAACTTCCGAATCGTTCCCCAGGACCAGAGCGAGATTGAGATTCTGGAACTGGCAACCCATTTTCACAGTCCGTGATGGCCTGCAATACGCCCCACGAGAGGAGGTAACCCCGTGGAAAATCTCATCATCAGTCTTGGCATCGGCGTGGTGGCCAGTTTCCTGGCCTATGTGCTGCTGTATCGCCTGACCCGTCTGCGTGCCTACCAGGTCTCCCTGGTGGTGATCGTGGCCATGCTGTGCGTGTTCCTGCCCCTGCAGATCATCTTCTGGCAGAGTGCGGACGTGTTCGCCATCCATCTGGCCCTGTTCATCATCACCCCCTATGGCATGGGTATCGTCACCGCACAGTGGGAAGGTGGCCGCAACATCAAGCGCGGCGGCGGGCGCTGGTTTCACTGGGCACCGGCCACCATCGTGGCCTTCTTCCTGGTGATCGCCACCGTAGACGCCATCATCATCTCCCTGGCCAACAAGGGCATGCCCGGCGGCCTGGTAGGACGCATCCTGCCTGAGCCGCGCAGTGGGGCGGGGCAGGTAACCTCTCACTTCCCTGGCACCGTGGCCAACAACTATTTCAAGAAGGATGCCCTGCTTCATGAGCATCTGGAGCGCATGGAGGCCCAGGAACAGCGCGGCTGGCAGGTGCGCCAGGGCTGGTTGCAGAGCCCCCGCCAGGGTGAGCCGGCCATCTTCCAGGTCAAGGTGGCGGACCGGGAAGGACAGCCTTTGTCGGACGTGCATGTGGGCGGTGAATTCGCACGTCCCTCCGACGCCCGGGAGGATCGCAGCTTCCGGCTGGATGCCGTGGCACCTGGTGTGTATCAGGCTCCGGTGTCCCTGCCCATGGCCGGCGCCTGGGAAGTCCGTCTGCGGGTGGAGAGGGGCGAGGAGGTCCACGAGCAGCGCGGCATGACCTCTGTGCGTGAAGGGTGAAAGCGGAGCACGACTCCCAGGTTCATGATCGATCCGGGGCGCTAGAAGCGGGATCGGTGACCGGCGAGGAGGCCTGTTTCCACTGCGCCCAGCCGGTACCCGCCGACGCGCCCTACAGCGTTATCATCGGCGATGTCTCCCGGGCCATGTGCTGTCCCGGTTGCCAGACGGTGGCGCAGGCCATCGTGGATGCCGGCCTTGAGGATTACTACCAGCATCGCACCGATATCCCCGCCGGGCCGGCCGACGCCATGCCCGCGGACCTGCGTGATGAACTCTCCCTGTACGACCGCCCCGAACTGCAGCGAAGCTTTGTACGTGCGGACGACACCCAGGTGCGCGAGGCGGCCCTGATCCTGGAGGGCATCGTGTGCGCCGCCTGTGTCTGGCTCAATGAGCGCCACGTGAAATCCCTGCCCGGGGTGCTCGAATTCGCGGTGAACTACTCGACCCATCGCGCCCGCCTGCGCTGGGACGATTCCCGCATCCACCTGAGCGATATCCTCAAGGCCATTCGCGACATCGGCTACCGGGGCCATCCCTTTGACCCGGGGCGCCAGGAAGCCGTCTATCAGCGAGAGCGCAACGCCGCCCTGCGCCGCCTGGCGGTGGCCGGCCTGGGCATGATGCAGGTGATGATGCTGGCCGTGGCCCTGTGGATCGGGGCCGCGGACAGCGGCTCCGAGGACATGATGCGCTTCATGCGCTGGGTGGCCTTCCTGGTGGCCACGCCGGTGGTGCTGTACTCGGGCAGCACCTTCTACACCAGCGCCTGGCGGGATCTGCGCCACCGACAGCTGGGCATGGACGTGCCCGTGGCCCTGGCCATCGGCAGCACCTACCTGGCCAGCGCCTGGTCCACCCTCAGCGGTTCCGGCGAGGTGTATTTCGAGTCGGTCACCATGTTCGTGTTTTTCCTGCTCACCGGTCGTTACCTGGAGATGGGTGCCCGCCAGCGGGCCGGCCAGGCCACCGAGGCCCTGGGCAAGCTGCTGCCGGCCATGGCCATACGCATCACCGACCAGGGCGATGAACCGGTGCCTGTGGCGGATCTCGCCCCCGGGGACCGGGTGCGTGTGCGCCCCGGGGATACGGTGCCGGCGGACGGTGCCGTGCTGGAAGGTCGTTCCAGTGTCAACGAGGCCATGATCACCGGCGAGAGCCTGCCCCGGGTGCGCCAGACCGGGGACGCCCTCACCGGCGGCACCGTCAACGTGGAAAGCCCATTGGTTATGCGCGTGGACAAGGTGGGGACCGACACCCTGCTGTCCGCCATCCAGCGCCTGCTGGATCGCGCCCAGACCGAGAAGCCGCGCCTGGCCCGCATGGCGGAGCGGGGTACCGGCTACTTCGTGGGGGCCGTGTTGCTGCTCACGGTGCTGGTGGGCGCTGTGTGGTGGTTCCAGGTCGACCCCGCGCGGGCGTTTTGGGTGATGGTGGCCATGCTGGTGGTCAGCTGTCCCTGTGCCCTGGCCTTGGCCACCCCCGTGGCCATGACGGCCGCCACGGGCAGTCTCACAGGGCGTGGCGTGCTAGTGACCCGGGGGCATGCCCTGGAGACCCTGGCGGCCGCTACCGACGTGGTGTTCGACAAGACCGGGACCCTCACCGAGGGCCGCTTGGCACGGGTCGAGTCCCTGTGGCTGGGTGGGCGTTCAGAGGATGACTGCCTGGCCCTGGCGGCGGTGCTGGAGCAGGGTTCCGAACACCCGGTGGCGAAGGTATTCCAGCGTGCGGGACGTCCTGCAGGTGTCCTGAGTGACCAGGTGTCTCGGCCGGGTCAGGGTATGGAGGCCCGGGTGGACGGGCGCCTGTACCGTATCGGCAGCGCCCGCTATGTGGCCGAGTTGTGCGCCAATCGGAACTGGCCCGATACGGCCTTGACGGCCCTGGCCGAGGCCCATCCCGCCGGTAGCCTGGTGGTGCTGGGTGAGGAATCCGGGCCCCTGGCGGCCTTCGTGCTGGAGGACCGCCTGCGCGAGGATGCCGCCAGCTGCGTGGCCCGGCTCAAGGAGCAGGGCATCGCCGTGCATCTGCTGTCCGGGGATCACCCGGACTCGGTGGCCTACATGGCCCGCCGTGTGGGCATCGAGCAGGCCTGGGGTGGCCTGGACCCCCAGGGCAAGCTGAGCGCCCTGGAGGTGATCCAGGCGCGACCCGGGGCGGTGGTTGCCATGGTGGGGGACGGCATCAACGACGCGCCGGTGCTGTCCCGGGCCCATGTGTCCATCGCCATGGCCGAGGGCACCCAGCTGGCCCAGGCCAGCGCCGACATGATCCTCTACGGTGAGCGCCTCGGTCAGCTGCCAGCGGCCTACGGCGTGTCACGGCGCATGGTGGACATCGTGCGCCAGAACATCCGCTGGGCCATCGGATACAATGTGATCGCCCTGCCGGTAGCCGCCAGCGGGGTGCTGACCCCCTGGATGGCGGCCCTGGGGATGTCCCTGTCGTCCCTGATCGTGGTGGTCAATTCACTGCGCTTGCGCGAGACCCCGCCCCGGCGCTGATGGCGGGAATCCCACCACGGGAGTACGTTCCAAGCAGTCATGGATATTCTTTATCTACTCATTCCCCTGGGGATGGTGTTCCTCGCCCTGGTGATCTTTGCCTTCATGTGGGCGGTGAAGTCGGGCCAATACGAGGATCTGGACGGCCCCGCGCACCGCATCCTCATGGACGACGATGACCCCATGATCCCTCATGACGAGCAGACCGGTGAGGCCCGGGACACATATGATCGGGACAAGGATGACTTGAAGCCAGGCGGCTGATTGTCTAGGATGTGCACCGATTCTAGGTGCAGTGTCCGCCGGGCACCCTGTCCAATTTTGAAGCATCGCCCGGTTGTCCCGGGCCTGTCAGCAGAGGTCTGAGAGCATGTTCAGTTTCGAGAATTTTCCCCTGACGATCACCATCGCCCTGATCGTGGTCTCCTGGTTGAGCTTCCTGTCCGTGATCTTTTTCGGCGGCTGAGAAATCACCCAATGCAGACATGAAAAAAGCGGCCATTGGCCGCTTTTTTCATGTCTGCTGTTTTGATACTCCAACCCAGCAGTTATGCCTCCAGGCTGGTGCGCAGCTTGCGCATGGCATTGCTCTCCAGCTGACGCACCCGCTCCGCGGAGATGCCGTACTCGGCGGCCAGTTCGTGCAGGGTGGCCTTCTGATCCACCAGCCAACGGCGGCTCACGATGTCGCGGCTGCGGTCATCCAGGGCTTGAAGGCCCGAGTGCAGGCGGACCTCGTGATGGCTGGCCCAGTCGTCCGCCTCCAGGCGTTCTGCCGGATCGCCGGATTCGTCGATCAGAGTCTCGGCGGGAGACAGGCTGGGGCCATCCTCGTCGCTGGCCGGGGCCGGGTCGAAGCTCACGTCCTGGCCCGCCAGGCGGGATTCCATCTCCATGACCTGTTGGGGCGTCACGCCCAGGTCATCGGCCACTGCCTGCACCTCGGCGCTGTTGAACCAGCCAAGGCGCTTCTTGGCCCCGCGCAGATTGAAGAACAGCTTGCGCTGGGCCTTGGTGGTGGCCACCTTGACGATGCGCCAGTTGCGCAGGATGAACTCGTGGATCTCGGCGCGGATCCAGTGCACGGCAAATGAGATCAGGCGTACGTTCATTTCCGGATCAAAGCGTTTGACCGCCTTCATCAGGCCGATGTTGCCCTCCTGGATCAGGTCGCCCAGGCCCAGGCCGTAGCCGTTGTAACCCCGGGCGATATGCACCACGAAGCGCAGGTTGTGCATCACCAGCTTGCGGGCGGCCTCCAGGTCCTGCTGATCCCGTAACTGGCGGGCCAGGTCCTTCTCCTGCTCGGCCTCCAGCACAGGCAACCGGGCGATGGCCTGCATGTAGCTGTCCAGGCTGCCGACCGGTACGGCCAGATGCGGGCCGCTTTTCATCAGTGCAGTTGAGGTCATGGTGAGGGTATCTCCATCAAAATCTTGTGATGTGCCTATTTTAGCACTCGTTGGATTGGAGTGCTAAGGCGGCCTCGAGTTCCTTTGGGACTACCCCTATCGGGGTTCGATATCGCGCAGGTGGCGGCCCACGGCCATCCAGGAACCACCCAGGCCCAGGGCGATACCTAGGCCCAGCAGGGCCATGACGCCGGAAAAGCCAGGCCCCTGAAGGCGGAAATCGCTGCCATAGAGGGAGGCCAGCTGCTGGACCGGGCCGTTGAGCAGCAGCAGTCCCAGGCCCAGGATGATCAGGGCCAGCAGGCCGCCAAACAGGCCCAGCCACAGGCCGCCGTAGAGGAAGGGACGGCGGATGAAGCCATTGGTGGCGCCCACCAGCTTGGCCACCTCGATCTCCCGGCGCCGGTTGAGAATATCCAGGCGGATGGTATTGCCCACCACTAGCAGTACGCCCAGGCCGAGCAGCACGGCCACCAGGCCGACCCCGCGGCGGGTCATCTCCAGCAGGGCCTGCAGGCGCTGCACCCACTGCAGGTCCACCTGGGCCTGGGTGACCCCGTCCAGGGCCTCCAGTTGCTCTGCCAGGGCCCGCACCGCCTCCGGACCCTGGTGGGCGGCCACCGGGGTCACCAGCACCAGGGCAGGCAGGGGGTTGTGGTCCAGCAGGTCCAGGGCCTCGCCGAAGCCGGACAGGGCACGGAACTCCGCCAGGGCGTCTTCCCGGGTCAGGGGCTGGGCGCTGTGCACCGGCTCCAGGGCCTCGATGCGGCCCGCCAGTTGTGCCAGGTCCGGGTCGCTGACGCTGTCCGCCACGAACACCGACAGCTGGGCCCCCCGGTCCCAGTCACCGCTGGCCTCCTGGAGGTTTTTCAGGGCCAACCACAGGCCGCTGGGCAAGGCCAGGGCGATGGCGATCACCGTCAGGGTGAGGGCGGCGCCAAAGGGATTGCGGCTCAGACGGCCCAGGCTAAACATCATGGCCTGGGCGTGGTTCACCCCCCAGGCCTGGAAACGAGTGTGAATGGCCGGTTGACCGGTGCCCCGTGCTGCGCCCCGGGGGGTGACCTTGCGACGGGCCGCGGGCTTGGGGGCGCGGCTCATGGCTGCGCCTCGTCCCGGGGGTCGGTCTGCACCAGCGTGCCCCCGTGGAGCTTGAGGATGGGTTTGCCCAGGGTGGTGATCAGCTCCAGGTCATGGCTGGCGATCAGCGTGGTGACCCCCACTTGGTTGAATTGCAGGAACAGCTCCATGATCTCCCGGGACAGCTCCGGGTCCAGGTTGCCGGTGGGCTCGTCCGCCAGCAGGATGGCGGGTTTGTGCACCACCGCCCGGGCGATGCCCACACGCTGCTGCTCACCGCTGGACAGGGTCACCGGCTGGGCCTTTTCCTTGTGCAGCAGGCCCACCTTGCCCAGGGCGGCACGTACCCGGCGGGCGATCTCCGGGCGCCGGTAGCCCAGGATCACGAGGGGCAGCGCCACATTGTCGAACACGCTGCGGTCATGGAGCAGGTGATGGTCCTGGAAGATGATGCCGATGCCGCGCCGGAAGTAGGGCACCTTGCGCCGGGGCAGGGTGTTGAGATGCTGGCCGTTGACCGTGATCTGGCCCCGGGTGGGCCGCTCGATCAGGGCGATGAGCTTGAGCAGGGTGCTCTTGCCCGCACCGGAATGACCGGTGAGGAAGGCCATGGCCCCCTCGTCCATGCGCAGGCTCACCCGGGACAGGGCTTCCTGACCACCGGGATAACGTTTGACGACGTTCTGGAATTGGATCATGAAGGCTCAGAGACAAGTGACAAGATGCAAGAGACAAGAGGTCTTGTTTTTGAACTCACTGGCATCTTGTCTCTTGTACCCAGTTACTCTTCATCGGTGCTCAGCAGGGCTTTAACGAACTCATCTGCCCGGAAGGTGCGCAGATCGTCAATGCCTTCCCCTACACCGATGAATCGGATCGGAATGGCCATGCGCTCGGCCATGGCGAACACGATGCCGCCCTTGGCGGTGCCGTCCAGCTTGGTCACGGCCAGGCCGGTGAGGTTCACGGCCTGGTTGAATTCCCGGGCCTGGTTCAGGGCATTTTGTCCGGTGCCGGCGTCCACCACCAGCAGGGTCTCGTGGGGGGCATCGGCATCCAGGCGCTGGATCACGCGGCGCACCTTCTTCATCTCCTCCATGAGATTGGCCTGGGTGTGCAGGCGCCCGGCGGTGTCGGCGATGAGCACGTCCACGCTACGGGCCTTGGCGGCCTGAACGGCATCGTAGATCACCGACGCGGAGTCCGCACCCTTGCCCTGGGTGATCACGGGAATATGGTTGCGTTCGCCCCAGACCTGCAGCTGCTCCACCGCCGCGGCGCGGAAGGTGTCGCCGGCGGCCAGCATCACGGAGCGGCCCTCGTTCTGCAGGCGCTTGGCCAGCTTGCCGATGGTGGTGGTCTTGCCAGCACCGTTAATGCCTACCACCAGAATCACAAAGGGCTTTTTGCCGGTGTCGATCACCAGGGGGCGTGCCACGGGGGCCAGGATCTCGGTCATGGCCTCGTGCAGGGCGCCGAGCAGGGCGTCGGCATCGGTGAGCTCCTTGCGCGCCACCCGGCGGGTGAGCCCGTCCAGGATGCGCTGGGTGGCCTCCACGCCCACGTCTGCCATGAGCAGGCGGGTTTCCAGCTCTTCCAGCAGTTCGTCGTCGATGGCCTTGCGGCCCATGACCAGGGTGGCCATGCCCTCGGTGAGGGATTGGCCGGTCTTGGACAATCCCTTGCGCAGCCGTGAGAATAGGCCTTCGCTCTGGGCGGGCTCCGGGGTCTTGGTTTCGCCCTCGGGGCGATTTTTTCTGAAACCGAACATGGGTGCTGGGTGTCTATGAAGTCACGAGAGCGCTCATCCTACCACCGGGGACCACACGCGGAAATGAAGTACATACAGCTTTACAGTCTGCCCGTCCTGATTCTGCTCATGGGTTTCACGTCACTGTCCGTGCAGGCCCGGGGCGAGCTTCAGGGCGTCCATGAATTCGAGCTTGCCAATGGCATGAAGGTGCTGGTGAAGCCCGACAACCGGGCCCAGGTGGTGGTGTCACAGGTCTGGTACGGGGTGGGTTCCGCTCATGAATACGGTGGCATCACCGGCATCTCCCATGCGCTGGAACACATGATGTTCAAGGGCACGGCCCGTTATCCCTCTGGCGAGTTCTCACGCATCATTGCCGAGCAGGGTGGTCGTGAGAATGCCTTCACCAGCCGGGACTACACCGCCTACTACCAGGTGCTGGCCGCCGACCGCCTGGAGATCGCCCTGCGGCTCGAGGCCGATCGCATGCGTAACATCACCCTGCCGGAGGATGAGTTCGTCCAGGAGATGCGGGTGGTCCAGGAAGAGCGCCGCCTACGCACCGAGGACAACCCCAACGCCCTGCTGTTCGAGCAGGTCAACGCCAGCGCCTGGCTGAACAGCCCCTACGGCATTCCGGTGGTGGGCTGGATGAGCGACATCCAGAACTACACCGTGGCGGACATGCGCGCCTGGTACGACCGCTGGTACGCCCCCAACAATGCCACCCTGGTGGTGGTGGGCGACGTGGAACCGGAGGCGGTGCACCGTATGGCGCGACGTTACTTCGGTCCTATCAAGTCCCGGGACCTGCCGGACATCAAGCCCCGCTCCGAGACCCGCCAGCAGGGCGAGCGACGTGTCACCGTGCGTGCCCCGGCCCGGGTGCCCGCCGTGCTCATGGGCTACAAGGTTCCGGTGCTGATGACCGCCGAGGAGGACTGGGAGCCCTACGCCCTGTTGGTGGCCGCAGGCATCCTGGATGGCGGCGAGAGCGCGCGCCTGGCCCGCAACCTGGTACGCGAGCAGGAGCTGGCCGCCGGTGCCGGCGCCGGATACAGCGCCTTCAGCCGTCTCGATACCCTGTTCATACTCAGCGCCTCCCCTTCCCAGGGCACCGGCCTGGATGTACTTGAGACGGCGCTGACCGAAGCCCTGGAACAGCTCAAGGAGGCCCCGGCCTCCGAGGCGGAGCTGGAGCGGGTCAAGGCCCAGGTCGTGGCTCGGGAGGTCTACCGTCTGGATTCCGTGGAAGGTCAGGCCAATCAGCTGGGCATGCTGGAGAAGGTCGGCCTGGGCTGGCGCACCCTGGACGAGGTCACCGAGCGGGTCCGCGCAGTGACCGCCGAACAGGTACAGGCCGTGGCGCAGAAATACTTCGACGCGGATCGGCGCACCGTAGGCTGGCTGGAGCCGCTGCCCATCGACCCCGAGAATCCGCCCAGCAATTTCGAGGGACACCTTCGCTAAAGAAGGATGAGGGTGGAAGGATGAAGGTTGAAAACTGCGAAGAGCCCGTAGGGCGGATAAGCGCAGCGCATCCGCCGTTGTTGCAAGCCACGCGCTGCCGGATACGGCTTTGCCTTATCCGGCCTACGGCACGGCAGCTCCAAAGTACAAAGTACAAAGTACAAAGTACAAAGTACAAAACACAAGGTAATTACATGAAACAACTCACACCCATGCGCTTCCTGTTCGGCGCCCTGCTGGCGCTGCTGCTGCTCGCGCCGGTCCACGCGTCCCCGGCCATCGAATACTGGGAGACGGACAACGGGCTCAGGGTGTACTTCATGCCCGCACCGGCATTGCCCATGCTGGATATGCGCGTGGTGTTTCGCGCCGGCAGCGCCCGGGACGGCTCGGCGCCGGGGCTTGCCCGGCTCACCAGCGGCCTGCTCAATACCGGCGCCGGGGACTGGGATGCGGACACCATTGCCGAGCGCTTCGAATCCGTGGGCGCCCAGTTCGGCGCCGATGCCCTGCGGGACATGGCCTACGTGAGCCTGCGCAGCGTTACCGAGGCCGACTGGCTGGAGGCCTCCCTGGAGACCTTCACCACCGTACTGGGCGATCCACGCTTCCCGGAGCGGGACCTGGAACGTGCCCGGCGTCAGACCCTGGTGGCCCTTGACGCTCAGGCACAGAATCCGGGCCAGGTGGCCCAGCGCATCTTCTTTGAGGCGGTCTACGGCGATCATCCCTACGCCGGTGTGCCCCTGGGTACGGAACAGAGTGTGCGGGCCATCACCCGTGAGCAGGTGCAGGGCTTTTATCGGGACTACTATGTGGCGCGCAATGGCGTGCTGGTGCTGGTGGGCGGTGTGGACCGTGCCCAGGCCGAGGCCATCGCCGAGCGGGTGGCGGCGGTACTGCCCGAGGGCGAGCCGGCGCCGGCGTTGCCGCAGGTGAAGCCTCTGGACGAGGCCCGCACTATCCGTGTCGCCTTCCCCTCGGAGCAGGCCCACGTGTTCATCGGTCAGCCGGGGATGCGCCGGGGCGACGCGGATTACTTCCCCCTCTATGTGGGCAACCACGTACTGGGCGGGAGTGGTTTCACCGCCCGGTTGTTCGAGGAGGTGCGCGGACGCCGGGGTCTGGCCTACAGCGTCTACAGTTACTTCATGCCCATGGAGGCGGATGGTCCGTTCATCATGGGTGTACAGACCCAGGTGTCCCAGGCCGAGGAGGCCATCCAGGTGATGCACGACGCCCTGGTCGACTTCCGCGACACGGGCCCCACGGTCAACGAGCTGCGTGCCAGCAAGCGCAACATCACCGGTGGCTTCCCCCTGCGCACCGCCTCCAACAGCGCCATGGTGGACAACCTGGCCATGATGGGCTTTTACGGCCTGCCTCTGGACTACCTGGCTCGCTTCAGCGACCGGGTGGAGTCCGTGGACGAACGCACCATCCGAGACGCATTCCAGAGCCGCCTCGATCCGGAACGCATGATCACTGTGATCGTGGGTGGTGAGGGTTGATTGGTGTGAGGCGTGAGGAGTGCGGGCGTCGGTGCTGTTTGATAAATTCTTTAGCCACAGAGGACACAGAGGACACAGAGGTCACAGAGAAAACCAAAGCCAGATAACAAGCCGAATACTTAAGATTTATCATTGTGAAACCAGTTGTACATAACTAGCTACGAGATGTTATGAATTCTCCGTGTC
>JBHEOJ010000006.1:40912-41177 GCA_046260855.1 Thioalkalivibrio sp.
ATTTTTTAGCCACTGAGGTCACTGAGAAAAAACGCAGGTCTTTATATCCAGGTTTTCTACTACGCCCTTTTTTCTTGGCGTCTTAGCGCCTTCGCGAGAGAATGGTTTTGAGGATGTTTTCCCTCTGTGCCCTCTGTGGCGAATAAAGAAATCCTCACCACAACATGAAACAACGCCGCACAAGCCCACCACGCCCCGGTGCCCCGGGGCGTTTGCGTATCGTCGCCGGGGAATGGCGTGGTCGGCGACTGGCGGTGCCTGATGC
>JBHEOJ010000060.1:0-12900 GCA_046260855.1 Thioalkalivibrio sp.
AAGACCACATCGCCGCCAAAGGCTGGTCCCCTGGATGGAATCCCGCTCAAGCCGGAGGACCGACGCTTCATCCATTCTCACATCGACGATCGGCCTGACAGGCGAGCGCTCATCACTGAATACGCCGCCAGGTGGCGCAGTGCCGCTGCAGCCGAGCCCACGCCCCACAAGAGAGATAACGCGGGCAGGCGATCAGCGAACTATTGGCTCCTTCAACGCCTCAGCCATGAAGAAAAACCCGAAACGACCAGCTATTAAAATAGGTGCTACAGGTGCTACAGGTGCTACAAACATGATTTTATTGGAATTTTCCTGTAGCACCACAGGTGCTACATGGTGCTACAGGTGCTACACGATTGATTTTTATGGAATTTTTCAAATAAAGGCACAACCCGCTACTGTTGTTACACAATAACGTTACCCCTCCCGGAAAATCCCGAAGAAATCTGCGGGCAGCAATCTCAGAATCCACCCAAAACACCCAAAAACTCCCCGAAATCCGGGCCACCCCACGGGCAACCCAGCCCATACGCAGCGCAGCCTGTAGGCATGTCGGGCACAAGGCCCAAACCGATATAAAAAGCCCGCAGGCGGGGAGGGGAGCTGATGGCGCGCCGTGGGTGCAGGCGGCGGGGGCGTATATAGGCCCGTGGTTTCGCGTCCTGCGTCAAGCGGCAACAAACGGAAAGGGGCAAGGCCCAGGCATTGCCCGAACCCTGCCCCTCTCAGAACGGCTTAGAGTGCCTCACGCGGGGTGAAGGTCAGCGGCGGCCCTGGATGTGAGCGATAAGGGTGTCTCTCAGCCATTCTTCATCATCGACGGAGATGCCCAGCAGCCGCCGCGAGGGATAGTTGGCCATGGGCCCGTCCTTCTCCACCTTGGCACTCTCACCGTGTTGGTGGATCCGGGCGATCCGCCCCATCGCCCCAGCGAACCCAACCACGGCGCCATCGGGACCGGCATCGAGGAGCCGCAGGTACCGAGCACTGCCCAGCTTCCTGAACATGGGTTTGTTCCTCCGCTTGGATGGAGGCCGACGCCCACCACCGCGATGCCGGGGCGGGATGTAATACGCGACCCGACTCTTCAGGAAAGTCCTCAGGCCCCCAACCTCGCGGTCGTAACCGGTCATCCGATCACCGTCATCGTTGAAGCTGACCAACGACGCCACCCGCGTCGATGTGGCTGATTTTCGATAAACGAACGAGATCGGCTTGTTGATCGGCTCCCGCGCCTTGGCCCGCGCCTCGAACGGCGAACCATCGGGGTTGACCTGCCTCTTAATCCGGTCCCGGTTGCGCTTGGCCAGCTCCAGCCCGATGGTCCGAGCGAGGCGCTTCCGCTCCGAGGGCTTGAGCCTGGCGATTAACGGCGTCATCCAATCGTCCAGGCGTTGCTGGATATCTTCAGGCATTGGGGTCTCCTGTTGTGGGGTCCACCCCAGTCTCCCCTTGTCGCCCGTGCTGCGCCCCGTCATTTGCTCCTTAACGGGGCGTTTAAAAACCCTTCCACAGCGACATCCACCCACGTCGCCAGTAGCCTGATCTCATGGTCGAGATCAACCCATGTCCCACCCCCTACCGCCGGTACCCACAGGTCCACGTGCCCTGTCCTGAGTGCGGGTCGCGCCTCAAGTTCATATCCACCTGGCGGGCCTCGGAACAGATCAGGACGGCGAACACCGTATGCCCTGCCTGTGGCTGGTCTGGCCGTGCATGGGCACGGGTGGCGACGACCTTCTGGCCAGGTGCTGGGCACCCTCCACCTACCACCGCCCCACTGCACCCCGTGGGCCGCAGTCAATGGTGCGCAGTCTCCAGGGCCGTGGCATCCACAGAAGAGGATCCCGCTCCGTGATGACGAACTGCCCCTGTTGCGGAAACAGACTCTACGCCCTCGACCAGGAGTCCGCCCCATCAACCGTCCTGGTTCGATCCAGCTGCCCGGCCTGCGGGTGGCGCGGCGCGCACTGGATCGATGTAGCGGCCGCACCACCTCAAGACACCCCCGCCCGGCGCCACATGGTTGACCGAGCGGCGCTCAGAACCTTCACCACCAGGACCGAAAAATGAACACCATACGCATCCATGCCCATGGCCAGGCTATCGAGCTGGCCCGGGACGATCTGCCCGCACTCATGGACGCCCTGCAAAAGGCTCAGGCCGAAGGCCATGCCTCGGCCCGGGTGGTCGGCGGCACCCTCCAGGTGGCCAGCCGCGGCCCAGGCCGTGCCCAGACCTTCGCCCAGCAGGGCGAACAACTGACCGATTGTTGAGACCCAGATGAACAAAGAATCCAGACAAAAACTGTCCGCGCTGTACACGCGCCTCGCCCGGATCAACGGAGTCTCCTCAGTTGAGGAGCGGTTCACCGTGGATCCTTCCATCCAGCAGCGCCTCGAAAATAAGGTCCAGGAGTCCTCCGCGTTCCTGGGCCAGATCAATATGGTCGGCGTCCAGGAATTGAAGGCGCAGCGCGTGGGCATCACCACGCGACCCATGGCCCGGCGGACGGACACGAACGCCGGCAACCGGGAGCCGGATGCAGTCGCCCAGACAGATGGCCTGACCTACGATTGCCACCTAACTGAGTTCGACGTCTGTCTCGGTTTCGAGCAGATTGAGGCGTGGGCGAAATTCCCGGATTTTCAGCTGAAATACGCTCAGGCGGTCGTCCAGCAGCAGGCCCGCGACCGGATCATGATCGGCTTCCATGGACGGGCCGCCGCTGCGCAGACCGATAGGGACGCGAACCCGAACCTCGAAGACGTCAATATCGGGTGGTTGCAGCAGTGGCGGGATCACTCGCCTGAGAGGGTCGTCACGGAAGGCCGGGATGGGCCCATCCAGGTGGGTGGCTGGGCAGGCGCGGATTACAAGAACCTCGACGCTCTGGTCCATGAGGCGCGCTACTACCTGCTGGACACGTGGCATCAGGAAGATCTCGGCTTAAGGGTCATCCTTCCCCGGGAGATGGTCACCGATAAGTTCTTCCCGATGTTTCAAGACCACGGCAGTACGCCGACCGAGCTGCTGGCCATCGGCCAGCTCCTGGAAAATGTCCAGCTGGGCGGCCTGCCTGTGGTCACGATGCCCTTTATGCCGAGGGGGTGCATCCTGATCACGAGCCCGAGCAATCTCTCGCTCTATTGGCAGCTCAGTGGGCGGCGCCGCCACATTGTGGAAAACCCCAAGCGCAACCGGATCGAAGATTACAACAGCAGCAACGACGCCTATGCGGTGGAGGACTTCGGCGCGGGCGCCCTGATCGAGAACGTCCTCACCACGGAGCCGGTGGAGCCGGTCGAATGACATCCACCGCCGCCCTGATGGCAGCGAGAGGAGCCAGGGCCGCCCGGAGCTGGATGGACACGCCTGACCCGGCCCCCTTGGGGCTGGTGTTGGGGTTCTTGTTGGAGCGCCTGAACTGGGATGAGGCCGAGATGGCGCAGGAGGCTTTCCTGGCGGCCATTGACGCCGAGATCCGGCGCTTGCGGATCAGCGATGGCTCCCTCAGCCAACAAGTTTTCTACCCCTACACCCTAGATCGATCTCCGACGATATTCCTGAAAACCCCGAGGACACCTACCTGATGAAAACCGAGTCCCAAACCCCCGACGCCCTGGAGCGTCACGCGCTTGCCCGAAAGGCCTACGAAGAGGCCCGCGCCCCAGCCCATGAACTACACACGCGCCTGGAGACGCTGAAGACCCGTCACCGGGAGGCCCAGGCCACATCCAAGGCGTCCAGGGAATCCTGGCGAGACACCCTGGAGGCCTCCGCCGGTGAGGCCACGGAAAAAGCCAAGGAGTACCTGACCCGGGCCCGCGAGGCCGAGGAGTTGACCGCCGAGCTGCTGCGGATGATCCAGCACGCCGAACAGCAATTGCGCGTCGCTCAGGTGGCCGCCGCCGACGCCCGCAAGAACTATGTCGCAGCCCACGCCAAAGCAGAAGCGCAGCAGCAGGCCGAGGCTCTAAAAGAAGCCGTGGCCAGGCTGCAGGGCGCCGATGCTGCCCGAGATTTCGCCAAGGCAGCCGCCCCTACCTGGGCCCGGATCCCGGCGCAGGTGCAAAAACGGCCTATCTACGCCGGCGGCGCCGCGAGTGCCTTGGTGGGGACTGCCGACCTGCGCGAGCAGTACCAGCGCGACGTACGTGCGGCGCGATTGGAGACGCTGTTTGGCGGCCTCCTGGACCAGGTTGCAGCCGCCGCCGCCGAAGGCGCCGGGAAAGTCCTGGAGATCGAGCGCTTGCCGATGCTGCCCGGCGAGAGCGATGACCCTGATGTGGTAAGCGTGATTGCCCGGCATGCCAGGAGGCATGCCGCATGAGCGGTGTGCCGCGCCTGCAGGAGCAGAACAGGGTCAAGGATGTGCGCCCAGACCCGCGCCAGGCGCAAGAGCAGCACGCCCGGGCCCGGGCGGAGTACATGGCCGCCCACAATGCCGTGGCGATCAACGAGGAGCATATCGAGATCCTCCTGCAGGAGCTGGCTCAGGCCCGCCAGGACGGCGAAGACAAAGAGACGTGCGCCGCAATCCACGACGCCCTCAAGGCGAAGGAGCGCCTCCACCAGGCCCGCGTCCTCCGGGCGACAGGACTGCGGGCCCCATACCTGGAGGCCCGCCAGGCGCACCTGGTGGAGATGGGGCGGGAGCACGCCAGGGCCATCAGCGAAGAACTCAGGATGCACCCCCTCGTGCAAACCTACGTCCGCGAGTCCTACGCCACATGGTGCGCGCTCGGCGATCCATCATCAGGCCGATCCCATGCAGGTGCAGCGCGCGCCCGAGTAGAGGCGCTGTGCCGGCCAATCCTGGGAGCAATGCAGGCCTACGCAACCGACGAAGAGACGCCCAGCATCGATGACCTGCTGGGCGAGCTCCACCTGGTGGAACCCCTGCCCGATGAGGCCCTGGACGCCAAACCTGAGATCCGTGCCCGATGGGCACCAACCCGCGCCACCGAGGAAAGACCCTCATGAGAAAACTGCAGATGCTGCGCGACCACATTGTTGACGCACTTCCAGAATTCAAGGTGAGCCCTGAGCGGCTTTTCACCTATGTCGAAGGCGGCTCGATCCGCTTCTATCGAGGGGCCAATCTGGCCCATGAGTACAAGGCCCCTGCCACGATCTCCATAGCAGACTTTTCAGGAGATCCTGACGCCCTGATCATCCCGGTCCTGGACTGGCTGGCTCGATATCAGCCGGACCTTGACCCCGAGCGGGGCGTCCAGTTCGAAATGGAGTACCTCAGCAACACATCCGCGGACCTGTCCCTGACCGTGGAGCTTACCGAGCGCGTGGTGACTTCCCGGGACTGCGAGACAGGCCGCATCGAGGTGGATCACCGGGTTCCGGAGTTCCCCTCGGGGGATTGCCCCCCGCTGAAGTGGGAGCTCTACGTTCGGCAGCCGGGCGCCGAGGAGGCCTCCTTGGTGGCGTCATGGGATAGTCCGGAACCCGCATAGCGGGATGGACGTGGTCGCCCAGGAGTCTCAGGCCTCGGTGGTCAGCATGGATGCACTATGCCACCTCCGGGTGGCTTTTTTGTGGCCGTGGCCCGGGATCCGGGACTACACTTCGCATCATCATGCAACTGCGAATAGCCCAAGCAGCGCGACAATACGGGATTGCCCGATCAACACTGTATCGAGCGATACATGATGGCCGCCTGAGCGCAACCAGGGCAGGAGATGGGACGCACCGGATCGATTCCGCCGAGCTGTCCCGGCTATGGGGAGACGCACCAAGTGCACCAGGCGCCCAGAGCGACGATGCCCAGCTCCTGGAAGAGGTGCAGGCGTTGCGCGTGGAGCTGCGGGAGCTGCGGGGCGAGGTCCGGGAGATCCGTGCCCTGCCGCCCCCGCAGGCCTCCGTCACGCAGGCTTCCCGCCAGGTGCTGGCCCGCTGGCTGGAGAGGATGGCCCGGCGGCTGTCCGTTTAGCAGCCTGGGCGACCCGCTTAATCGTGGATGGGCTGGCCCCCGTGAGTCTGGCAGTGGCCGCGATACTGTGCCCGGCAGCACGGAGCTCAAGGATGCGAGCGTGGTTCTTCTTGTCGGCCTGGCGACCCTTGAACCTCCCCTTTTTTTTCGCCTGCTCAATCCCCTCACGTTGCCGCCGCCGCCGCTGCTGATAATCGTCATGGGATACCTGTAAGGCCAGCTTCAACAGGAGATCCTGCGTCGCATCGATGACCACCCGGGTGATGCCTTCGGCGTCCTGGGCCAGGTCACCGAGATCCACCAGGCCAGGGATGGAGAGGCGCGCGCCTTTCTCTTGAATCCTTGCCACGAGCCTCTCGGCCTCTGCCAGTGGAAGCCGGGTCAGCCGGTCCACGGACTCGCAGACGACAACCTCGCCCGGCTGAAGATCTGAAATCAATCGTTCCAGTTCAGGCCTGTCAGGCCTGGCCCCGGATCCGATCTCCCTATAGGTGGCCGCCACGTAGAAGCCGGCCCGCCTGGCGTCTTCCACGATGCGCTCTTGGCGTTCCAGGTCCTGGGTGTCGGTACTCACTCGCAGGTAGCACCGGCAGATCTTCGGGGATGTGGGCATGGTGGGCTCTCAGCGGTATGCGTTAGTGGGCCAGCATGCCACAGGGCGGCCCAATACCCTATTTCCGGGCCTATCTGGGCTGGGTTCACCGTGACCACCCATATGGGCCGCCCCTCAAAAACGGGGGCGCGGGTGCTCTTTCGAGGAGGGCGAGCCGCAGAAAGGAGAGCCCGGGGCGGGATATGAGGTTTGCGCCCTGGAAAAACGAGGGCAGGAGCGTCTTTCTGCGGGCAGGGATCTGCACCTGGTGCAAGTAACAGAGCCTCGTAACGCAAAAATCTGGGCCTCTGTAACGCCAAAAAAGACCCCCTGCCGACGACCAGTAACGAGGCGAGGTGCCCTCAGTTTACCCAGGGGAAGTCCCGGGCCCAGGACTTTCATGCTTTGGGGTCTGGCCCGGGCAACTGGTCCAGATTTCGAGTAGCGCGCCGGTATATGGGCCGCCCACCTCCTGGAACCGACCACCTATCGCTCCGGCTGTCGCCCGCTTGCTTGTGTGTCTGTGTTCGTCTATATTTGAATCAACAGAGACACACGGACTCACAGAGATGAAGCGACCCATAACTGAAAAGGCCCTGATCGCCAGGGTGAACAGGGCCCTGAAAGATGAGCGCGAGCGGATCTCGGTCACCCGCTGGGACGCGGCCCACCTGGCCGAGCTTGGGCGGCACTCGCGCGTGGATACCCAGCACAACATGCTGATCGAAACGCACGTGGATCTGGTGGCCCTGGCCCGGGATCTGGAAGTAATGGGCGAACACGAAGAACTGCGCGACCCGGCAGCAGAGCCGGAAGGGGCTTCAGAATGAAGCGCTGGGATGACGACACCGACGCACCGCGCGTCTTGGCTTGGATCGGCACACGCCCCGAGCCCATCGCAGAGGGGAGCACCAAGGCCGCCGCCATAAGTGCAGCCCTGGAGGCCCTGCATGGCCAGGGCGCAATCGGGGACGGTCTGTACCAGTATCCGGACGACCACGCCGCCATTAAGGCGATGAGTTTCGAGCGGCTGGAAGGCGAGGATCGCAACCTCATCTAAACGCCCCTGGCGGCCGGGTGGAGCCGACCGCAGGGACTACACTACAGCAACGCTGAGGAGCTGCCACGATGCAAGAACAACATACCACGACACCCCGGACCCTGGACCAACTGCTGGCCCTGATTCAGCAGACAGGCCACCGTGACCCGGGCCATGAGCTGACCCGCATCCGAACCGCCGCTGCACAGTGGCAGGCCCGCATACACGCAGCAGCCGGGAGGCACCCCCAATGAAAACCACGTTCGACGTTGATGAAGGCGTGTGGCGAGAGCTTTGTCACATCGTGGACCTCCATGAGGAGCACGGCGCCCCCTGCAAGCAGGAGAGCCTGGAGGATCTGATTAACTACGTTTTGTCGTCCATTGCAGACGGATCGCGGCGCCCTGGATCTTGGGAACGGCAAATGCTGGAGTCCATGGGGCTGGCGGCGGATTGCGAAGAGCACCAGGTATACCGTGCTGGCTATGGTCCGGGGCCGGAGGTGGGTCATGACGATCGATGAGCGGTACTTCTCCCGGGCCCGGGTAATCATGCCCTCAATGACGCGGGAACATCACAGCAAGGCCTTCAGGGAAGGATGGACCTATGCCATGGCATGGTGTCTGGCGGGGCGTCCCGATCCGACCGAAGAACGAAACAAGGACGCAGACTGCCCGTATGAGCGCTGTACTGCTGAGAGGGATGCCTGGTTCTCTGGATGGGGGGCCGGCAAGAGGGTCGCGGACCTGAACGAGGTGGGTCGGTGACCGACGATGACGGCCGCCTGACCCTCACCCGCGAGCAGCTGGAGGAGATCACAGGCCGCCGCCGATACTGTGCAATGAAGAAGTGGCTGGCCATGGCTGGGTTCACTTTTGTTTGCCGAGCGGACGGCATGCCCCTGGTGTCGCTGCGCCACTTCCAGGAGGTGATGAGCGGCAAGAAAGGCATCCACAAGCCCTCCCGGACAGAGCCAAATTGGGCCGCCCTCAAGTGAAAAATCTCGCCGGAAAATCCGGCCAATGTTTGCACCATATTAACTATTGGGAAACATTGACGACGTTTGCGCCGGTAGGATTTGAGAAACCATGAAAAAGGGAATCCGTGAAATGGTGAACCGAGCATGATCAAGGTCGGCAAGGCTGCCACGAAGAAGCGCAAGCCGGTCACGGTCCGGGCCATCCTGGCCAGGATCAACCGCCGCCTGGCCCACGAGGACGCTCAACTTTGGAAGACCCCACCAGGTGGTGACCAGGAGGCCCTGGGCCGGTGGCACATCACCAGGGATGGGGAGATCGACCGGGTTCATGTGGATCCGCGTGCGCTGGCGGTGTGGCTCCGAGTGTTGGAGCCATGGGAATACATCACCGACCCCACGGGGCACCTGGAACGGGTAGCCCCGGAGAACGACAACAAAACCGAGTAATAGCCCACGCGGCTGGGCAGGTAGCCGCTAACTGGAGTAACCCATGGAAACACCGATGACGAACACCGATCTGGACCTATCACGCCGACTGGCCCGCCTGGAGGAGGGCCTGCTGAACCTGCGAGGCACCGCCGAGGCCCTGCAATTGCTTCCAGGGAGCGACACCCACATGATCCAGACCGGTCCGGTGATCTGTCTGGCGGCCACGATGGCCGAGAGCGCGGGTTACCGCATCGAGGAGCTGCAGGAGTTGATGGAGCTGATCCAGGCCAAGGAGATCTCCGATGCCGCATGAGGCCCTGGAGCAGGCAGAAGTCCACCTCTACCGGCTGGAACACCTGGGCCGATTGCTGGAGGCCATGCCGGGTGCCGATCGCGACCTGGTGCACTCGGCCCACGTGCGCGGTGCTGCTGGCGTGATGGATGTTGTCCTGGGGCTAGTGGAGGATGCCCTGGGCAGGGCCGGGAAGGGACTGCCGGAGCCATCTGACGGGATCACCGGCGCCATGGCCGATCTGGCACGCCTGAGGTCGCTCGTGCAACTCCTGGAGACGATGGGAGGGGGAAGTGATGACCAGGTGGGTGCCGAGAGCATCCGGGGCCTGGGTGGCGTCATTGCCTCCCAGCTGGCTCTGATCCAAGGGAACCTGGTTGCCGTTCGTCGCGAGAGTCGGGAGGCGGCTTAGTGGAGCCGGACAGGCGGAAGTCTCCTTTAAAGGAAGGATTAAGACGAACGGTCGATGGGAAAACTTCCTTATAACAGAAGGGCTAAGGTAACATTCAGAGAGGAAAGCCCCCATCCGCAATGTTTGGCGACGGAGCGGATGGAGGCTTGATTCATGCCGCCAGGCATGGAAAAGCGCGCGATTTCGTGAATCACGCTGATGCTATTTTAGGTGAACAAAGCGTCAGTTACTAGGTGGGATCGTGCGTTAATCCGTGCACTGAGGCGGCCCTTACATCCAAGGAGTCGCAACAATGCTGACCACTCGCCAAGTCGCCGACGCAGTAGGAGTTACCACGAGAGCCATCTACCACTGGCTCCACGATCATGGCCACTTCTATGGGGTGCGGCCGCAGCGCCCCCCTATCATTACCACCAAATCCACCCCGTGGCTCTGGCCAGATGACGCGCCAGAGATAATCAAGGCCGCCCGGCGCGCCAAGGGCCGTGGTGCGCCAAATGCATGATGCCCGCCCTATCTCCGCAATCTTATCCCGGGCTGAGGGCGTCAAGCAGACCGCCCCCGGCCGCTGGATGGCCAAGTCCCCCCTGACGCCCACCCAGAAGACAGGAAGCGTATCCCTCCGGGAGCTGGATGACGGCCGTGTGCTGCTGCACGATTTTGCTGGCAGCGCTGTTGCCGACATCCTGGACGCGTGGGGACTCTGCCTCACTGACTTGTTCCCGGAGCCTATCACCGGCAAGGCAACCCAGCACCACAGGCCTGTGCATCGGCCATGGCTGGGTAGGGATGCCCTGGAAGCGCTGCAGACTGAGGTTTGGTGGGTGTTGGTTGCGCTGGACGACCTGGCGGCCGGGAAAGCCCCTCCGGAGGAACTCCGAGATCGCGCAAGGATGTCGGCCCGCCGACTGCGCGGCGCGCTGGAGGTGTGCGATGCCGGTTAAGACAGCCAACCCCTTGGACCGCCTGGCCGAGCGCCGCGAACGGCGCCTGGAGGCCGAACCCCCTCCCGCTCATGTGAATGAGCCGATCCCCCTGCCCACCGCCGCGCCGGAAGAGCCGGAAATCAAGAGGCCCTGCTTCAAGTGCTACAAGGAGTGGTTCGCGCTACGGGGCCAGAAGATGAGGCCTGGCCTGTACCTCCACGAGGCAGGCAAGGGCGAGGACGCTACCCCCACAGACAAGTGGATATGCAGTCCCATCGATGCCCTAGCTCAGACCGCTGATGAGTACGACTCATCGCACGGCCTGCTGCTGAAATTCATGACGCCTGGCGGGCGGTGGAAGGAGTGGGCTGCCCCCCTCCACATGCTGAAGGGGTCGGGTGAGGAGCTGCGCGGGGAGCTGCTCGACCAGGGTGTGAGAATCGACCCCACGAATAGATCACTTCTCACACGCTGGCTCATGAACCAGTACCCCAAGACGAAGGTCACTGCGGCCACCCGCACGGGTTGGCACGACGCAGACGATGGCGTGGCCTTCGTGATGCCCACTCGCACCATCGGGGCCGAGGGTATCCGGTACCAGTCTGAGCACGCACACATGGACGCATTCACCGAGCGGGGGTCTCTGGATGTGTGGCGGGAGTATGTGGCGACGCCCTGCAAGGGTAATCCCGTACTGTTGCTCGCCGTATCAACTGCTTTCGCGGGGCCCCTACTGAAGGTGGCCAAGCTGCAAGAGGCAGGCGGCGCCGGAATCCACCTGGTGGGAGACTCCAGCGCCGGCAAGACGACCGCCCTGCAAGCTGCCGCCAGCGTGTGGGGGAGCCCTGATTTTGTTCGCACCTGGCGAGCCACAGCCAACGGGATGGAGGCGGCGGCCTCTGGACTGTCTGATTCTCTACTGGTCTTGGATGAGGTGAGCCAGAGCGACCCTCGGGAGATCGGGGCTGTCGTGTATGCCCTGGCCAACGGCATGGGCAAACAGCGGGCCGCAAGAACAGGTGGGCAGCGTCAGACCGCTCGGTGGAGGCTGATGCTCTTGTCCAGCGGAGAAAGAACCCTGTCATCCCACATGGGCGAGGCGGGTAAGAAATCAAAGGCCGGGCATGAAGCCAGACTCTTGGACGTCCCTGCCACGGGACGAGAGCACGGGGCCTTCGACACCCTGCATCATCACCCGAATGGCCGCGCTTTCGCCGATGAGCTGAAACAAGCCACAGCGAAAAACTACGGAAAAGCAGGACCTGCTTTCCTCCAGGAACTGCTGCGCGACAAGAAGAAAGATCTACCGGGACTCTATGCGCAGTACCAGGAGCTGCCCCGGTTCCAGGGGCGGGATGGGCTGGAGAGTAGGGCCGCCGGAGTTTTTGCCCTGATAGGCCTCGCCGGAGAACTGGCCACTGAGTACAAGCTGACGCCATGGGCTGAGGGCGAGGCAATGGATGCCGCGATGGATGCTTTTGGCGCCTGGCGGTCGGCACGAGGCGCAGGCAGTACCGAGACTCGTCAGATTCTGGACTCACTTAGGGACTTCATCGATACCCAGGGGGATTCCCGATTCAGCGACGTCGGGGCCAAAGATGAGTACAGGCCAATCCCGAATCGGGCAGGTTGGTGGCGTGAAGATGAATGGCTTGGTCGCGTCTACCTGTTCAACGGGGCAGCCCTCCGAGAGGCATGCGCCGGCCACGACCTCTCTCGGATCCTTGATGCCCTAGAGGAATCCGGGGCCATGCCTAAAGTGGGCGCCGGGAAAAAGCGCGGGGTTCCTGTCCGCGTGGCTGGACGAGTCCCCCGGCTGTACCCGGTGGAGACCGATAAGCTGGAACCCCACGATGGGGTGCGTTGACCTCCTGGAGCGCCTGAAGGCCGACCCTGTAGCACCTGTAGCACCATGTAGCACCTGTGGTGCTACAGGAAAAACAAAAGTAAATCAGGAACGTAGCACCTGTAGCACCTGTAGCACCAAAAAAACAAGAGGGTCAGTAGAAACCCTCGGTGCTACACACCAGAAATTGGATGCAATTTGCCAAGAGATGCGGGCAGACCTAACCGCCGCTGAGGCTTGGTACAGGGATGACGCTGAGGATCTGGAGGGCATGAGCATGGAGGCAATCAGGGCATTGGTTGCCGATGCCCTGGCTCAGGGAATGATTCCGATGGCAGAACAAGAGCAACCCGACACCAAGACCACATCGCCGCCAAAGGCTGGTCCCCTGGATGGAATCCCGCTCAAGCCGGAGGACCGACGCTTCATCCATTC
>JBHEOJ010000061.1:0-12450 GCA_046260855.1 Thioalkalivibrio sp.
TTGACTTGCTTCCCTTGAGGCTCAATATCCAACCCGACCGCAACCCGGATGACAACCTCGTTGACCTCGCCGGTTCAAAACGACCAACTCCCCCTCCAGCACCCGACAAACCTCCCCAGCGCCTGAGTCTGCTAAGATACCCGCCCTGTCCGGCGCCCCATCAGGGCCCGGTGTTATGCCCAGACATCAAGGACTACCCCAGAACCCATGCAGTCAGGCTATTCCGATTCCCTGAGCAAGGCCGAACTGCGCGCCTCCGGTGCCCTGGCCAGCGTGTACGCGGTGCGTATGCTGGGGTTGTTTATGATCCTGCCGGTGTTCGCCCTGTACGCCGAGGACCTGGCCCATGTGACCCCCTTCCTGGTGGGGCTGGCCATCGGGATCTACGGCCTGACCCAGGCGCTGCTGCAGATCCCCCTGGGGATGATCTCCGATAGGGTGGGGCGCAAGCCGGTGATGGTGGCCGGCCTGCTGGTCTTCGCCGCCGGCAGCGTACTGGCGGCCATGTCAGATTCCATCTACGGGGTGATCGCCGGGCGTGCCTTGCAGGGTGCCGGGGCCATCGCTGCCGTGGTGCTGGCCCTGGCGGCGGACCTGACCCGGGAGGAGCACCGTACCAAGGTCATGGCCATCATCGGGCTGACCATCGGCATGTCCTTCTCGGTGGCCCTGGTGGCGGGGCCGGTGCTGGATCGCTGGGTCGGGGTCTCCGGGATCTTTTGGCTCACGGCCCTGCTGGCCCTGGTGGCCATCGGTATCACGCTGCTGCTGGTGCCCACCCCGGTGGTGTCCCGCCTGCACCGGGATACCCAGGCGGTGCCGGCTTCCTTTGCCGGGGTGCTCAAGGACCCGCAGTTGCTGCGCCTGGACGCAGGCATCTTCGTGCTGCACCTGGTGCTCACGGCCAATTTTGTGGTGCTGCCCCTGATGCTTCGGGACAACCTGGGTCTGGATGCCGCCAGCCACTGGATGGTGTACCTGCCGGTGCTGTTACTGGGTTTCTTCGCTATGGTGCCGTTCATCATCATCGCGGAGAAGTACCGGCGCATGAAGCCGGTGTTCGTGGGGGCCGTGGCCGTGCTTGTGTTGGCGCAACTGGTGCTGGCGGGCAACAGGGAGTCCCTGGTGGTGCTGGTGCTGGCCCTGATTGTGTTCTTCGCTGCGTTCAACCTATTGGAGGCCAGCCTGCCCTCCCTGATCGCCAAGCTGGCGCCCCCGGACCGCAAGGGGACCGCCATGGGTGTGTATTCCAGCACCCAGTTTCTGGGCATCTTCGTGGGCGGGGCCTTGGGCGGCTTGCTGCATGCCCGTTTCGGCGTCCAGTGGGTCTTCCTGCTCGGCGCCGTTGCGGCCCTGGGCTGGCTGATCCTGGCGGCCACTATGCGCCGTCCCCGCTATCTGTCCAGCTACGTGCTCAACGTGGGGGCCCGTGAGCGGCGCGAGGCCGAGTCCCTGGCCAGGAAACTGACGGCCATCCAGGGGGTCTCCGAGGCGGTGGTCATCGCAGAGGAGGGCATGGCCTATCTCAAGGTGGAGCGCCATGCCCTGGACGAGGCCGCGCTGCGTGAGTTCTCCGTGGCCTGAGCAAGCCCGGGCCTGATAGAATAGAGGGCACCTCTAAATATTCGTGAGCACGCATCTTGAACACTCAGAATAACTAGAGGCGCCCTAGACATTGGGTTCATTTTGCGGGCAGGGAGCCGGCACGACATCCGAGCACAGGAGCTAAGCGCATGGCACGAGGCGTCAACAAGGTCATTCTGGTGGGCAATCTGGGTAACGACCCGGAGGTCAAGTACATGCCAAGCGGCAACGCCGTGGCCAATGTGAGCCTGGCCACCACCGAGAGTTGGAAGGACAAAGGCAGCGGTGAGCGTCAGGAAAAGACCGAATGGCACCGGGTGGTGTTCTTCGGCAAGCTGGCGGAGATCGTCGGTGAGTACCTGAAAAAGGGCTCCCAGGTCTACGTGGAAGGTCGCTTACAGACCCGCGATTGGGAGAAGGACGGCGTGAAGCGCTACAGCACCGAGATCATCGCCAGCGACATGCAGATGCTTGGTGGTCGCGGTGGCAGCGGCGGCACGGGCGATTACGACAACGCCCCGTCCCAGTCCCGCCAGGGTAGTGGCGGTGGCCAGCAGGCACCCGCCCGGTCCCCTGAACCTGACTTCGACGACGAGATCCCTTTTTGACGTGAGGCGTGAGGTGATAGGCGTTAGTTGGATGCCTTCTACACCCCTCTCGCCTGACCCCTGACACCTCACGACCAAGCCATGACCCGCAAGCTCTACATCCAGACCCACGGTTGCCAGATGAACGAGTACGACTCCAGCAAGATGCTGGACGTGCTGCGTGAGGCCGAGGGTATGGAGCTGACCGACGATCCGGAACAGGCGGACGTGTTGCTGCTCAACACCTGCTCCATCCGCGAGAAGGCCCAGGAGAAGGTGTTCTCCCTGCTGGGCCGCTGGCGGGCGCTCAAAGAGGCGCGCCCCGGCGTGGTGATCGGTGTGGGCGGTTGCGTGGCCAGCCAGGAAGGGGAGGCCCTGCGGGAGCGGGCGCCCTACGTGGACGTGGTGTTCGGACCGCAGACCCTGCACCGCTTGCCGCAGATGGTGCGCTCGGCGCGCTTCAAGGGCCTGCCGGTGGTGGATATTTCCTTCCCTGAGATCGAGAAATTCGACCGTCTTCCCGAGCCTCGGGCCGAGGGGGCCAGCGCCTTCGTCTCCATTATGGAAGGCTGTTCCAAGTACTGCACCTTCTGCGTGGTGCCCTACACCCGTGGCGAGGAAATCAGCCGTCCCTTTGACGACGTGCTGGCCGAGGCGGCCAAGCTGGCCGCCCAGGGGGTGCGGGAGATCAATCTGCTGGGGCAGAACGTCAACGCCTACCGTGGCCCCATGCACGACGGCGAGGTGGCCGACCTGGCCCTGCTGATTCACTACGTGGCCGCCGTGGAGGGCATCGAGCGTATCCGCTTCACCACCTCCCATCCGGTGGAATTTTCCGACAGCCTGATCCAGGCCTTCGCCGAGGTGCCGGAGCTGGTGAGCCATGTGCATCTGCCGGTGCAGAGCGGTTCCGATCGGATTCTCGCCGCCATGAAGCGGGGCCACACGGCCATCGAGTACAAGTCCAAGATCCGCCGCCTGCGCGAGGCCCGCCCGGATATCTCCCTGTCCTCGGACTTCATCATCGGTTTCCCCGGGGAAACCGATGCCGACTTCGAGGCTACCATGGCGCTGATCGAGTCCGTGGGCTTTGATCAGTCCTTTAGCTTCATCTACAGCCGTCGCCCGGGCACGCCCGCGTCCTCCCTGCCCGACGATGTGCCCCTGGACGTGAAAAAGGCCCGCCTGGCCCGCCTGCAGGCACGCATCAACCAGATGGCCCAGGCCATCAGCCGGCGCATGGTGGGGGGTGTGGAGCGCATCCTGGTGGAAGGGCCGTCCCGCAAGGACCCGGCGCAGCTGGCCGGGCGCACCGCCAACAACCGCGTGGTGAATTTCGACGGCCCCGCCCACCTGGCGGGACAGTTCGTGAATGTGCGCATCACCGAGGCCCTGAACAACTCCCTGCGCGGTGAGCTGGAGCAGACATTCTCAAGCCCGGACGCCCTGGTCCGGGTGGGCTGAATAGCCCGAATCTTGAACCCTGAAACCTCCTGCGTCCTATAATCACCCCAGACACCCTCCAAGCGCGGTTCCACTAGCCTCTTGAATTCCTCCCCCGACCCTGCCGATCAGCCCGTGACCCTGGAAGTACTCCTGGATCCGGCGGATAACGTGCGACTTGCCAACCTGTGCGGCCAATTCGACGAGCACCTGCGCCTGCTAGAGCAGCGCCTGGGTGTGGAGATCAACAGCCGTGGCAACCAGTTCAATGTGATCGGTGACCCGCGCCCGGCCCAGACGGCGGTGGAGCTGCTCAAGGATCTATACCGGGCCACGGCATCCGAGGCCCTCACGCCCCAGCGGGTGCATCTGCACCTGCAGGACTCCGGCGTGGACCGTCTGCTGGAGCAGACCGAAAAACAGGCGGCTGAGGATGAGTCCCTGAATCTGCGCAAGGGGATCATTCGAGGGCGGGGTGCGAACCAGATGCGCTACCTCAAGCACATCCGCAGCCATGACCTGAATTTCGGTGTCGGCCCGGCGGGCACCGGCAAGACTTACCTGGCCGTGGCTGCGGCGGTGGAGGCCCTGGAAACCGACCGGGTGCGCCGCCTGGTGCTGGTGCGCCCGGCGGTGGAGGCCGGCGAGCGCCTGGGTTTCCTGCCCGGCGACCTGGCCCAGAAGATCGACCCCTACCTGCGTCCCATGTATGACGCCCTCTACGAGATGCTGGGTTTTGACACCGTGGCCAAGCTCATGGAGCGCAATGTTATCGAGGTGGCGCCGCTCGCCTACATGCGCGGGCGCACCCTCAATGATGCCTTCGTGATCCTGGATGAGGCCCAGAACACCACCACCGAGCAGATGAAGATGTTTCTCACCCGCATCGGTTTCGGTTCCACCGCCGTGGTCAACGGCGATGTCACCCAGACGGACCTGCCCCAGTCCCGTCAGTCGGGTCTGCGTCACGTGATCGAGGTGTTGAAGGACGTGAAGGGCGTGAGCTTTACCTTCTTCACCTCCCGGGACGTGGTCCGTCATCCCCTGGTTCAACGCATCATCGAGGCCTACGAGGCCGACGACATCCGGTCCGGAGACTGAGCGACTATCATGTCGCTTCACACCGAGATCCAGATGGCCTCATCGGTCGAGACCGTGCCCGAGTCCGTGGCGCTGGAACAGTGGGCCACTGCGGCCTGGCCTTGCGACAAGGATGCCGCGGTGGTGATCCGGGTGGTGGACGAGGACGAAAGCGCCGGACTCAACGCGAGCTATCGACACAAGCTGGGCGCCACCAACGTGTTGTCCTTCCCCTTCGAGGCCCCGCCGGGTTTCGACGAGGGGCACCTGGGGGACCTGGTGATTTGCGCCCCGGTGGTGGCCCGCGAGGCCGCTGAACAGGGCAAGCCGCCTGCGGCCCACTGGGCCCACATGGTGATCCACGGCATGCTGCACCTGCAGGGCCATGACCATATTGAAGAGGCCGAGGCGACCCGCATGGAGGCCCTGGAAACAGAGATATTGCAACGGCTTGGCTATGACAATCCCTATGAATGAAGGATTAGAGACAAGAGGCAAGATTCAAGCGGCAAGAAAGAGCTGGGGATTGGCTCGAGTGTCCGTCGAAGCCACATGGCCCCCAACTTGCCTCTTGTCTCTTGTCTCTTGTCTCTTGTCTCTGGCGCCCTCATGAATAAACAACGCAACGAACCTCCCTTACGTACCTGGCTGGAACGCCTGAGCCTGGCCCTCACCGGTGAACCTCGTGACCGGGATCAGCTGGTGGAGCTGCTGCGCAGTGCCAATCAGCGGGAGATCCTGGATCCGGATGCCCTGGGCATGATCGAGGGTGTGCTGCAGGTCGCGGACATGCAGGTGCGCGACATCATGGTGCCCCGGGCGCAGATGGACGTGGTGCGTCGCGATGCCCAGCTCATGGACATCATGCCGGTGATCACCGAGTCGGCACATTCGCGCTTCCCGGTGGTGGGTGACAGTCGCGACGAGGTGTTGGGTATCCTGCTGGCTAAGGACCTGTTGCGCTATTTTCTGGATGGCAACTCAGACGAATTCGACATGCGCGATGTGCTGCGCCCTGCGGTATTCGTGCCCGAGAGCAAGCGCCTGAACGTCCTGCTCAAGGAGTTTCGCAACAGCCGCAACCACATGGCCATCGTGGTGGACGAGTACGGCGGTGTGGCGGGTCTGGTGACCATCGAGGACGTGCTGGAGCAGATCGTCGGTGAGATCGATGATGAGCACGACATCGAGGACTACCTCACCCACATCATGCGTCACCCCAGTGGCCGTTACACGGTCAAGGCCCTGACCCCCATCGACGAGTTCAATCAGTATTTCTCCACGGAGTACAGCGAGGAGGAGTTCGACACCATCGGCGGTCTGGTGGTCAACCGTTTCGGCCACGTGCCCAAGCGCGGTGACGAGCTGGTCTTCGACCGCTTCCAGGTGCGTGTCCTGCGTGCAGACAACCGACGTGTACATCTGCTGGAGATGCGCCTGCAGGAGACGCCCGAGGTGTCTTCGGAAGGTTGAGTGTTGTGAACCGAGAGCTATGAACCAAGAGCGATGAATCACGAAGCACACGAAGACCACGAAGAAAAGACGGGTCTCTCGCAAAGACGCAAAGTGCGCCAAGAAAATAGTTGAAATGAAACAGGACAACAGACTGCAGCACAACGGCGGAACCAACCGACCTAATAGGATTTCTTAGCGTTCTTTGCGTCTTGGCGAGAACCATTCTGAATTTCTTCGTGGTCTTCGTGTGCTTCGTGGTTAAAAATCAGCCGCCCCCCGATTCCGCTACACTAGCGCCCGGATACGAACCCTGTCTGAGCCCATGAGCCCGGTGATTGCCTTTCTCGATGCTCGTCCGCGCCTGGGCGACCTGCTTGCCCTGCTGGCAGGTGCCCTGCTGACCCTGGCCTTTGCCCCCTATGAATTGCGCGTGTTTGCGGTGCTGGCGCCGGCGGTCCTGTTCCTGCTGTGGTGGGGGCAGGCGCCGGGCAGGGCCGCATGGCGGGGCCTCCTGTTCGGCCTGGGCATGTTCGGCGCGGGGGTTTTCTGGATCTATCACAGCCTGTATCTGTTCGGCGCGGCCATCGCGCCCCTGGCGGCCTTGATCACGGCGCTGTTCGTGGGGGTACTGGCCGTCTTCCCGGCCTTGCTAGGCTACCTTTTGGCCCGCTTCGCACCCCGCACACCGGGGCTTGCGCTGGGGCTGGTGTTTCCCGCCGCCTGGGTCTTGTGGGAATGGTGGCGTGGCTGGTTTCTCACCGGTTTCCCCTGGCTGCTGCTGGGCACCTCCCAGGTGGACACGGCATTGTCCGGTTACGTGCCGGTCATCGGCGCCTATGGCACGAGCCTGGTAGTGATGCTGATGGCGGGGCTGTTGGCCTGGCTGACGGTACGCGCCACGCTGCGCAGTATGGCCGTCGGTCTCACGGCCGTGGTGCTGTTGTGGATGCTGGGTTTTGGCCTCATGCGCATCGAGTGGACACAGCCTGAGGGTCAGACGCTCGACGTGAGCCTGGTGCAGGGCAATGTGGATCAGGCGGAGAAGTGGGGACCCAACAGCACCCAGCAGGCCCTGGACCTCTATGGGGGGCTGACCCGTCAGGCCCTGGGGTCCGATATCGTGCTCTGGCCGGAGACGGCGATTCCCGCCTTCTATCACGAGATCCATGAACCGCTCCTGGAGATCGCCACGGAGGTAGACGCCGCGGGCGGGGCCCTTGTCACCGGCATCTTCGTCTACGATTTCGAAACACGGGACACGTATAACAGCATCGTGCATGTGACCGAACGGCCCGCCGCCTATCACAAGCGTCACCTGGTGCCTTTCGGGGAATACCTGCCCCTGCGCGGCCTGCTCATGTGGCTGGAGGGCTGGCTCGAGATCCCCATGTCGGATCTCTCCCCGGGCAAGGATCTGCCCTTGCTGAATATCGGGAATCTGCCGGTAGGCATGTCCGTGTGTTACGAGGATGCCTATGGAGGCCAGGTGGTCGAGGCCTTGCCCCAAGCCCGCCTGCTCATCAACGTGAGCAACGATGCCTGGTTTGGAGATTCCATCGCACCCCACCAGCATCTGGAGATTGCCCGCATGCGCGCGATGGAGACCGGCCGCGACATGCTGCGTGCCACCAACACCGGCGTCTCTGCCGTCATTGATCATCGAGGTGGCTTGATTGCCACCTCGCCCCAGTTCGAGGCCCACGTGCTGACGGCCAGCGCCCAGCCGCGTACTGGGCGCACGCCGTTCAGCCTCTGGGGCAATGGGGCGGCTGTGCTGCTGAGCCTGGGTCTGATGGTAGCGGGCTTGCTGCTCGGACGTCGCCAACCCTCCCGGTGAACATGCAGGCCGGGTAGCTTCGGGTGAGCGCAGCGAACCCCAACAACCGAAGATCACCTCATCAGCGCCCGCATCTATCCCCAATGGATAGTGCTGCCCTCTCCCATGCGGTTTTGCGGAGGCCGCACCCACTCCGGTAGTCTCATCAGTTTGATCAAGAATATTGCCTGAGGAGCGTCATGCGACCTGCGCAGTTGCTGCAAGTGCTGGACCGGGAGTTCGAAAGCACCCTGTCCGGGCATCACACCCCCGTGATGCTGTGGGGCCCGCCCGGCGTGGGGAAATCCCAGATGATCACCCAGGTGGCGGCACGCCATGGGGTGCCACTCATTGATATCCGCCTGTCCCAGATGGAGCCCTCGGACCTGCGCGGGATCCCCTTCAAGGATGGTGACCGGGTGGAGTGGGCCATCCCCTCCATGCTGCCTGATGCCGAGCGCCACGGGCCCCAGGGCATCCTGTTCCTTGACGAGATCACCTCCGCACCGCCCAGCGTCTCGGCAGCCGCCTATCAGCTGATCCTGGACCGGCGCCTGGGCAACTACGAGGTGCCGACCGGCTGGGCCATCTTCGCCGCGGGAAATCGCCAGGGGGATCGGGGTGTGACCTACACCATGCCCGCACCCCTGGCCAACCGATTCTCCCACTTCGAGGTGGACCTCAACGTGGACGACTGGGCCGCCTGGGCCTACGGTGCGGGCATTGATGATCGCATCATCGCCTTCATTCGCTTTCGTCCCGACCTGTTGTTCGACTTTGATCCCGCCCATAACCCGGTGGCCTTTCCTTCACCCCGCTCCTGGGAGTTCGCCCACCGGGCGCTGCAGAAGTTTGAGGAATATCCGGAACTGCTCCCGGGTGCGCTCCAGGCCTGCGTGGGCCAGGCCGCCGGCATCGAGCTGGCCGCCTTCCTGGCACACCTGGAGGAACTGCCGGACCTCGATGCCATCGTCGGTGGCGAAGCGTTACCGGCCCCCCGGGAGATCGATCTGCAATACGCCGTGGCCGCCGCCCTGGTGGGTCGCGCCATCCGCGCCCGGGAGGCGGAGGAGGCTCCGGTCGTCTGGGGCAACATCCTCAGCTACGCCGGCGTGTTCCCCCAGCGGGAGATGGGCGTGATGATGATCATGGACATGCACCGGGCCCTGGGCGAGCCGCTGTTCGCGGTGCCCGAGTTCGGACGATGGGCCACCGAGGTGGCGGACCTGATGCTTTACGAGAGCTAGACGCCTGAGTGCCGTGAACAAGCCCGACGTGGAAACCAAGCTGGGTGCGGCCCGCACGCGCCTGATCCTGGACAAGCCCTTCCTGGGCGCGCTGGTGCTGCGTCTGCCCCTGCAGGCCGCCGGTGACTGGTGTCGCACCACCGCCGTGGACGCCCGCAAGCTCTACTACAACGCCGAGTACATCGACAAGCTCAATCTGGCCGAGGTGCAGTTCATGCTGGCCCACGAGGCCCTGCACTGTGCCCTGGGCCACTTCGCCCGTCGCGGTCACCGGGTCAAGCACCTGTGGGACATCGCCTGCGACTACGCCATCAATCCCATCCTGATCAACGACGGCTTCACCCCACCGCCGGGCACGCTCTACGAGCGCAGCTTCAACGGCATGTCCGCCGAGGAGATCTACCCCTTCATCCAGGACAACGAGAATGACTCTACCCTGGATCAGCATGTCTATGACCGGCCCGAGGAACAGCGTACCGGCAAGGGCAATCAGCCGCCCCCGGACTCGGGGGAGGGCCAGGGAAAAAGCCGCAACGAGGATGAGCCCCAGAATCCGGGGGAGGGGCAGAACCAGAGCGACAGCCCGCAAACCGAGACCGACGAACACGAGGGCGGCGATCAGCCGCCCCCGCCCCTGGGTCACCAGGAGCGTGAAGAGCTGGCCGTGCAGTGGCGCCAGCGTCTGGCCGGCGCCGCTCAGCAGGCCCTGCAGGCGGGCAAGCTCAGTGGCGACATGGCGCGCCTGGTGGATCACCTGCTGCAGCCGCAATTGCCCTGGCGCATGCTGCTGGCCCGCTACATGAGTGCCCAGGCCCGGGATGACTACAGCTACAGCCGTCCGTCCTCCCGGCGCGGCGAACCGGCCATCCTGCCGAGTCTTCGCAGCCACAACCTGGACGTGGTGGTGGTGCTGGACACCAGCGGTTCCGTTTCCGGAAAGGAGATGACCGACTTCATCACCGAGGTGGACGCCATCAAGGGCCAGATTCGCGCCCGGGTCACACTCAACGCTTGCGACCATCAGCTCAATGCCCAGGGTCCCTGGGTCTTCGAGCCCTGGGAGGCCCTGCGCCTGCCCGAGTCCTTCAAGGGTGGCGGCGGCACCGATTTTCGCCCCGTGTTCCACTGGATCGCGGGTCTCGACCGCCAGCCGGACCTGCTGGTGTATTTCACCGATGCCCAGGGGACGTTCCCCGATCTGCCGCCGCACTATCCCGTGGTGTGGCTGGTCAAGGGCAAGACGCCGGTGCCCTGGGGGCAACGCGTTCAGTTGAACTGAACGCGAGTGGCTAGTTTCAAGTGGCAAGTGGCAAGGGAAAGCACCCTCTCCCTGATGGAGAGAGACAACCGGCACAGCCCATCGCTTTTCGCCCCCTCTCCCGCACCGCGGGAGAGGGTTGGGGAGGGGGGCCTTGCCACTTTTTACAACTACCGGTTGAACCATGAACCTGAGTCCTGAAGACAGCCTGCGTTTAAACGTCCTCCTCAACCAGGACCTGCAAGCCCTGCGCATCGACGAGGGCAAGCGGCTGGTGGTGGGGCTTACCCCCCGGGGCGAGGCCAAGGTGCAACTCAATCCGAACTGTGCCGAAGAGAAGTACCTGCGCATGGTGCGCGAGATGATCTCCAATCACGTGCTCGGCTCCCCCCACGGTTATCCCCGCTTCATGCATCGCTGGACCCGCACGGGTCACGCCCGCACCGACAGCCTGGCCAAGCTGCTGCGCCTGGGTGAGCCCGAGGCGGTGGCCGCCGTGGTCTACGCGGAAGGACTCACCGACGAGATCGCACGGCACGCCTGGTGGGTGGACCAGTCCCCGGAACATGCCCGCGCCATGCTGGCCCGGGAGCAGGTGGCACAAGGGGAGATGGGCCGGGTGCTGGCGGAGTTCCTGGTGGAGTTCCTGCCCTTTGAGGCGGACAGCCAGAAGACCGTGGAGTCCGTGCGCCTGGTTCTGCAGCCAGGCCTGATCGGTGACACTGCGCGCAGTTCCCTGTGGTCCAGGGGACAGCGCAAGCCCGCCTTCCGGGTTGGATTCCTCAAGACCCTGCCCGATGAGCTGCCCGGCGAACCGTTGCCCCATCCACGTTTCAATGAACTGCAAGCGGTGCTGATGGAACTGGCCGATGCGGGCAATGCCCACGCGCGCCTGCTGGCCAGGCTGCTGTCCGGGCCCGGTCAGGCCTGGCTGGAGACGGTGGAAGGGGTGCTAGGACGCTGCACCGACCAGGGTGTGGTGATCCAGCTGTTCGAGGCCATCGAGGCCTACTTCGCCCCCATCAAGCCGGCCGACGCCCGATACCGGAACATGAAACCGTTGCTGCAGATGTGCGCGCAGAGCGAGGTTTGCCTGAGCGATCCGCGCCTGCGGGATGAACTGGCTGCATTGAAGGCGAGGTTGCCGGAGCCAGACCTGCCGCTGGTGGAAAGCCTGCGGGTCTGCGCCTGTGTCGGCGAGCAACTCATCGCCCCCATCTTCGGCCTGTCCGATTCCGTGGGTTCGGCCTTGCGCAGCAGCATCGAGCCTGTGACGACACCGCTCATGCGGCACGTGCACCGGCTGCGGGGCCGGTAGATGTGTGTTGATTGATTAGAACCACGAAGCACACGAAGCACACGAAGGGAAAGCAATAAAACAGAAAAGGAAATCCCATAGGGCGGGCCGTGCCCGCCGCCCTTGCCCCTATGCCGATTTCTCGGCTCCCGCGGGGCGCCCTATGATCTAGCCGATTTCTTTAACTTTGCGAGAGATCATCATTCTGATGGTCGTTTTCCTTCGTGCCCTTCGTGTGCTTCGTGGTAAAAAAATTTGCTGATCACCCAGCGCGGATACGCCGTATAAAACTCATAGAACGTCAGTATTTCAGAGCTGGAAGCTTAGACAAAAGGTCACCGTTGGCAGGGCCTCGGCAATTGAACGCGAATAGCATTTATGGGTTGACATTAAGGCCGGACTATATTTTTATGCGCTGAAGCAAGGACACAAACAAGGACAAGGACACTCCGGCATGGATGCGAAGCCTGCAGAATCCACGCGCGCTAATACGCGTTCCCCACGTTTTCAAGTTGTTCTGGTCGCCGCCTTGTTGGGCCTGCTGGCGATCGCCTTTCTTCTCGGTCGATACACGGCCTCGATACCCCCGGTTGTTTCCGTCATGGAAACGGAGCCCCGTCAAACACAGCTTAATCAGGCACTGGATCATGTTGCGCAAGGCCGCTATGACAAGGCCTTGGCGA
>JBHEOJ010000061.1:12460-12818 GCA_046260855.1 Thioalkalivibrio sp.
GAGCCGATATCAGCTATAACTGAGGGGGGGCCGGTTGCCAGGATTATTTAAAAACAACTTGACGAAAGTCATGTTTATTGCTTAATTACGGTAAGCAACAAAAAAACGTATCCGAATTCACCTATCGCCACTAACGGTGGAGGATCAAACAATGTTCAGAAAATCTACAGGATGGGGTCTCATACTTGGCGCAGTCATCGCGCTCATGTGGCTTCCCCAAATCGCTTCCGCGGACTACCCGCAACGCCCCGTTACACTGGTGGTGCCTTATGGAGCCGGTGGCAACGCCGATGTGGCAGCGAGGGCACTTGCACGCGTGGCGCCCGAATATCTGGGGAGTCAGGTGACGGTTGTCAAC
>JBHEOJ010000062.1:0-329 GCA_046260855.1 Thioalkalivibrio sp.
AGTCGGGAGTGGGTGGTGTTTGACCAGGCCTGTCTTGGCCTGGGCCTGATCACCGTGCCTCTGTACACCGACGATCGGCCCGAGAACATCGCCTACATCGTGCGTGAGGCGGGGGTGAAGCTGTTGGCTGTAGACGGGCGTTTGCAGTGGAAGAAGCTTCGGGAGGTCCGTGATCGCCTGGACGGTCTCAAGCGCATCATCTCTGTGAATACCATCGAGTCAGACGATGAGCCGGACGATGATCGTCTCCACTCTCTTTCGGACTGGCTGTTCGGCCTCAAGGGTGAGCTGCAGACCCATGCCGCGGCACCCGATGATCTGGCCACGAT
>JBHEOJ010000062.1:475-12621 GCA_046260855.1 Thioalkalivibrio sp.
GTCCAAGGGCGTGATGCTCAGCCATCGCAATATCCTGTTCAATGCCCATGCCTCGACCCGTTGCGCGGACCTGCACGAACAGGATCTGTTTCTTTCCTTCCTGCCCATGTCCCATACCCTGGAACGCACCGCCGGCTACTACATGCCCATCATGGTGGGCGCGGAGGTGGCCTATGCCCGTTCGATCCTGACCCTGGCTGATGATCTGGCCACGGTCCGCCCCACGGTGCTGATCTCCGTGCCGCGTATCTACGAGCGCGTCTACGGGCGCATCAACACGGGTCTCAAGGAAAAATCGCCCTTTGCCCGGCGCCTGTTCAAGCTCACGGTGGATGTGGGCTGGAGGCGTTTCGAGCACAGCCAGGGGCGTGGCGCCTGGAGTCCGGACCTGCTCCTGTGGCCCGTGCTGGAACGCCTGGTGGCGGGCAAGGTCCTGGCCCGCCTGGGCGGGCGCCTGCGTTACGCCGTGTGTGGCGGCGCGCCGCTGCCGCCGCCCATCGCGCGGTTTTTCATCGGCCTGGGCCTGCCCGTGGTCCACGGCTATGGCATGACCGAATCGAGCCCGGTGGTGAGCGTGAACCGAGCCGACGACAACATCCCCGCCAGTATCGGCACACCCCTGCCCGGCGTGGAGGTCAAGATCGGCGACAGGGATGAATTGCTGACCCGCAGCGCCGCCGTGATGATCGGTTACTGGAACAATGAAGAGGCGACCCGGGCCGCCATCGATAGCGAGGGCTGGCTGCACAGCGGGGACAAGGCTCGCATCGACGAGAGCGGCCATCTCTACATCACTGGACGCATCAAGGAGATCATCGTCCTGGGCAACGGCGAGAAGGTGCCCCCGGCGGATATGGAAATGGCCATCGCCATGGACCCCCTGTTCGAGCAGGTGATGGTGTTCGGCGAGGGCCGGCCCACCCTGGCGGCAGCGGTGGTGCTCAATCCCGAGGAATGGGAGGCCCTGGCCCGGGAGCTGGATCTGGATCCGGAGAACGAAGAGGAACTCAACAGCCGTTTCGTGGAAAAGACCCTGCGGGTGCGTATCTCCAGGCTGCTCAATGAGTTCCCCGGCTACGCCCAGGTGCGCCGGCTCATCGTTACCCTGGAACCCTGGACCGTGGACGACGGCCTGCTCACGCCGACCCTGAAGATGAAGCGCGCCCGGATCATGGAGCGTTACAAGGATCGCATCGAGGCCCTCTACGAGAATTACACCGAATGAGCCAGGTGTCCCGGGAGCCCCAGCTGCGCCTGCCCGCGGCTGCCGCCCCTACCAATGGCTGTGGTGATATCTTCGGCGGCTGGATCATGGCCCAGGTGGACATCGCCGGCAGCATCCCGGCGGTGCGTCGTGCCCGGGGGCGCGTGGTCACCGTGGCCGTGGAGTCCATGCACTTTCGCAAGCCGGTGCAGCGGGGTGACATGGTGAGCATCTATGCGCAGATCGCTCAGGTCGGGCGCAGCTCCATGACCGTGGACGTGGAAGTCCGCGTGGAACGCAACCCGGTGGAACCCGAGACGCTCACCGTCGCCGATGCCCGACTGGTCTACGTGGCTGTGGATGCCGACGGGAGCCCCCGGGCGTTGCCGCCAGAATAAAACGTCAAATGACTACAACAGCAAGGGGAGAGATCTCAATGTTACTTCGTCCGAGTAAGTCCGCCCTGTCCTGGGCCGTGGGCCTGGCCCTGGGCGTCGCACCGACCGCCCTGTTGGCCGCCGGCTTCTACATCCAGGAGCAGAGCGTCAGCGGCCTGGGCCGCGCCTTCGCCGGCGAGGCGGCCATCGCCTCCGATGCCAGCACCATCTACTTCAATCCCGCGGGCATGACCCGGCTCAAGGCACCCGAGTTTCAGGCAGCGGTGCACCTGCTGGTGCCGAAGTCTACGGTGACCAATCAGGGGTCGACGGCAGCGACGCCGGGGACGCTGGGTAATCCTTTGCCCTATGAGGGAGGCAATGGCGGCAACCCCTATGCCCCGAGCCCCGTGCCCAACCTCTTCTATGCCCGGCCCCTCAATGATCAGACCTGGCTGGGTATCGGCATCACCGCACCGTTTGGCCTGGCCAATGATTATGACGATGATTTCTTTGCCCGCTATGACTCCACCGAGACTTCGCTGAAGGTGATCGATATCGCCCCGAGCATCGCCTATGCGCTTAACGACCGGGTATCCATCGGTGGTGGTCTCAACATCCAGTATGCCGATGCAACCCTCAAACGGGCGCTGCCGGACCCGACCAATCCCGGTGGTCCGACGCTGGCTACTGATGGTGAAAGCAGTCTTTCCGCAGACAGTTGGGACGTAGGCTTCAACATCGGGTTATTGGCGGATCTCAGTGAAACGACCCGATTGGGCGTGCACTACCGCAGCGCCATCAGTCATACCCTGGATGGCACTGCGGACATCGATCCGCCGGTTGCCTTGGCGGGCTTCGGCGTCATGCCGGAGTCGATTGCCGGTAAGGCGGATCTCAAGCTGCCCGATATGGTCTCCCTGGGCCTGGCCCATGAACTGGATGACCGCTGGACATTGCTGGCTCAGTACACCTGGTTTGGCTGGTCCAACTTCAACGAGATTCGGGTGCGTTTCAACGACGGCAGGGACGACGACGTCACGCCCCAGAACTACCGCAACACCTGGGCCCTGGCCCTGGGTGCGCAGTACGCGCTGGATGATCGCTGGACCCTGCGTGGTGGTATCCAGTACGACCAGACCCCTACCCAGGACGGATCGCGTGCCACTCGTACGCCGGACGGGGATCGTACCTGGTTCTCTGCTGGCGCCAGTTATGATCGCGACAGCCGCCTGGGTTTTGACTTCGCCTACACCTACATCCATGTGGCCCAGGAGTCCCTGGATCTGACCCGGGACTTCTACTCCGGTACGGCCCTGGCTTCCTCGGTTGAGCTTGACGGAACCACCGAAGGTCACGTCCACATCCTCGCCGCGGCCCTGCGCTACCGGTTCTGAGGTCCTTCTCCATACCTGGCCTGAAGCTCGGCCAGGTGGCTTGAATACAACGCCCAGATCCGGGGCGCCATGGCGCCCCGGCTTCCCGGGTAGGTCAGGCGCATGGGGCTGAAGGTGGTGAGCCGTTCGGTCTCGGTCAGGGCCAGTTCACCATTGATGACATGAAAGATCAGGATGTGGGTGCCGTCGCTGCGGGGCAGCACGGCACCCACGATCCCGGTGTCATTCAGGCCCGGCGCGCTACGGGCATCTCCGTCCTCCCCGGGAGGGCGAATCAGGGTGCCGACCAGTTCCTGTACCGCATCGCCACAGGCAAGACAGATCTCCCCGGCGGGCGGGCCCGGCTCGCGGTCCACGGCGCTCTGAATGCCTGGATCAGGCAGTTGCAACAGCAGTTCACTAACGGCCCGGGCGTTGCGTGCACCGGTGGGCAACAGCCTCGGTACCTCGTCGTCGCAGGAGGAGCAGGTCCACCGGGCAACCCGGGGACCAGTCAGGAGATCTCTGTGCTGTGACTCAGGCATAAACCCGTCTCGGTGAATCGCGGCTAGAATTGAGGGGTTCAGTGTGCCATTTACATGGCCACTTCCGGAAATGTGCCTACAGGGATGCGACGATTCAAGCCATGACCCGAGAACAGTTCACCGCACTGATGATCCATGAGGACCGCCTGGGCCCCGAGCGGGCCGTGGTCAGCCAGCTGACTACGGAGGATCTCATGGAAGGCCAGGTGGAGATCGCCGTCGAGTATTCCAGTCTCAACTATAAGGATGCCCTGGCGATCACGGGGGGTGGTCGCATCCTGCGTCATTCCCCGCTGATCGGGGGCATCGACGCGGCAGGCCGGGTGCTGTCCTCCCGTGCTCGGGGGCTGACCGCCGGCACGCCCGTGCTGGTGACCGGCTGTGGCCTGGGGGAATTGCGCCATGGCGGCTTCAGCGGCCGTATCCGAGTGCCTGGCGATTGGGTGATGCCCCTGCCAGAGGGGATGGATGTCCGTCAGGCCATGGTGCTGGGCACGGCGGGTCTGACCGCCGCCCTGGCCCTGAGCCGTCTGGAGGACAACCGCCAGGATCCTGCGGCAGGTCCCTTGCTGGTGACCGGGGCCAGTGGCGGGGTGGGTTCCCTGGCGGTGTCCATGCTGGCAGCCCAGGGCTATGAGGTGGTGGCGCTGACCGGCAAGCCGGCACTGACGGACTGGTTAAAGGGTCTGGGCGCCGTACGGGTGCTGGACCGGGCTGCCTTCGCCCAGGGCAAGCGCCCCCTGGAGAAGGCCCGGTGGGGCGGTGTGGTGGATATTGTGGGCGGTGATTTGCTGGGTTCCCTGACACGCAGTGTGCGCCCCTGGGGCAATATCGTCTCCATCGGCCTGGCCGGGGGTGCGGAGCTGCACACCACGGTCATGCCCTTCATCCTGCGGGGTGTGAGCCTGCTGGGGGTCAGTTCCGCCGACTGCCCTCGGGAGTTGCGTGAACGACTCTGGCAACGCCTGGCATCGGATCTGCGCCCGCCACGGCTGGACACCATCCAGACGGGCATCGTTGGCCTGGGTGAACTGGTGGATGTGAGCGAGCGCATGCTCGCCGGCCGCATCCACGGCCGTATCCTTGTTCGTCCCGAGTAAGGCTCCCTTCTTGTCCCCTAGACGACAAAAAAAGGCGACCCCGAAGGATCGCCGCTGAACTCCTGGGAGGAGCAGGTGGGGTGCTTAGTAGTGGAAGTTCATTTCCACCATCACGCCGCCATCGCCGGCCGGATACAGCGTCGCCTGGCTGCGTGGTTTTGTGGGGGACAGACTGAAACGACTGTCAGCGCGGTCTGCGGCCCGGTTAGCCCGCAGGATCTGCTGGCCCCGGGCGTGTTCTCGGGCCAGGTCCTGATTCAGGGCCAGGGTTACCAGGGTCAGTGAGCCGTGGTCGGGGAGGGCCTCGGCGGCCTGGGCCTTGCCACCCAGGGTCCATAGGGCGAGAAGAAACACAAGGGCCAGCCACATGAGGGGCGGCCCGACTTTTGACTTGATCGGTGGTAACACGCGAGCTTCACTATGGTTTGCCATTGGGGC
Source organism: Thioalkalivibrio sp. (assembly GCA_046260855.1). Taxonomy (GTDB): domain Bacteria; phylum Pseudomonadota; class Gammaproteobacteria; order Ectothiorhodospirales; family Ectothiorhodospiraceae; genus Thioalkalivibrio_A. The sequence goes on from JBHEOJ010000062.1 coordinate 5,516, forward strand.
AGCCCCGCTGTCTTAGGTGATCCCGTAGACCGGTGGTTTTGCGTCCCCGTCTTTCGACGAGTTTGCCTTTTTCCTGTGACCCATGTGAATCTGGCCACGACCTGATTCTGCGTGCTGGGGTGTGCTGGGTTTGTGTCTCGCATCACATCCCGGCTCCCCGTTTATCGGCCCCGGGATGCCACTGATCGGGGGTGGGTCTCAGGTGTCGGGTCAGCAGGGTCACCCAATGTGCTGAAATACGAAGATTAATCGGCGGCTTTGTTGACCCCTTGCGGGGCAGCGTCAAGGTGGTCGGTCCACCGACACACAAGGAGGTTTGCATGGCTTCGAAACCCGTCATCATCCTGCACGGCTACAGCGACACCCGTGCCTCGTTCAAACCCCTGGCCCGCTTTCTGGCCACCGCCCGGATCCAGGTGAAGTCCATCTTCCTGGGTGACTACATCACACTGGATGACTGTCTGACCATCGAGGACCTGGCCAAGGCCTTCGAGACCGCGCTGGTGGCGGAGAAGATCCCCACCAAGGCCCATGGCTTCGATCTCATCGTGCATTCCACGGGTGCCCTGGTGGCCCGTGAGTGGCTGACCCGCTATTACCTGGATCCGGGCCGGGACTGCCCCGTGGGGCGTTTCCTGATGCTGGCCCCGGCCAACTTCGGCTCGCCCCTGGCCCATACCGGCCGCACCATGTTCGGGCGTCTGGTCAAGGGCTGGAAGACCCGCTTCGAGGTGGGTACCCAGGTGCTCAAGGCCCTGGAGCAGGGTTCGCCCTACACCTGGAACCTGGCCAGCCGCGATCTGTTCGGGCCGCGTTCCTTCTATCAGAATGATGACTGCATAGCAGCGGTGTTCATGGGGGCCACGCCCTACCAGTCGGGTATGCGTCAGTTGGTGAACCGCAAGGGCAGTGACGGCACGGTGTATGTGTCCTGCGCGGACCTGAATGCCACGGGCTTGACCGTGAGGATGGGTCGCAAGCTGGACAAACCCCAGGTGACACCCTGGAAGCGCAGCGCTGGTGCCATTCCCTTCGCGGTGTTTCCGGAACGGGATCACGGCAGCATCACCCGGCCCGACAAGGGCGACGCCCGGCTGGGTGAGATGATCCTGCGCTTTTTGCGCCTGGACAAGGCAGCCGGCGTGAGGGACTTTGCGGGAGACTGCGAAGGACTCACCCGGGAGACCCTGCCCTGGGGCGCCCCCTCCGATGAAGACTTTCACAGCTATCAGCATGTGGTCTCGCGGGTGCACGATGACCTGGGCCTGCCGGTGCCGGACTATTTCCTGGAGTTTTTCGAGCAGGCCGGGACCCAGGCCGAGGAGACGCGGGTGGATGAGCTGATGATTACCATGCACACCCAGGTGCTGAAATATGTGCATGCCTATCGGGACGACAACACCTACCGCTCCCTGTTATTCGATACCACCGACCTGATGCGGGTGCTCTCCGGTGGCAGTCTGCTGATGTTCAGTCTTGCGGCGGTCTCGCCGGGGCCGCTGATCGATTACAGCGCCGGTGCCGGCAACGACGTGGGTGAGCTTGCGATAGGGCCGCAGAACAAGCAGTTCTGGCGCCCCAATCAGACCCTGTTGCTGGACCTGGTGATCGAGCGCTGTCAGGCGGACAAGGTGTTCCGACTGCATCGATCACCCTGGTGAAGAAAAGGCTGCTTGACCACGAAGCACGCGAAGATAAGCCTATCGAGGTGTTGGTTGCCCTGGACGATCGGTTTGTTTGAAGGCGCCTGTGAATATTTGTGCGTACGCACTCTGGTACACAGAATAAGGAGCGCTGCCCTCGGTGATCATGTTTTGTGCCTTCGTGTGTGGACGGTGAATCGGTGATGCCGGGTCATCAGATCTGCTTGCCCACCCACACCACGCCCTCATCGCCGGGCTGCGCCCGGCTGGTGAAGCCCAGGCGCTTCATCAGCGCCAGCATGTTGCTGTTGCCGGCCATGACTTCGCCTTCCATGAGGGTCAGGCCCTTGGCGCGGGCCACCTGCATGAGGCTTTGCATCAGGTGCGTGCCGATGCCCCGGTGCTGCCAGTCGTCGGCCACCACCAGGGCGAACTCGCAGCTGCGCTGATCCGGATAGGCCGTGTAGCGCACTACCGCCACCTGAAGTTCCGTGCCCTCGTGATCCACCACGGCGATGAACGCCATCTCCCGGTCGTAGTCGATCTGGGTGAAGCGCACCAGCATCTGGGGTGTGAGTTCGTGCAGGGTCTGCATGAAGCGAAAGTACCGCGATTGCTCCGACAGGCCACGCACGAAGGCCTGTTCGATCTGGGCGTCTTCCGGGCGCATGGGTCGCACCGTAATGGGCGTGCCGTCGGCCAGCTGCCAGTGACTCACCAGGTAGAACGGGTAAGGGTGGATGGCCATGTGGGCGTAAGGGTCTGCCTCGCTGGGCGGGAAGCCCACGCCGATGCGTGCATCCACTGCCGCCAGTCCGTGTTCGTCAACGATCAGCGGGTTGATGTCCAGCTCCAACACCTGGGGCAGTTCACACACCATCTCCGAGATGCGCAGCAGGACCTGTTCCAGGGCCGTCTCGTCCACGGCGGGCATGTGTCGAAAGCGCTGCAGCAGGCGAGCCACCCGGGTGCGGCCGATCATGTTGCGAATGATGGTCTCGTTGAGTGGCGGCAGGGCCACGGCGCGATCATGCAGAACCTCCACGGAGGTGCCACCGGAGCCGAAGCTGATCACCGGCCCGAACACCGGGTCGCGCAGGGCGCCCACCATGAGTTCGCGGCCGTAGTGTCCCCGGTACATGCGCTCCAGGGTCACGCCCTCGATGCGTGCCTCTGGCTGGGCCTCCCGGGCCGCCTGAGTCATCTCCGTGAAGTGTTTGCGCACCGCCTCCGCACCGGTGATGTTCAGGCGCACGCCCCCCACGTCGGATTTGTGGGTGATGTCCGGTGAGGCGATCTTCATGGCCAGCGGGTAACCCAGGGTGCTGGCCGCCACCAGGGCCTCGCCGGGGGTGCGCGCCTGCAGGGTCTGGGTCACCGGGATATGAAATGCAGAGAGCAACGCCTTGGCTTCAAGGCTGCCCAGCACCCGGCGACCTTCCGCCAGCACCCCCTCGATGATCATGCGCGCGCCTTGCACGTCCGCTGGGCTGCGGTCGCTCAGGGGCCCGGGGACTTGCAGCAGCAGGCGCTGGTTGCGCTGGTAGGCGGCCAGGTAGGCGAAGGCCTCCACCGAGGCCTCGGGGGTGGGGAAATGGGGCAGGCCTGCCTCGCTGAACCGCGTGCGGGCCTTGTTGACCTGGCCGCCGCCCATCCAGCTGACCAATACCGGTCGGTGTTGGGCCTGGGCGATGCGGATCACCTCTTCGGCGATGCCGTTCGCATCGGTCATGGCCTGGGGCGTGAGCATGGCCAGCACCCCGTCCACCTGCGGATCGACCAGGCAGGCGCTCAGTGCCTCGCGGTAGCGGGCGGCATCGGCGTCACCCAGCAGATCTACCGGGTTGCCGTGGGACCAGTGGGCGGGCAGGGCGGCGTCCAGGCGCTTGAGGGTATCGGGCGCCAGTTGCGCCATCTCCACGTCCAGTTCCACCGCCCGGTCTGTGGCCATCACGCCGGGGCCGCCGGCGTTGCTGATGATGGCCAGCCGGTTGCCGCGCACCCGTGCGCCGCTGGAGAGCAGACGTGCAGCGGAGAACAGTTGCTGGATGGTGCGGGCGCGCACGGCACCCGCCCGTTCCAGGGCCGCGTCGAACACATCGTCCGCACCCACCATGGCGCCGGTGTGGGACATGGCGGCCCGGGAGCCTTCCGCATTCCGACCCGCCTTGATGACGATCACCGGCTTCATGCGCGCTGCCGCACGCAAGCCGCTCATGAAACGCCGGGCATGCCGGATGCCTTCCACATAGAGCAGGATGCTGCGGGTCTCCGGGTCCAGGGCGAGAAAGTCCAGCACATCGCCGAAGTCCACGTCCGCGGCATCCCCCAGGGAGGCCACCAGGGAAAAGCCGATGCGCTGACCCTCGGCCCAGTCCAGGATGGCGGTACAGATGGCGCCCGACTGGGACACCAGTGCCAGGTGACCGGGCAGCGCCGTGTTGCGGCTGAAGGTGGCGTTGAGCCCGGCGCTGGGCCGAATGATGCCGAGACAGTTGGGACCGATGATGCGCAGGCCCGACGCCCGGGCCGCCTCCAGCATGGTCTCTTGCAGGCGCTCACCGGCATGACCTGCTTCGCCAAAGCCGGCAGACATGACAATGGCCCCGTGTACACCGGCTTCGCCGCACTGGCGCACGATGCCGGGTACCGTGGCGGCGGGCGTGGCGATCACCGCCAGCTCCGGGGCGCGTTCAATGGCGGTCACATCCGGATAGGACTTCAGGCCCATGATCGTGTCATGGTTGGGATTGACCGGGTGCAGGGCGCCCTTGAAGCCCATGGCGCGCAGGTTGTGCATCACCAGACCGCCCACCGCCTCGGGGCGGTCGCTGGCACCGATCACCGCGATGCTCCGTGCGCACAGGATGCGGCTCAGGTAGTGGGGGCCCATGTGCTTGTCCATTGAATGAGTGGGTTTTCAGTGTTTCACAGGCCTGTGATACCTGACAATCGTGCAGGCTCGCGATATGGGCTAAGGCTAAGCTGATACTCTTGAACCCGTGCTGACGTGGTGTCAGCCATTGGATGGTTTCCCATGAGCGTTTACTACATTACTCACCCGGACTGTCTGCAGCACCAGGCACCGGCCCATCATCCCGAGCGTCCCGAGCGGCTCTCTGCCATCGGTGACCAGCTCATTGCCTCGGGACTGGATCCCTGGCTGGTGCACCGGGATGCGCCCCTGGCCAGCCGGGAGCAGTTGTTGCGGGTGCATTCGGCCGAGTATCTGGACGAACTCCAGGCGCAGCAGCCGGGTCCGGGTGCCATGGCCTGCGTGGATGGCGGCGACACCTACATTGGCGAGCACAGCCTGCGGGCCGCCGCCCGCGCTGCGGGTGCCGTGGTGCTGGGGGTGGACCTGGTCATGGATGGGAGTGGGGATGCGGCCTTTTGCAGCGTGCGTCCACCCGGGCATCACGCCACCCGGGACCGGGCCATGGGTTTTTGTCTCTACAACAACATTGCCGTGGGTGCGGCCCACGCCCTGCAGGCCCATGGCCTGGAGCGGGTGGCCATCGTGGACTTCGATGTGCATCACGGCAACGGCACGGACGACATCTTTCTCCAGGAATCCCGCGTGCTGTTCTGTTCCACCTTTCAGCACCCCTTCTATCCCCATGAGGGTGCCGAGGAGCGGGGTGGCCGGCGGGTCAACGTGCCCTTGCCTGCCGGAACCCGGGGCGAGGCCTTTCGTGAAGCCGTGCGGGGGCAGTGGCTGCCGGCGCTGGACGCATTGCGTCCCCAGTTGTTATTGATCTCGGCGGGTTTCGACGCCCACCTGGAGGATGACATGGCCGGTTTCGGCCTGGTGGAGGCGGACTACGAATGGGTGAGTGCTGAACTCAGGGCAGTGGCCCAGCGCCACTGCGAGGGACGCATCGTTTCGACCCTGGAAGGCGGCTACGCCCTGTCGGCCCTGGGGCGCAGCGTCGTGGCGCACCTCAAAGCGCTGCTTTGAGGAGTGGCTAGTCTCAAGGGCCCCCTCCCCAACCCTCCCCCGCGATGCGGGGGAGGGGGAGAAAGCTGACAGGTGTTGTCTCCCTCTACCTCAGGGACAAATCCGCCGGGAGCAGATTTGAACAGCCGACAGGCTGGCCCGAAGGGTGGAGGGCAGGATGCCCGGAATAGAGGGTCGGGGTGAGGGTGGTTTGCCTTGCCTTGCCACTTAACCAGGCTCGTTGCCCGCCTTCCACTTGATGTTGCAGCCCAGGCTCGGCTTCTGGTCTGCGGGCAGGGGCTTGCCGGCCAGCAGGGCGTCGGCGGCGGCACGCAGGTCCTCACCGGTGACGGGGACGTCGCTGCCGGGGCGCGAGGCGTCGAACTGGCCTCGGTAGACCAGCTTGCGATCGGCGTCGAACATGAAGAAGTCCGGGGTACAGGCGGCCTGGTAGGCCTTGGCCACGGACTGGTCGGCGTCGAACAGGTAGGGGAAGGTGTAGCCGAAGCGGCGGGTCTCGTCCTTCATGTGTTCCGGGCTGTCTTCCGGGAAGTTCTCCACATCGTTGGAATTGATGGCGATCACCGCCAGGCCCTTGTCCGTGTACTCCCGGCCGAAGCGGGCGAACTCGTGGCGCACCAGCTGCACGAAGGGGCAGTGATTGCAGATGAAGGCGATCACGAAGCCCTTGGCCTCGGGAAAATCGTCCAGGGAGATGTCCTTGCCAGTGCTCGGGTCAGGCAGGCGGAAATCAGGGGCGGGAGTGCCCAGCTCCAGCATCACGGAGGGGGTGCGTGCCATGGTCGTCTCCTTTGTTCAAAGGGATGAATGATGTTAAGCCGTGCATTATAACCTGACCGAGCCCGTGCGGGATTTGCGCATTTTTACCGCCCGATGCAAGAGGAGCCGACCGGCCTTGACTTGTCATCCCGCTGGCGCATGCTGGGGGCTCGATACAGCAAACGAGGCCACACCATGAGTGATCTTCTCGAAGACCTTCGCCGACAGTTGGAACACTTGCGGGATGATCTGCAGGGACGACTGCAGCGTGTGGAGTCCAATGTGCGTCACGAGGTCGAGCCCCTGGAACGGGACTTCGCCGAACAGGCGGTGCAGCGGGAGAACGAGGAGGTGGTGGATGCCCTGGGCAACGAGGCGCGCCGCGAACTGGTCCAGGTGCGCGATGCCCTCAAGCGTATGGATGAGGGCGCCTATGGCCAGTGCCGGTCCTGTGGCGAGGCCATCGCCCCGGCCCGACTCAAGGCCATGCCCCAGGCCCGCCTGTGCGCCGAATGCGCGACCCGCGAGGAGGCCCGGGAGGCGTGATCTGCGCAGCGTATTTTAGTAGGGTCTTTCGTCGGGTTGAAAGCGCGGGCCGTTGCCGCCATGTCTTAAGGGCACCTCTAATTATTCTGAGTGCGTCAGATTGGGCACTCAGATTCGTGCATCAAGGCGCAAATCGCACGTGAGCGAGCTATTGCGAAGATTTGCAACGCCGAGAGCGCGGATTTGCGTGTCCAAGA
>JBHEOJ010000063.1:0-12419 GCA_046260855.1 Thioalkalivibrio sp.
AGTAACAAGTGGCAAGTGGCAAGGAAAAACCCTGCCCTAGGCCAGCCTCAGCGATTCTTAGCCCTATCGTGCTCATGCAATCACCTCCCAATAAACCAAAAATAAATACAGTTTTCCGTGCCACTAGCCACTTGAGACTAGCCACTAGGGTATCGCCACTCCGGCCTCACGAAGCCGCGCCAGCTTGTACCTCAATGTCCGCGGGCTGATGCCCAGGCGCTCGGCGGCATCCTTGCGCCGGCCCTGCTCACAGCGCAGGGCGTCGAGGATGAGCTGTTCTTCCCGGGTGCGCAGATTTGTGTCTAGGTGTCGCTCGTCGGCGCCATTGAGGGCCATTTCATTCGCGGCCTCCACCGGCACGGCAATGTGATCTCCCCTGCCCGGGGTGACGCCAGGTGTGGTTCATCAGCCGGGCCGTGGCGCAGGGGGCCAGGTCCAGGGTATCAATGCCACGACCGTGGCGGGCCAGGAAGGCACGGGCCAGGGGCAGGATGTCACCAGGGCGTTCACGTAGAGGGGGGATCAGCAAAGGGAATACATTGAGCCGGTAGAACAGATCCTCGCGGAATCGTCCGTCCCGAACCGCGGCGCGCAGATCCCGGTTGGAGGTGGCGATCACCCGCACATCCAGTTTAAGGCTGCGCTTGCCGCCCAGGCGTTCCACTTCCCGTTCCTGGAGTACCCGCAGCAGTTTTGCCTGCAGGGAGATATCCATCTCGGAGACCTCGTCCAGCAGCAGGGTACCGCCCTGGGCCTGTTCGAACTTACCGGCACGGGACTCGTGGGCGCCGGTGAAGGCACCCCGCTCGTAACCGAACAGCAGGGCCTCGAGCATGTTCTCTGGGATGGCCGCGCAATTGACCGCCACGAAGGGGCCGGCGGCGCGGCTGGAATGATTGTGCAAGTAGTGGGCGAATACCTCCTTGCCCACCCCCGATTCACCATTGAGCATGACCGTGACTTCGGAGGCGGCCACCCGGGAGGCCAGCTCCAGGAGTTCCCGGCTGCGGGCATCTTCCAGCACCATGCCATCAGGCAGGCCACCCAGGGTGAGCTGTCGAACCCGCTCGGACACCGCACTGGCGCGAAAGGGTTTCACCAGGAAGTCCGTAGCCCCTTCGCGCATGGCGTTGACTGCGGTCTGGATACTGCCGTCGCCGCTGGTCAGTACCACCGGCAGGTCCGGCTGCTCCCGGCGCAGTCGGCGCAACAGGGCCATGCCATCCATGGGCCGGGTCTCGCGGCTGGCAAACACAATGGCCACTGACTCCTGGTCCAGCAGTTCCAGGGCCGAATCCCCGTGCTCGGCCTCAAGCACCCGGCAGCGATCAGCCAGCAGGTGGTCGCGAACCTGGCCGCGCAGACCAGCATCCTCTTCCACGAGCAACACCGTCGGGGACTGATTCATTGAGTAACTCCTCGCATCACTTGGGCTCCGTTGGCCAGGGGTGACGGTGCGCCGACGCAGCCATCGCCTCAGACGAGACAAAGCAGGATTAATGCCAGGAGTTAATTACTAAGTTAAATCAGAAGGTTGCAAATTATGGCACCGAGGGAAGTCAAATTTCCGTCGCGTCTTCCGGGCGGGAAATGTCGAACTTGCGCATCTTCTCCACCAGGGTCGTACGGCGCATGCCCAGCAGTTTGGCGGCATGGGCCACCACTCCGGAAGATTCGTCCAGGGCCCGCCGAATCAGGCCCATCTCGAGATCATTTAGGTATTCCTTGAGGTCAATGCCCTCGCTGGGCAGGGGCGGCTGTGACAGGAATCCGCTGCCGTCCATCTCGGCGTGGGCCAGTTCAGCCAACTCCTCATTCTCCCCCTGGCGGAACTTTGCGGGCAGGTCGGCCATCTCCACCGTCTCGCCCGGATGCATGATGGCCAGGCGCTCGATCAGGTTGGCCAGTTCACGCACGTTGCCCGGCCATGGGTAAACCCCCAGCGTGCGCATGGCCGATTCGCCCATGCGCACGCTGCCGCGCCCTTCCCCTTCCATGCGTGAAGTCAGTTCACTGATCAGGAGCGGCAGGTCAACCCGACGGTTACGCAGTGGCGGCACCTCAATGGGAAAGACATTCAGGCGGTAGTAAAGATCCTCACGAAACTGACCCTGGTCGATGGCGGTTTCCAGATTCCGGTGGGTGGCGGCGATGATGCGTACGTCACTGTGGATGCTGCGGTTGCTGCCCACTCGCTCGAAACTTCGTTCCTGCAGGACCCGCAAAAGTTTCACCTGCATGGGCAGGGGCATGTCACCGATCTCGTCCAGGAACAGGGTGCCGCCCTCGGCCAGTTCGAAGCGGCCCTGACGGGTATTCAGCGCGCCGGTGAAGGCGCCCTTCTCATGGCCGAACAGTTCGCTTTCCAGCAGATCGGCAGGGATGGCGCCGCAATTGACCGCGACGAAGGGTCGTTCGCGACGGCTGGATGCGTTGTGGATGTTGCGGGCCACCACTTCCTTGCCCGTGCCTGTCTCCCCGAGCACCAGCACGTTGGCATCGGTCACTGCCACCTGGAAGATCAGGCGCCGAATGCGCTGCACCATGGGGCTGCGCCCCACCAGGGATCGGAATAATTCCAGGGAGCGGGACCCATCCAGGCCGCCATTGGCCACGGCATGACGCGCACTCTGCAAGGCGTGAAGGAGTTGAGGATAGCGGGCCGGGTATGGTAGGCGGCGCACCACCTGACTCTGGGCGGCCTTGGTCAGGGGCGGGAATTCAGATTCGTCTCCCACCAGTACTACGGGCACACCGGGGGCACGCTCAGGGATTTCATTGAGCAGGTCGCCCAGCGCCTCGCCCAGACAGCTGCTGACCACCCAGGCAAGCCAGGTCGGATGCTCATGGGGATCCGTGGCGGGCAAACCTGTGCTGGTGACAGGATGACATTCCAGGAAATCCAGCACGGTCTCCAGATGGCTGCTGCGTTTTGCATCCACGGCCAGGACCAGCACACGGACAGGGAGGGATTCGGCGTCAGTACCCAGGGATGCGTCAAGGGTGTCCTGGGGTCGGCTCATGGGTATATCCGGTCTATCTCGCGCTGGGGGCTGTTTGAAAGGGCGATCTGCATTGGAATTATGATAACGCCGGGTGAAAAGGTCCGCGCTATGTTAGGTGTTTTGTTAAGACAGGGCAAAACGCCCTGCGCTATTATCATGGCATCAGGACCGTGGAACCGGTGGTCTTGCGCCCCTCCAGATCCCGGTGGGCCTGGGAGGCATCCTTGAGGGCATAGCTCTGGTTGATCTTGATCTTCACGGCACCGCTGCCCACCACCTCGAACAGATCCCCGGCGGCCCAGTTAAGGTCTTCAGGGGTGGAGGTGTAGTTAAACAGGGTCGGACGGGTCAGGAACAGGGAGCCCTTTTTTGCCAGCAGGGCCGGCTCGAAGGCCGGCACGGGACCTGAGGCATTGCCGAAGGTCACCATCATGCCCCGGGGACGCAGACAGTCCAGGGAACCCATGAAGGTGTCCTTGCCCACGGAGTCGTAGACCGCGTCCACGCCCTTACCCTCGGTGATCTCCCTGACCCTGGCAACGAAATCCTCCCGCGTGTAGACGATAGGATGCTCGCAGCCGTGGGCACGGGCCATATCCGCCTTCTCATCGTTGCCCACGGTGCCGATGACCGTGGCACCCAGGTGCTTTGCCCACTGGCAGGCGATGAGACCCACGCCGCCCGCCGCCGCATGGATCAGCACCGTGTCGCCAGACTCCACCCGGTGGATGCGTCGCAGCAGGTAATGGGCCGTCATGCCCCTCAGCATCATGGCCGAAGCGGTGCGCTCCTCGATGTTGTCCGGCAGTTTCACCAGGCGTGCGGCGGGCATGATGCGCGCCTCGGCATAGGCCCCGGGGGGCGGTGTCGCATAGGCGACCCGGTCGCCTTCCTTGAGGGTATCCACCCCCTCACCAACGGCCTCCACGACACCCGCGGCCTCCATGCCCAATCCGCCGGGCATCGCCGGCAGCGGGTAAAGACCAGTCCGAAAGTACACATCGATGAAATTGAGTCCCACGGCCGTCTGGCGCAGCCGCACTTCACCGTGACCAGGATCGCCCACCTCAATGGACTCCCAGCGCATCACTTCCGGGCCACCGGTCTCATGGATTCGGATTGCATGGGTCATTGGTGTTCCTCGATGTGGACTCTGTATGGATAGGATAAGACTTACCACGAAGAACACGAAACACACGAAGAATTCAGGGAATTATTTCCAAGCGCTTCGTGAGCTTCGTGGGCTTCGTGTCTGAATCCCTTCAATCCCGTGGCACGTGGCCCCGAGAGATCATTGATTTAGCCGATGGCAGGCTCGTCCATGGCGGCGATCTGTTCGCGCAACTCAAGGATGCGGTCTTCCCAGTAGCGTGGGCTGTCGAAAAAAGGAAAGGCCATGGGAAAGGCCGGGTCGTGCCAGCGCCGGGCGATCCATGCGGAATAATGAATCAGGCGCAGGGTGCGCAACCCTTCTATGAGCTGCAGCTCCCTTGGGTCGAAGTCCCGGAAGGTCTCGTAGCCTTCAAGGACACTGGCCCATTGCCGGCTCATGCTTTCCCGGTCGCCGGACAACAGCATCCACAGGTCCTGTACAGCCGGGCCCATCCGGCTGTCGTCGAAATCCACGAAATGGGGGCCGGCATCGGTCCACAGGACGTTGCCGCCATGGCAATCACCGTGAAGCCGGATCATCGACACCCGACCTGCCCGTTCGTAGCAGCGCTCCACGCCGGCCAGGGCCTGGTCCACCACGCCCCGGTAGACCGTTTCCAGTTCGGCCGGGACGATGTGTTCCTTGAGGAGGTAATTACGGGCACTGACGCCGAAACTCTCGGCATCGAGCCGCGGGCGATGACGGAAGGCTTCTGTAGCGCCCATCCCGTGGATGCGACCGATGAACCGCCCGATGCGCATCAGGGTGTCCGGGTCATCGAGTTCGGGGGCATGGCCACCCTGGCGGGGGAAGACTGCAAAGCGAATGCCCTCGGCCTGCACCAGGGTGCCGAGGCCCGGCATGTCGCGTGGCGCAACGACCGGGATCTCCTGTTCGGCCAGCTGTGCGACGAAACGGTGCTCTTCCAGGATGGCCTCGTCGCTCCATCGGCCCGGGCGGTAGAACTTCACCACGCAGAAACCGCCGGTCTCAAGGCCCACCTGGTAGACACGGTTCTCGTAGCTATTCAGCGCCAGCAGATGGCCATCGCAGGCAAGACCTACGGATTCAAGCAGGCCCAGGATTCGGTCCGGGGTCAGTTGTTGGAACGGGGCGCCGTCACCGCCTTCATTGTCCCCTTCGATCTGACCCGCTGTGTGACCGTCCGTATGCAGTGCGTCGGGATCGGTGTTCAGGAGATCTGCACCGTGAGCAAGGCCAGGCGCTTGCGTTGCATCTTGAGCATGTATTCAAATTCACGCATGCGGGTGCGCATGGAGGCTTGCTCCCAGTGGGCCGCAATGTGCTGACGGGTCTGCTGGTAGAGATTGGTCTTCAGTGCCTTGCACTGTTCCAGAACGGAGAGAAAGTGCTGGTATTCCTGTTCCAGCACGGCACGCCATTTTTCCGTATTGCCGTCGCCCTGTTCGAGCTTCTCCCTGGCCTTGCGAAACTCCGTGGCCAAGATGGCCTGGTGAATCATGAAGTTGCTGGCACGCTTGAGATTGCGAGCAAGACCCACCCAGCTCATAGCGGCAATGACCCACTTGCTGGGGTCGAATTGCCACCAGCGCACGCCGTTGCGGTAGTCGTACTGAAACAGGTGGTGAAAGTTGTGATAACCCTCGCCGTAGGTGAGCAGGGCCAGGAAGCCGTTGTCCCGGGCGCTGTTCTCCTCGGTGTAGGGGCGCTTGCCCCATATGTGGGCCAGGGAGTTGATGAAAAAGGTGAAGTGATGGGCGAGCACCAGGCGCAGGAAACCGGCCAGCAGCAGCATTTCGATCACATTGCCGAACACCAGGCCCAGCAACACCGGCAGGCCGATGTTCATGGTCAGGGTGATGGCCAGATAGTTGCGGTGCTGCCACATGACGATGGGGTCGCGCAGTAGATCAGGGGCGTTGGTGAAGTCCGGCTGTCCGCTTTCGTAGTCACGCAACATCCAGCCGATGTGGGAGAACCAGAAGCCGCGTCCGGCGGAGTACGGGTCACGATCATTATCGTCCACGTGCCGGTGATGCGTGCGGTGACCGGAGGCCCAGATGAGGATGCTGTTCTGCAAGGTCATGGCGCCCCACAACGCGAGAAACAGCCGAACCGCGGGGTGGGCCTCGTAACTGCGGTGGGACCAGAGGCGGTGATAACCCACCGTAATGGACATGCTGCCCAGTACCATGAACACACCAAAGGCCATCCAGGCGCTGGCGCTATAGCCATGGACAACGCCGTACCAGGGCACCGCGATGAGGGCCACTAGTGCGGTGAGACTGAACATCAGCGTGGTGGTCCAGATACGGGGGGGACGAGGGGAGGATGTGGATTCGGACATGACAACAATACCCATTAGTGAAGCGCGTCACAGCATTCTAGCAGGGCTTGGCGTGATGCGGACAAGTCTGTCTGACGGGAGGTGCGAGTGCCGGGGTCATGGCTTTTGCAGTGGTTTGATTAACTCTTAATGCAGATTATCAGAATTCTTATGCATCTAACTGATATAGTTTTACTTAATAGTCGTATTCTTCATCAGAAAGCATGGGCAGAGGCATGTGCAAGACCGCACAGATGGCGCGCAACAGTTCTGTCTCAGCGGTGACCGTTTCACCGCCGTGGGTAATGGTGGTCACCAGTCCCCGCAGCAGCCGCTCCTTGTCCTCTGCCTGCAACTCGTCCAGGCGTTCCAGGGCTGTGTCCAGGCGATCTGGCCATGCATCTGACACCGGCATTCGGGGGACGGCCTCAAAGCTGAGGGTGGCCAGGCCGGCATTAAGCGCCGTAAGGGCCTTGACCGGGTCGTCGGGATGTCCGTGACCGGCCACGATGCCCAGTAGGTCCATGGCCTGGGCGCGCAGGGATGACAGGGCGCGCCGTCCGCCGGGCCGGGCCCGGCTGGGGTGGGCGGCATCGTCCAGGTGACGGGTCAGCAGCCGGGCAAGGGCGTATTCGAACACGTCCACGCGGCCGTCCGCATGGATCATGCGCTCCACCAGGCCACGCAGGACCTCCCGCTCCGACTCGGGCCGGCGACGTAGCGCCGGAAACGCGATCTCCAGCAGCGGGATACGCAATTGCGGGGCCACATGGGCTTCCATGTGCAGCAGCTTGCGCACCTGGGCCTCGCTTTCAGCGCCCAGGGTTTCGGCCACCATGAGTAGCTGGCGGTCACGAATGGCCTCGTCCGGATCCAGCAACAGGTAGAAGATCAGCTCCGGGGCCCATTCGGGCGAGTGGGCGGCCCGTTCCAGGGGGCGGGGTATGGCGGCCACCAGCAGCGCGGCGGTCAGCACTTGGCCCATGCCCGGCTGGCCCATCTGCTCGATCAGGCTGTCCGCGTCCAGGGGCAGTCCACCGGGGCCTGATACCCTGCCCTGCCCTGTCGCCTCGCGGGCGGCCTCATCCTCGGCGGCCGCCCTACGCGCCTGGGCATGACGCTGCATCTGCTCGCGGATGGTCTTCAATTCCTCCGGATCGAAGCCCGGCTCGATGGCCCGGATGCGTTCAAGCAGGGGCGGATGTGTGGCGAACATCTGTCCCATGGCCCCGTTGGCGAACAACATGTGGCCCACTTCCTCGCTATTGGCATCGATGACCGAACCGGCCCCGGCGGCACCGATCTTTTTCAGAGCACCGGCGATGCCCTCGGACTGACGGGTGTACTGCACCGCCGAGGCGTCGGCCAGGTATTCCCGCTGACGGGACACCATGGCCTTGATCCAGCGGGCGAAGAACAGGCCCACGTAACCCACCAGCATGACGGCCAGGCCGATAATCACGATGGCGGCCACACCGCTGTTGTCCTTGGATCGGCGCGTGGAGACGAAGCGTACGGAGGCCATCAGCTGTCTGCCGATCATGGCCATGACCAGGATGCCAAACAGGATGCCCATGAGCCGGATGTTCAGACGCATATCACCGTTCAGGATATGGCTGAACTCGTGGGCGATGACCCCTTGCAACTCGTCGCGATCCAGGTGTTCCAGGGTGCCGCGTGTGACCGCCACGGCCGCGTCGGCGGTGGAATAGCCGGCAGCGAACGCGTTGATGCCAGACTCGTGTTCCAGCACGTAGATCTCCGGCACCGGCACGCCGGAGGCAATGGCGATTTCCTCCACCACGTTACGCAGGCGACGGCGCAGAGGATCGTTGGTGTCCGCATCCACCAGGCTGCCGCCCAGTTCCCGGGCCACCACCCCGCCGCCCGCGCGCAGGTTAACCATGCGGAACAGGCTCCCCAGGGCGATGAGTCCGCCGCTCAAGCCCGTGCTCCAGAGGATCAATCCGATGTGGCGGGAGAAGAAGCTGCTGCTCAGTACGGATTCCCCTGTGTACTCGAACCGGCCGAACGCCAGCAAGGCCACCAGATTCACCAGTAGGACGATACTCGTCACCGCCAGGGCAAAGAGCATGATGAGCCAACGGCTCTGACGGCGAGCCCGGTCCTGATGCTGGAAGAAGTTCATGGCCGTTTACTTGAAGGCGACGCGCACCGCCTCGCGCTTCTCCGGGGCGTCCACTTCCAGCAGGGCCGCCTCGCGGAACCCGAAGTTGTTGGCGATCAGGTTGTTGGGGAACACTTCGCGGGTGACGTTGTAGTCCATCACCGCATCGTTGAAGGCCTGACGGGCAAAGGCCACCCGATTCTCTGTGCTGGTCAGCTCCTCGGAGAGCTGCATCATATTCTGGTTGGCCTTAAGATCCGGGTAGCTCTCGGACAGGGCGAATAGGCGGCCCAGCGCACCGGACAGCCCTTGCTCGGCACCGGAGAGTTTCTGCATCGCGGCGGTATTGCCCGGGTCGGCGGCCACTTCCTTGAGGTTGTCCACAGCCTGGTTGCGGGCCTTGATGACCGCCTCCAGGGTGTCCTTCTCATGGCTCATGTAACGCTGGGCCACGTCTACCAGGTTGGGGATCAGGTCGTAGCGGCGGGTGAGCTGCACGTCGATCTGGGCAAAGGCATTCTTGTACCGGTTGCGGGCGGTGACCAGGCGGTTGTAGATGGCCACCACGAAGATGACCAGTACGAGTATCGCACCGAGGAGAATGAGCCATTCCATTATGTTGCTCCCATGGGCTTAAAGGCTGCTACAAGATACCGTGACTCAAGCCCTGTGTCGCTTGTATGTCGGTGGGCACGCGGATGG
Organism: Thioalkalivibrio sp.; assembly: GCA_046260855.1. GTDB lineage: Bacteria > Pseudomonadota > Gammaproteobacteria > Ectothiorhodospirales > Ectothiorhodospiraceae > Thioalkalivibrio_A. The sequence continues at coordinate 9,297 of JBHEOJ010000063.1, forward strand.
ACAGATGTGGGCATGACCGGGATACTTGAGTGCCGTCCGTTGCCGGAGTTCATGATCCATGGAGTTCTTCGCCATCGCCCGCGTCCAGGCTCGTGCTGAAGATCTGCAGTCCTTGCCCCTGGAACACCTGCACAGCCTGTGTCCTTCGATCGAACGCGTGTTGCAGGTTGATGACGATGACCATGCCCGGGTCTGGACCGTCTGGGGCGAGTTCGACCTCAGCCGCCAGGCCATCCAGGGCGGGGCGCGTTTCACCCTGCCCCAATGTGCCAATTCCCTGTCCTGGACCCTGAGCACCGGCAACCCGCCCGCCCCGGAACACGTAGTGATCCATGCCACCATAAACCGCACTGGGCAGGATCCGGACTTCGTCGAGACCCTGGAGGAATTCGTCGCGCAATGGCGCGAAGGTCTTGAGAGGCAGTGGCAGGCCGCTAGGGCCCCCTCCCCAACCCTCCCCCGCGATGCGGGAGAGGGGGTAAGATAGCTCCTTGCCACTTTAGACTTGACACTAGATACTACCCATTAGAGACTGTTTTAAAAGGAAATCTCATGGAGTTTATTCAGGACTACGGTCTCTTCCTGGCCAAAACCCTCACCCTGGTGTTTGCTGCCCTGGTGCTGTTTGGCACGCTCATGGCCCTGGCGACCCGGGGACGTGAACGCAGTCGTGAGCAACTCACGGTCAAACGCCTCAATGACCGCTACCGGGATATGGAACGTACCCTCAAGCATGCCATGACCGGCGGACGGGCTGCGCGCAAGCTGCTCAAGCAGTTCAAGAAGGAAAACAAGACGACCGAAAAGAACCGGGACATCGAGCGGACCCGGATCTTCGTGTTGCGTTTCCACGGTGACATCCGCGCCACCCACGTGGACAAACTGCGCCAGGAGGTCTCGGCCATCCTCACTCAGGCACGTCCGGGTCAGGATCGTGTGGTGGTCTGCATCGAAAGCGGTGGCGGGCTGGTAGCCCCTTACGGTCTCGGCGCGGCCCAGCTGGCGCGGCTACGGGAGGCGGGTGTGGAACTCACCGTGGCGGTGGATAAGGTGGCCGCCAGCGGCGGCTATCTCATGGCAGCGGTGGCCGACCGCATCGTGGCCGCACCCTTTGCAATTGTCGGCTCCATCGGCGTGGTGGCCCAGATCCCCAACGTGAACCGCCTGCTCAAGCGTCATGACGTGGACATCGAGCTGCATACCGCCGGGCAGTTCAAGCGCACACTGACCGTGCTGGGTGAAAACACCACCGAGGGGCGCGAGAAGTTCAAGCGGGAACTGGATGAGACCCACGAACTGTTCAAGGGCTATCTGAAGCGTTATCGCCCCACCCTGAACCTTGAGAAACTTGCCACTGGAGAACACTGGTATGGCGAACAGGCACTGCCTCTGGGCCTGGTGGATGAACTTGCCACCAGCGACGACCTGCTCATGAAACTCTCGAAAGAGGCCGATCTCTACGAGATCCATTACCAGAAGCGCGAACCCCTGTCCCGGCGCATCACTCTGGCGGTGGAAGGTGCCGTGGAGCGTCTGTTCAGCGCCTGAGACTTCACTGCATGTAGGCAAAACCCGCTTGCTGCAGCTTGATGATTTCTGCGTCGGCCATGGGCACCACGTGAACGAAGCCGTGGAAATCGCTGGTCTTAAAGCCGCGCAGCCGGGCTGCTGCACCACATAGTCGGAACTCGACCACATCCCCGACCGACAGACTCTGAGCACGGTTCATCACCTCAGTGTGCTCTGCGTAGTGGTCTATGGCGAAATAGGGAATGGCGTCACCGTGGATCACAACCACAATCTTGTGATCGAAGGGGTCGGCGTCATTGAGTATGCTCAGGAAACTGGCACGGTCCAGGATGCTGTCCACCTCTTCCCCGCCACGGAACAGGTCGTATACCACTTTCTGCTCGCTATAGTTCGAGGCCATCTCTGAAGAGCGGCCCCAGGGTGGCTCGCTGGCATACAGCGGGGCGGTCAGGGTGATGCATGTGAGCATGGTAAGAATGAGGGTATGGCGCATGATTCAGGTCTCCGCGAATGGTATAGGTGACGGTCCATCCGACAGCCAGGTGGCAAGACCAATGCCCCGAGACGAGTTAGATCTAGGTCCCTGCCTGGTCGATATAGAGCCATTATGGACTCATCCTGCGATGCAGACTCAAGCCCGATGGCTTGGATTTGAATGAATGGCGTCCATTCGCCTGGCTGGTCGTAAAACTGCGGTGAGAATTCGTACATTCTCGTCGAATGTCGCACTGCTTGTGGTCGCGCCGGTATAGGGCGGCCCGTGGCCGCCGACTCATGGTCGCTGAGTTGTGTATGGCGGGTACGACCCGCCCTATATAGGCGTGGGCAAAATCCCAAGACTGGTCTAAATTTGTTTGATGGGACATAAAAGCAAGCAATGGGCCAGGAGGTGCAGGATGCAGCCGACCTTGGCCACCGACGGAGGGGATACACAATGAAACATCGCCTGATGGCAGTCATTGCAGGTCTGCTCATCGCCTTGCCACTGGGGCTGTCGCACATCCCCACCGCTGAGGCCCAGCAGGTCAAACAGCTGCGCTGGGCCACCTCGGCCGTGGGTTCCGCCGGTCACCGGGCCAAGGTGGCCCTGATGGCCATGCTCAACCGCGAGATGCCCGACTACTCGATCACCGTGCTGCCCACCCCGGGCGCCCTGGCCACGGTGCGCGGCTATGCCACCAACCAGTTCGACGGCTATTACGGTGCCGACATCGCCTTCAGAGAACTGGCCACGGATTCCGGCCGTTTCCGCGGTTTCAGCGCACAGATGCAACGTGAACCGGTGCAGTCGTTCTGGGCCTACACCATGGAAGTGGGCCTGGGGGTGCGTGCGGCAGACCGCGCTAAATATTCCGGCTGGGGTGACCTGAAGGGCCGGCCCGCCTTCACGGGACCGGCCCCCTGGGACGTGCGTGCTCAGTTGGAGCGGGCCATGGAGACCCTGGACGTGGGCCATCGTTACACGGAACTGGACCTGGGCCTGGCCGCCTCCTCCCTGTCCGAGGGCAACATCGACGCCTTCATCATCTACAGCACCGGCGAATCCAGCCCTGCCCCCTGGGTGAACGAGGCCATGATGGCCACCGACGTGGC
>JBHEOJ010000064.1:0-373 GCA_046260855.1 Thioalkalivibrio sp.
GTCATCCATTGTTGTTGGACGAGTTGCTGGATCCGCGCAGCCTGTACGCGCCCATGGACCGCAAGGGGCTTGCGGGGGAGCTGGATGAAGAGCTCTCCCAGGTCCCTGAGGATGACATGGAGCAGATGATGGATCGCCTGCGCCAGTTCCAGCAGGTTCAGGTGCTCAAGGTGGCCGCCGCGGACATCATGGGCGTCCTGCCGCTCATGAAGGTGAGCGATCACCTTACCTGGATCGCCGAGGTGGTGCTGGAACGGGTGCTTGCCATGGTGCTGGGCCAGTTGCACGCACGGTACGGGCACCCCCGCTGTCTGGTGGACGGTGAGGCCTATGAGCCCGGCTTTGCCATCATCGGTTACGGCAAGCTGGGTGG
>JBHEOJ010000064.1:518-12216 GCA_046260855.1 Thioalkalivibrio sp.
TCGGCCAGCGCATCCTCCACGTGTTGGGGACCTACACCGGCGCGGGGCGTCTCTACGAGGTGGACACGCGGCTGCGACCCAGCGGCACCTCGGGCCTGCTGGTGAGCAGCCTCAAGGCCTTTGAGCAGTATCAGGAGACCAAGGCATGGACATGGGAGCACCAGGCCCTGGTGCGCGCCCGTCCGGTGGTCGGCGATACGCGCATTGCCGAGGGCTTCACCGAGATCCGCCGGCGCATCCTGGGGATCTGCCGCGAGCGGGAAAAACTGCGCCAGGAAGTGCGCGAGATGCGCGAGAAGATGTGGTCCGAGCACGCCTCCCGCAAGGCGGGGCAATTCGACCTCAAGCGGGACCCGGGTGGTATCGCGGACATCGAATTTATGGTCCAATACTGGGTTTTGGCGCACGCCTGCGACCACCCGCCGCTACTGGATTATCCGGACAACATCCGCATCCTGGAGCGTCTCGTGGACACCGGCCTGCTGCCTGAACAGGATGCCCGTTTCCTGACCGACACCTATCGCGCCTTTCGTAATCGCATCCACCGCCTGACCCTGCAGGAAGCCCTGGCGGTGGTGGACACGGAGGAGTTTTCCTCCCAGCGGGAAGGTGTGCGCGCCTTGTGGCGCCGGGTGATGGAAGAAGACGAGGTCTGAAAAAGGAATGGACAGGATTTACATGATGAACATGATTTTAAACAAGCTTTAATCCTGTTCATCATGTAAATCCTGTCAAAAAATATTCTTGTGATTTCCATATCTTTTTCGCTTTTTTAACGATTCGCCACACGAGAAAACCGAGGTAATTCCCATGTCCATGGCCGACCGTGACGGTCTGATCTGGTACGACGGCAAGATGGTGCCCTGGCGCGATGCCACCACCCATGTGCTGACCCACACCCTGCACTATGGCATGGGGGTATTCGAGGGCGTACGCGCCTACCAGACCGACCGCGGCACCGCCATCTTCCGCCTGGAAGACCACACTCGGCGCCTGTTCCGCTCCGCGCGCATTCTAGGTATGTCGATCCCCTACACGGAAGAGGTGCTGAACGAGGCACAGATCGCCGCCGTGCGCGACAACCACCTCAAGAGCGCCTACATGCGACCCATGTGTTTTTACGGCGCCGAGGGTATGGGGCTGCGCGCCGATAACCTTCAGGTGCATGCCATCGTCGCCGCCTGGGAGTGGGGTTCCTACCTGGGCGCCGAGAACATGGAGCGCGGCATCCGCGTGAAGGTCTCTTCCTTCAACCGACACCACGTGAATATCACCATGTGCAAGGCCAAGGCCAACGGCAACTACATGAACTCCATGCTGGCCCTGCAGGAGGCGCTCTCCTGCGGCTACGACGAGGCCCTGCTGCTGGATACCGAGGGTTATGTCTCTGAAGGCAGCGGCGAGAACTTCTTCATGATCCAGGACGGCGTGATCTACACCCCGGAGCTGACCTCCGCCCTGGACGGCATTACCCGCAAGACCATCTTCACCCTGGCTGCCGAGGAAGGCCTGGAGATCCGCGAAAAGCGCATCACCCGGGACGAGGTCTACGTGGCCGACGAGGCCTTCTTCACCGGTACCGCCGCCGAGGTAACCCCCATTCGTGAACTGGACCGTCGCCCCATCGGCAATGGTTCCCGCGGCCCCATCACTGAAAAACTGCAGACACTGTATTTCGATGTGGTCCATGGGCGTACAGGCCGTCACGACCACTGGCTGACGTTTGTCTGATAAAAAGTATTGGACAGGATTGACATGATTAACAGGATGAAAAGGCATGGAAGCCATAAACGATCCACTGACAAGGTCTATCATTGCATCGGCCTATCAGGTCCACAATGAACTGGGGTTTGGCTTCCTGGAAAAGGTCTATGAGAGGGCGCTGCTTGTCGAGCTGTGTGCTCGTGGGATATCGGCCGAAGCGCAGGTGATCACCGATGTTTGGTACAGGGATCACGTGGTCGGGACGTATTGCATAGACTTGCTCGTGGAAAAGAAAGTCGTCTGTGAGCTCAAGGCTGTCGAAAGCTTGAGCCGCCAGCATCAAGTGCAGCTGGTGAATTATCTTGCGGCAACACGCATGGACTTGGGACTGTTGATAAATTTCGGGCGAAGTGTTGATGTGCGCAGGAAGTACAGGCTGCCAAAGCAATAATCATGTAAATCCTGTCAGATCTTTTTCTGGAGTCAAACAATAATGCCCAATCCCCGCACCGCCGAACACCAAAACCAGTACCAGCCCGCCAACGCCCAGACCCGCGTGGAGCTGAGCCGGTCCGACCTGCCCCTGCACTGCCCGCAGCCGGGCACGGCCCTGTGGGCCTCCCACCCCCGCGTCTTCATCCCCATCGAGGATGCCAAGGATGGCCGCATGATATGTCCGTACTGCGGTACGCAATACGTGCTCAAGGACTGAGTCTGCCGGGGCTTCGAAGGGCTCTGGAGAGGAGTCCTTCGGCAGTGGTCATTGCAGCGTCTATGTCTGGGTCGGGGCCGACTCATGATGTTCTACCTGTGCCCTGGTTTCTCGACTGATGATCATGCCGACCAGGAAAATGAACCAGAACAGGGATGTGAAATACGTGCCGTAGAAGTGCCAGTGCACGTTCAAGGGAAACAGGACGAGCATGATGGCCAGCCAGGGCGCGAACAGGACCCTGCGGCGACCTTTTTGACGCATGAACCAGATGATCAGAACGGCCAGTACAGCCAGATATGCGGCCAGGCCGAGCACCCCTGTGGCGACGGGTATCTCCAGGATGAACAGGTGAACGTGGGAGTACTTGAAATCCATGTAACCTGAATCCATTGCTACGGGCGTGAATCCCCTGGCACCCACGCCGGTAAGCCAGTGATCCTGAAACACCCGGATGGCCGCAGACCAGATCGTCATGCGGTTGGACGTGGCATGGTCCCACTGCTCGAAATCCAGTGACAATACTCCCGCGGTGCGCTCCAGCCGCTCCTGCAGGCCAGTTGAGAATGAAGTGGTCAGTATTGCCGCAAGGATGATGGTCGCGCCCAGGCTTACCACCCGCTTCCAGGAGACCTGATAGATCACCGCCAGGTACGCGCTGTAGGCCAGAAGCGTCAGTAACAGCGTCATCCACGATGAGCGGGAGCCTCCCAGCAACACGACCGTGACATATGGGATCACCAGTAGCCACAGCCAGGGCCTGCCTGGGGACAGGCGCCTTAAGGCCTCCAGGTACAGGGGAGCCAGGTGCGCAAGGAAGATTCCCATGCCGCGCTTCGGATAAAACATGCCGGTAACCTGGTTGTTAGCGGTTGGATAGCCGAGCAAGTTGGTCCCAGAGAAGTGCTGTACCAATCCGTCAAAGACCCAGATGCTGGGAATGATCACCACAGCCCATAGCAGTACAGGGGTGAGGCTGCGCCGGGTGCTGGAAAGCAGCACTGCAAGTCCTATGAACAAAAATGCCAGGTATCTGGCGCTGGTGCTGATGGCCTTGTCCATGTCCGCGGCGCTGAACATGGATATCACCAGGGGTACAAAGATCAGGCTGTACACGACTAGAAACAGTCGAACTTCCGGTTGGTTCCAGGCCTCTGTATGTTTGCGAAAGATGATGGTTAAACCAATGATTGCCAGGATCAGTTGGGGCAGTTGATGGCTCATGCTGAACGGGAACAGCACCAGTATGGCAATCAGCAGGATGGTGATGTGATGCTCTGCGCCCCATCGGATTGCGGTGGGCAGGGCATTGTCTGTCAGGGCCATGTTTGGTGTCTCGCTCCAGCTGGATCTGGGTTCTGGTGTTTTGCAATACAGAAGGTCAAACCATTCGATTTCGGCATCCGATACCAGCCCCGGATGGATTTGTCCATGCGGGGAGGATTGTCGAAGCGGGTTATCAGTGCTTATGAATGGAGTTTATTCATCGTGCCGGCGCCTGACAGGACCGCATTCCTGTGGGTTTAGTTTGCAGCCTGCGAGTGATCAATCTGCTCATATAGCCTGATGAGTTCAGGCAGAACCGCATCTTCGTGATAACGGTTCAGGTAGCAGGCGAGGGCCTGCGTGGCGTGCACATGGTTTTTTTCAAGCTCTGAAGCCGCCTGGCTCATGGCCTTGTAGAGGTCATCAGAACTGTTCACATCGCAGAGCCAGGCAGTGGACTCATCAAGGATCTCCGATGGGCCCTGTGTGCGCGTGGACACAATGGGCACACCCCGGGCCATGGCCTCGAGGACCGCGATGCCGAAGGGTTCGTCCCGGGAGGGAAGTATGAATACATCCGCTCGATCCAGAAATCCGGACACATCTGTCACCCAGCCTGGAAATTCAACAGCGCCGTGCAGGTCGGCAGCCTGAGCGCGTTGTTTGAGTCGATGCGCCTCCTCGCCGTCACCGCCCAGAATCAGCCGTGCACGAGGATGGTCCCTGCGTAGCTGGGCGAACGCCTCCAGGAGAAGGTCGAAGCCTTTTTTATGGACGAAGCGCCCAAAGGTCACCCATGTGACGGGGTGTTCCTGTCCGCATGACTTCGCTTCTGACGCAGGTGGGAACGAGGAAAAATTGGGGATGACCCGGATGCGCTGGGGTTCAATGCCCTGTTGTCGCAAATAATCACGCTGACTCTCGGTGGTGACATTGAACCAGTCCACATGCCTGTAGTACTTGAGCTTCACGTAATTATGCAGCTTGGTCATCACAGGGAGGTCGAGGCGATGTGCAGCCCGGCCGCCTAACCACGCGCCACGGGCAAGATGGGTGTGTACCAATTGCGGATGGAAACCCTCCAGCGCCATGCGGATGGCACGCAACGCCAGGGGGTCCCAGGCTCCCAGGACGCGGATGGGGGCGAGATCAATACCCGGGCTTTGCGCCAGACGTCCATGGGCATCGGATCCCTGCTGACAGATCGCCTGTATGTGGTGCCCGCGTTTCGCCAGTGCCAGACAGAGATCCACGAAGTAGCGTTCTGCCCCGCCGAATCCAACACTCAGCATGACGTGACTGATTCTCATTCTGTGCTCTGCTGATTGTGTAGGGATGCGTACAGGGAAAGTGTCTGATCCACCATGCTGTCCAGGGTGAAGCCATGTTCCTGTGGAATCGCTGGCGCGCCTTCTTTGGCCCATTGGGCTATTCGGTCGGCGAGGGTCCGGGTGTCACCCAGAGGGATTCGGCCCATCGGATACAGCGCTCCGAGTTGTTCACCCACGCCGCCATGATCGTAACCGATGACAGGGCGACCAAGACTCAAGGCTTCCAGGGTGGTGCGTCCAAAAGATTCCGGGGTTTTGGACAGGGACAGGACGAGGTCGGATACGCACATGACCTCCCTGAGGTCGCTGCGATGTCCGGTCAAGGTGACATGGTCTTTCAGTTGCATCTCATCAATGCGCTGCCGGATTTCCTGCACATAGGCCTGTCGGCGTGCCGGGGGCTCACCCACGATCAGGCCGTGAACAGGGATGTCCCGCTGGCGCAGCTGATACAAGGTATCCAGGAAGTCCATGTGCCCTTTGAGTCGCGTAAGGCGTCCCGGCAGGGTGATGACGTAGCGGTCCCGTAGCTGGGGATATTGTTGTTTCCATTGTGCCAGCCACGGTTCGGGCGGCGTATAGCCATAGGGGTAGGCAGATCGGTCAACGCCCCGGTGTATTACCGTGATCCGTGCCGGGTCCGTCATCGGGTAATTCTTCAGCACGTAGTCGCGAATACATTCCGAAACTGCGATGACGCGCTCGCCTCGCGCCATGATGGCGCTGTAGCGATTGACGGAATTGAAGCCATGAACCGTGGTGACCAGTCTGGGTCGAGTGCGTGGATCCATGCCCCTCCAGGCCAGCCAGGCGACCCAGCCGGGCATGCGTGATCGCACGTGGATGATATCGACCTGCTGTTCGCGCAGGAAGCGACGAAGTCTGCGAGTCATCAGGAAGGTGAGGAGGGACTTGCGTCCCACGGGCCATGGGTAATGTTCGCTGCCGGCCGCCGTGAGTGGCGCCACCAGGCGTCCGCCTGCGGACATGACCAACGAGCGGTGGCCGCGGCTTACGAGCGCCCCAGCGATCTCCAGGGTTCCCTTTTCCACGCCCCCGGATTCCAGGGCCGGAAGCATCTGCAGGACGGTCAACAAGTGGGGTGTTCCCAAGCATGGCTAAGGCCCGGATTCTATCCCATCGTGGCATCGCTTGCCCGTGGCCAAGGGAGTGTGTCACGGCTGACCCTCCGTGTGAGATCCCCGTCCCCGGAGCGTTGACGGGGATGGGGTGGCATGTTAGAAGAGACTCCTTTTCAGGCAGGTCCCGCCGTGTCCGTCCAGCATATCCAGCAAAGCATCATTCGCAGCCTCACGGCCAGCCACCGCGAGGAGATGCCCTATCGCCACTGGTATCTGCATCAGGTCCTGCCCGAGGATACCTGCCGTGGTGTGGTGGACTTGCCGGTCGAACCGCCCAGGATCGACGACACTCAGGGCAAGCGCGAGACCCACAACAGCTCCAGGCGCTTCTTCAACCGGGAGGCCAATGAACGCTATGACGCCTGCCGGGAGACTGCGGAGGCCTTCCAGTCCCCCGAGGTGGTGGCTGCCATCGAGGCTTTCTTCGACGTGGATCTGGCTAACACCAATCTGCGTATCGAACACTGTCTGGACACCGATGGATTCTGGCTTGCGCCGCACACAGATCTTGGGGTGAAGAAATTCACCATGCTGCTGTACCTGTCTACGGACCCGGGCCACGAGGACTGGGGCACGGATGTCTATGCCGATGCCGAGACCCTGGCGGAGACCGCCCCGGCCGATTTCAACAGCGCCCTGGCGTTTGTGCCCTCCAATAACACCTGGCACGGATTTCACAAGCGCCCCATCACCGGGCTGCGCCGGTCCCTGATCATTAACTACGTGACCCAGGACTGGCGCGCACGCCACGAACTGTCCTTCCCCGAGCAGTCCGTCAGCGCCTGAGATGCCTGACGCACGCTGCTGGACCCTGACCACCGGCGAGGCCGGCATGACCAGCCAGGCCATCGGGTTGGCCGAGGCGGTGGGTCTGACCTTTGAACACAAGACCATCGGTCTGCGAGCCCCCTGGCGCTGGCTGCCGGGGCATTTGTGTCCCGGCGTGCTCCATGGCCTGACCCCGGGCAGCGATCCCATCGAGCCCCCCTGGCCGGAACTGCTCATCAGCTGCGGTCGGCGCAGTGCGGCGGTGTCCATCGCCATCCGTCGCCTGAGCGGCGGGCGGACCCTCACGGTCCACATCCAGGACCCGCAGATCCCGGCACGGTATTTCGACTTGGTAGTACCACCTCGTCATGATGGGCTGGAAGGGGACAATGTGATTGCTACCCGCGGTGCCCTGCATCGGGTGACGCCGGAAAAACTGGCCGAGGCGGCCCAGGCTCAGTCGCAGCGCTTCGCGCACCTTCCGCGTCCCCTGGTGGCGGTGCTGGTCGGTGGCTCCAACCGCACCTGTCGCTTGACGCCCCAGGTCAGCACCTCCATCGGCAAGCAGCTGGCAGCGCTGGCGAGCAACCACGGCGCCAGCATCGCTCTGACTCCGTCCCGACGCACCGGCGCGGACAACGTGGAGGCCTTGCGCGAGGCCCTGCAAGGGGTTCCTCATTTCATCTGGGATGGTCAGGGGGAGAACCCCTACTTTGCGCTGTTGGGTCTCGCGGACCATATCGTCGTGACCGGCGACTCGGTGTCCATGCTCTCCGAGGCAGCCAGCACCGGGAAACCGGTGTTTGTGGCGGACCTGGAGGGGTATAGCAAGCGACTGCTGGTGTTCCATCACGAGCTGCGCCGGGAGGGTGTCACTCGGCCATTTCCCGGTCCGCTGGAGCGATGGGACTATGAGCCGGTCAATGACACAGCTCGTGTGGCTGAGTGTGTGCGCGAGCTGCTTGAACGCCGCCTTGGAGCCTGAATAACGATGACGGGTCCGGGGGAGAGTTTAGCGGTTGCTGATGCCAGCGACGCGGTCGAGCGCTGGTGCGGCTATCAGGTGGTTGGTCGCAGCACCAATCGTATCTGTGTCCTGGATCCTGAAAATTCAACGAAGTGTCTGAAATTCGAATTGTCACCGTTGGAGCAGGCCAGCACCACCTGGCGCAATCGATTGCGTCGCTGGATTGGTCGCAGGTTTCCCTATTTCGGTTACAACTCTGCGGAATGGCGTGCCTACTGCCAGCTGCGCCGTCGACTGGGAGGCCAGCTGCACGAACATGCCGCCCGTGTCTTCGGCCTTGTCTGGACGCCGGAGGGTCTGGCCTTGTGGGTTGATCGGGTGATGGATAGGGATGCCCCGGCGAAGCGGCTGGCCTACTGGCTGACCGAAGACCGACGTTATTCGGAGAAAGTGTTGCTGGAGGCGGTGGATCGGCTGGAGGCCTTTCTCGTGACTTATAGGGTCCCCTTGTTCGATCTCAATACGCACAATCTTCTGCTTTGTGAGGAAGTGGATGGCCGTTTACGCCTGGTGAGCGTTGATTTGAAGAGTGTCGCTCAGACCAAGAAATTGTTGCCCTTGTCCCGCTGGTCACGGTTCCTGATGCGCCAAAAGATCAGGCGTCGCGCCCAGCGCCTTAGAGAGCGTATTCGTCGGGACCTCGGCAGGGCGGGCGTTACTCAGGATGACTTATCGGATACGCGTTCGTAGGGGTTTCTAAATCCTTCACGTTTCTTGAATCGGCGGTGGGCCCAGAAGTACTGCTCAGGGGCCTCGCAAACGGCGGCTTCGATGATCTGGTTGACCCGCGTCGTATCTGTCAGCGGGTCGTCGCCAGGGAAGTCTTCGATGGCCGGGTTGATCACCAGTCGATAGCGCCCATCGGGGGTGCGAAAACCGAAAAAGGGCACCACAGGGGCACCGCTGATTCGCGCGATGCGATGGGTCCCCGTCTGTGTGGCGGCGGGTTCTCCGAAAAACGGCGCGATCACGCTGTTCTTGCCCCCCTTGCCCTGATCGGGGGCATACCACACCACCTTGTTTTCCTTCAGGGCCTTGAGCAGGCCCTTGACGTCGTTGCGCCGGATGGCTCGCTCGAAATGCCGGTTGCGGTTGCTGGCGAACAGGCGTTCGATCACCGGGTTTTCATGGGGTCGGTACATCACCGCAAAGGGATGGTATTGGGCCAGCAGGCGGCCGGCCAGTTCCAGGGTGGTGAAATGGGCACTGAGCAGGAGCACGCCTTTGCCCTGGGCGAGGGCCTGTTCCAGATGTTCCATGCCCTCGATGTGGACCAGTTTTCCCAAGCGCGCATCACTGCTCCACCAGGACATGGCAGTCTCGAACAGGGCAAATCCCACGGAATGAAAATGCGCGCGTACCATCCGGCTCCGTTCGGCATCGCTCAGTTGCGGAAAACAAAGGTCCACGTTGACCCGGGCGATGTGCCGGCGCCGCCGACCCAGGGCGTGGAACAGGTCGCCGATGCCTGCGCCGAGCAGGCGCTGCACACCCAGGGGCAGGTGCGACAGGAGCCGCAGTATTGCGACCAGGAGCCAGTAGCCCCAGTAACGCGGACGAAATGGAGAATGGCTGCGAGATTTTCGGGCCATGACTGGGTGCGTCTCAATCGGTGTGAATTAGTCTGCGGCCGCGCCGGGGCCACGCTGCAGAACCGTGTTCAGCCCTGTTCTGGCGATGACGCGATAGCCGGCGCTTTGCAACCACTCCAGGATATTGGCGCGACCGGTGTCCGTAATGTCATGGATGTGCTCCATAACGACCATGGAGGGCCAGCTGCTTTGTGCCGCTTGCTGAAAAAATGGGAACAGTATTTCAGATTCCATCCCTTCCACGTCGATCTTCATGGCGTGGATCCGGTCCGTTTTCGTCTCCTGCAAAATGGTGGCCAGGGTCTTTACCGGGACGGTGGTTTCCTTCTGCATTGCGTGGGAGCGCAGACCGCTGCTTGCGCCAAGATTTGCGTCATCTAGATGCAGTTTCATCTCACCGTCAGTACCCCCGGCGGCCGCCGCAACGATCCTGATTCGCTCGTTGAGATGATTGGCCTCGATGTTAAAACGCAGCCTGGAAAGCATGATCGGGTTCGGCTCGATTGCGATGATTTTCCTGTCACCATGGCGTGCTGCCATCAGGGAGTAATAGCCTGCGTTGGCTCCGATATCCAGGAATGTGCCACGTTCACCGAGCGATTCATGAATGTACTTCATTTCCAGGGCATCCCGTTGACGCGAGCTGACGAGGAGCTTCGACTCGGTGGTGTTATCCCAGGGGTGCAATCGCCATTTCAGGCCAAAACGTCTGATATCCACAGGCGCCCTGGTCTTGCGTGCGCTGTACATCTGCTTGATTGGTTGTCTGAGCCAGCCCCTGGACAGGCCTATGCGTGTAACGAGGCTGAGGATGCGGTCTTTCCCTTGTGGGCTGTAATATCCCCAGGGTTTTTGGGCCATGTCATGTTCTGTGGAATTCATGGGCAGTGCCTGTCTGATGTTAATGGGATACTGGCGCACCTCTGTGTTCAGTTCATGATGTCAGGAGTACCTGATCAGTCTTGGGGGGCAAGCTAATAGGGTACCCAGCCAAGATCGGGCAGGCGGGGTGAATCGAAGACGCTAATGTACTGTAATTGTTTCGTCTTTGTCGCCCACGATTGATGATGTGGTCTGGGTGCCATGTCGCGCGGTCCAACTGGACAGGCGTGCTAACATGCCGCATATCTTTTAGGACGCCCCTAAATATTTATGTGCACGCATCTTGGATACTCAAGCCTGTACTCTCGGTGTTGCAAGTCTTCTCAATGGCTTGCTATTACGTGCGATTTTCGCCTTGATAGCGCGAATCTGAGCGCCCAATCTGTCGCACCCAGGATAATCAGAGGTGCCCTTTAATCATCATCGAGGTTAGCCGATTTCATGTGGCGTAGTGCCTATAGCCTGCTTTTCTACGGGCTGATCCCGTTGGTGATACTCAAGCTGTTGTGGCGTGCCCGGCGCAATCCCGAGTACCTGCGTCGCTGGGGGGAACGCTTCCTGGCGGGGGCGGCCATGCCGCAGGGGCCACGGCTATGGGTCCACGCGGTGTCCTTGGGGGAGGTCGTGGCTGCAGTGCCCCTGGTGCGCGCACTGCAGGCACGCTTCCCCGGCCATCGCATCCTGATCACTACCACCACGCCTACCGGCTCCGCCGAGGTGCGCCGTCGTTTCGGTGAGACGGTGGAGCACCGCTACCTGCCCCTGGATCTGCCCCACCTCATGGGGCCCCTGGTGCGCGAGGTGAATCCCCGTCTGCTCATGGTGATGGAGACCGAGTTGTGGCCGAACCTCTATACAGCCTGCCGCAAACAGGGCGTGCCGGTGATGCTGGTCAATGGACGGCTGTCGGAGCGTTCCTTCCGGGGTTATGAGCGCATCCGGCCCCTGGTGGCGAACACCCTGATGGCGGTCACCGCCCTGGCCGCCCGTTCCGGTGAGGACGCCGAACGTTTTCGTGGGCTGGGTGCTGATCCTGGATGTCTGCGCGTCACCGGCAATCTGAAATATGACCTGGAACTGCCCGGGGGACCTGCTCAAGGCCCGGTGCCGGATCGTCCGGTATGGATCGCAGCAAGCACCCATGAGGGAGAAGATGAACGGGTGCTCGCTGCCCACGGCCGTGTGCTGGCGCGGCTGCCCGAGGCCCTGCTGATCCTGGTGCCCCGGCATCCAGAGCGTTTCGATGCGGTGGCATCCCGGTGCTGGGACGCGGG
>JBHEOJ010000065.1:0-260 GCA_046260855.1 Thioalkalivibrio sp.
CGTTTATTACCCAGCTTTCACTGATTACTCTGGCCTCGTTGCTGGGTGGTCTCTCTATCGCCTTTGCTCTCGGCGCACGGCAATACGTTGCGAATCTGGTGGCCCAGCCGGAAATGACCCGTTATGCCAGCGGTGATCGCCTGCGCATCGACGATGACGAAGGCGTGATTGTCGAGATTTACCGGACCGGGCTGACACTCGAGACGGATCAAGGTCTGGTCTCCATTCCCGCCGCCCGACTGGCCAGCGGCCGGGTCGTA
>JBHEOJ010000065.1:322-11842 GCA_046260855.1 Thioalkalivibrio sp.
CGACGATCTGCCTGCGGAAACGGCCGCGCCGGTGGTGGCCATGCTGCCCCATCACCATGCCCTGGCGGTGCTGGGGGAACAGGATGATGAAACCCTGATTCTTTGGCTGAGCGTGGCGGGCGTCGATCGTGCCCTCACCCTGTTACTGCACATTGATGAGTCCCGACGGCTGCGAATACTGCAAGGCCTGCCGAGTCGGCGCATGCGGCGCACACTGGAAACGCTGGTCATTTATCCGCCGGACAGGGTGGGCGCGCTGGCGAACCCGTCGGCGATGCAACTGAACGCGGGTATGCTGGTGCCCGACGCCGTAACCCTGTTACGCGAGCATGCCCCCGACCCGGCGCAGCCCGTCTGGCTGGTGGATGATGGCGGCGGCTATCTTGGTCGGCTGGATCTCGGCGGGGCATTGATGGCCAGGGCCGATACCTCAACACTGTCCGCGTTCATGATTCCGCTTGAGGCGTTGCGGGCAGAAACCCGACTCACCAATGCCCGTGATTTCCCGGAGTGGCTCCGACACACGACACTGCCGGTCACCGATCATCTCAACCACCTGCTCGGCAGTCTGTCCCGGGAAGAGCTGATGGCGGCGCTGGCTGGCGGCAACGCCACTGAAAACAGCCTTAGCCAAAGTATGAACGAGCTGACCGGACAGTACTTTCGTGTTATGGGGATCTGTCTCGGGACTCTGTTCGGTTTAGGAGGGAAATGACCATGGCGGCTTCCCTCGATATCGAAAACAACATCCCTGACGAATACCTTCGCCGCCACCCGGTTGCCGCCGCCCGACAGATTGAAGATCTGTCGGACAAGGCGCTTGGCGACGCACTACACGGCGTGAACAGTGCGGCCCTGACCATCGCCATGGAATACCTCAGCCCGGTCAAGGCGCTGACGGTGTTCTCCCTGTTGCCCCATTCGCAGCAACTCGATGTGCTCGACCAAGCCCCGCCCCGGCTCGCCGTCACACTGCTGACCCAGTTAGCGGAAGCGGATCGCGACACTCTGCTCGCGGAACTGCGCCCGGTCAGCCGCGACGATCTCAAAAGGCTGCTTTCGTTTCCCGAAGACTCCGCTGGTCGGCTGATGCACACCTCCTTTGTGACGGCCCAGGCCGACATGAGCGTCCAGCAGGCGTTGAAAAGGCTGCAGCAATCGACCATCCGCGGCGCCCGGTCCCTGTTCGTGGTCACTGGCGACGGCCGCCTTGATGGCCGCGTGGATATTCAGGACCTGGCACTGGCCGCACCGGAACAAGCCCTTTCCACTCTGGCGGCCCCGGTCCATGAAGCTGTCGGGACTCAGACCAACCGGGAAGAACTGGTGGACCTGTTGGATCGATCCCGCCAGGACTCGGTGCCCGTGGTGGATGCCGACGGGCGTTTGATGGGCGTGGTCCGTTATCGCAGTCTGTTTCATGCCATTGAGGATGTCGCTACCGCCGACTTGCAGAAAATGGTCGGAGTCAGCCCGGAAGAACGCGCCCTGTCGACACCCGCATTTGCCATCCGCCGCCGGCTTCCCTGGCTGCATATCAACCTGCTGACCGCCTTTCTTGCAGCCTCCGTGGTCGGTCTGTTCGAGAACCTCATTGCCCAGTTCACCGCCTTGGCAGTCCTCCTGCCTGTGGTGGCCGGTCAATCGGGCAACGCCGGTGCCCAGGCGTTGGCAGTCACCATGCGCGGGCTGTTTCTGCGTGAGGTGGGGATACGTCAATGGCGCGCCGTACTCGGCAAGGAAATGGTGGTCGGTCTGATCAACGGCCTGGCACTGGCAGTGACCTGCGGCCTGGCCGTCTTCGTCTGGAGCAGCAGTGTCGGCCTGGCCCTGGTGATCGGCCTGGCGATGATTATGTCCATGCTCGCCGCAGGCGTCGCCGGCTCACTGGTCCCAATCATCCTCACCCGCCTCGGTCAGGATCCGGCCACGGCCTCATCGATCATCCTCACCACCATCACTGATGTCGCCGGTTTCTTCTCCTTCCTCGGCACCGCCATGTTGCTTTCATCCATGCTTTAGCTGCACCACGGTTTCGGACGGCACGGGTGGAGCAGCGGGTGTGTGACGCTAAGGTCGCGGAGACGCAGAGAACGCAAAGGATTCATGAGCAAAAAACCTTCGCGTCGTTGGCGCCTTTGCGGTCTTTGCGTCATCAGATCGCCCTCTCGGGACGCCGGATGCGCTACGGGAGTTGGTCATTTCTTTACTCTGTGACCTCTGTGACCTCTGTGGCAAATCCCGGTTTGGCTTGTTGGGGTTCGCCAACCTACGCACGCATCGATGCGCTTCAGACCGAATACATCAGGACTCTGTCTGCCTGCGCTTTGACGCGAAGCGACAGGCCTGGGCCTTGTTCATCTGGCCGCGCAGGATGAGGATCACCGCGATAACGGTCAGGCCAAGGAAGAACAGGGAGATGCCGCTCTGCAGGAACACCAGGGGTGAGCCACGGGAGGTCAGCAGGGCGCGTCGCAGATTGTCCTCGAACATGGGGCCAAGGATGAAGGCAATCAGGAACGGCGCGGCCGGGATGCTGAGCCGCAGCATGATGTAACCCACCACACCCATCACCAGCATGACACCCACATCGAACAGGGTGTTGTTCACCGCGTAGGCGCCATAAACGCAAAGCACCAGCACGGCCGGCAGCAGGATGCCCTTGGGCACATCCGCGATGCGACCGAAGGCCTTGATGGCCATCTTGCCCACCACGAACAGCACCACGGAGCTGACCAGGATGCCGATGAAGATGGCGTAGACCATGGAGAGGTTGGTCTCGAACAGCTGCGGACCCGGGGCGATACCGTGAATCATGAAGGCGCCGAGGATAATGGCGGTGATCACGTCCCCGGGGATGCCCAGGGCCAGCAGGGGGATCAGGGTGGCTCCGCACACGCCGTTGTTGCCGGACTCGGCGGCGGCCACACCTTCCAGGGAACCCTTGCCGAATTTCTCCGGTTCCTTGGACGTGCGCTTGGCCTCGCTGTAAGAGAGAAACGCGGCCGGTGCGCCACCGATACCGGGGATAGCGCCCAGCACCACGCCGATCAGACTGCCCCGGCCAATGGCTGGAAGGCATGAGCGGAGCTCGGGCCAGGTGACCCGGTTGCGGTCCACCGCCTTGATCTCCGGCGGCGGCGCGCCACGGCGTGCGATGGAATTGATGATCTCCGGTATGGCGAACAGACCGATCAGCACCGGAATGAAGTTGAGCCCACCCATGAGTTCAGGTTCGCCGAAATGCATGCGCGGGGAGCCGTACACCAGGTCCTGGCCGATGGTGGCCAGCAGGAGGCCCAGGCAGGTGGCCACCAGACCACGCAGCAGGGAGTTGCCCGAGACACCGGCAGTGATGGTCAGCGCGAAACAGATCAGGGCGAAGAACTCCGCCGGGCCGAAACGCAGTGCATAGCCGGCGATCATGGCCGCGAAGAAGAACAGCGCGGCGTTGGACACCAGGTCGGCCAGGCAGGAGGCATACAGGGCCATATTCAGGGCCTTGCCGGACTTGCCCTGTTGCGTGAGCGGATAACCGTCCAGGGCGGTACAGGCCGCCGCCGGTGTGCCGGGGCTGCGGATCAGGATGGCGGGGATGGAGCCGCCATAGAACGAGCCCTTGTAGATGCCCACCAGGAGCAGGATTGCCGTGACGGGTGAGAGGTAAAAGGTAAAGGGCAGCGCCAGGGCCACCGCTAGGGTGCCCGTCATCCCCGGAATGGCGCCCACGATCACGCCGATGGTCACGCCGATCACGATGGCAATGAGGTTTTCCACCGAGGCAAACAGCATCAGGGCTGAACCGAGTGCTTCCAGCATGGGCGCGCTCCTTAGAGAAACCGCTCGAAGATGCCCATGGGAAGCGGCAACCGAACGATGCGGGTGAAAAAGACGTACATGAGCAGCGGCAGCGCGATGGCCACCGCAAGCATCCACCCGTAGCGGCGCTCACCGAACAGCAAGGCAAGCACAGGGACGGCCAGGATGGAGGCCAGCACGATGCCGAGCACATAGACCATCCCGAAGTAAGCGAACATCACTGCAATAGAGACCATGGCGATCCATTCGTGCTGGGTCTCACCTGGAGCCATGGGTTCCACATCACTGTTATCCACGCTCATACCGATGGCTGCGCGCAGGGTAATGAGCGCGCCCACCGCCATGCCAATGATGGTGACCGTGGTGGGCCAGAAGGCGGGGGAAAGCGCCAGGAATCGCAGATTGGCCGGCACCCGGATGTGATTCGGGATGACGTAGAAATAGACCACGGCGAAGAACGCAGCAGTCCCGAGGCCGATGATCAGGTCACGGCGACGGGGTGACATAGTCTGCCTCCAGTGCGCTGTCCGAGATCAGGACAGTCTCTGCGCCGGGATCTCCCAAAACAGCTGCCGTGCTGGCCTTGTCCCGTTGGGCGGATTGCTTGCATGGCATTACCAGTGCTCCTCCTCTGCTGTGTCGTGCATGGGTTTGCAGTGGTCGCCGCGGACCGCTCCGGGTGACTGCCATCGCCCCGGCTCTGCGGCGGGTGGATGCGATGGCGCCCCTGTGCCCCGGGCACAAGCATATGTGTCTCGGGCCAAAACCGGCATGTCGGTGAGGACACAGGCAGGGCCTACTTCCTGCGTACCAACGGTGCCGGGATGTTATCCATGGGCGCGTTCAGACAAGACGGCTTGCCGCTGGCGATAGCCCGCTCCAAAGCCTCCTTGAGCGCCACGGGGTTGTCCGCCCGCTCACCATAGCCACCAAAGGCCACGGCCACTTGATCGTAGGCCGTGGGCAGCAGATCGCAACCGATGGCGCGCTCCTTGCCGTACTTGCGCAGCTGGATCTGGTGTTCCGCGTTCCAGCAGGAGTCGTTGCCCACGATCGCAACCACGGGCAAGTTGTTACGCACTGCAGTGTCGAACTCGCTGATGTGAAAACCGACACTGCCGTCGCCACACAGCATCACCACCACCGCATCGGGATCGGCGACCTTGGCGCCCAGGGCGAAGGGCAGGCCCGCGCCAATGGCACCAGCCACACCATTGATGACCCGGCGCCGGTTGCCGATACAGGCCTGAACCCACTGGCCGAACTCGCCGCCGTCGGAGATGAGGATGGTGTTGGGGTGGGACTTGAGAGTGTCCGCCACGGCGAGACAGATCTGTGCCGGATGCATGACGCCCGCCTGCGAACCTTCCACTTCCCGCCAGGCGGCTGGCCGGTAGGCGGTGGCATCGGCCACCTCGCTGCGCCAGGCATCGCCCCCATGGGGCTTGTCAAAGGCCGCCACCAGGGCCGCGGCACCACTCTGCGCATCGCCGCGGAACTGGCGCGGGACACGATTGAAGTGCTGTGCATTGGTGCGCAGACGATCCAGGGCCAGGGCGTCCGGGTCGATCTGAAGCATCTGGCAATCGGCGGACAGGGCCGGCGGCCGCCCGAAGCCCAGGGTGTAGTCCGGGCGCTTGCCCAACAGCAGGATGCAGTCCGCCTGGGAGGCCACTTCCGCGAAGGCACCCAGCGATGGGTCGTTGATGCCCCGCGGGCTTTCCATGACCAGGACAGGGATACCGGTCTTCTCGGTCAGTGCATCCAGCATCTGCGTGCCCAGGGCGGTGCCGCCCAGGGGGCCAAGCAGGATCAGCGGGCGCTTGGCCTCACTCAGGCATTTCGCCATCTCGCCGGCAACGGCAGCCGGCACCGGCATGGGCACTGCGGCGCAGTCGGCGGCATCGGGGATCAGCGCGGTGCTGCTGGTCGCCTCCAGGACATCATCGGGCAGACTCAGGTGCACGGGACCCGGGCGGCCGCTGCTGGCGATGCGCATGGCTCTGGCCAGGTCCGTGCCCAGGGATTCGACGCTCTCGACCGTCCAGGACGCCTTGGCCAGGGGTGCGGCCAGATCGGCCTGGGGCATCTCCTGGAAGGCGCCATGGCCCAGCTGCCCGAGGGGCGCATGGCCACTCAACAGCACGATGGGGGACTCGGATTCCCGGGCAGTAAACAGCGCGGCGACACCATTGGCATGACCGGGTCCACCGGTGAGCATGGCGATGCCCACCTTGCCGGTCAGTCGTGCCCAGGCATCGGCCATGTGCACAGCAGCTGCCTCATGGCGCACATGAAGGATCTCCAGGCCTGCGTCGATACTGGCATCGTAGATGGACATGATGTGGTTGCCGGACAGGCTGAAGACCTTCTCCACGCCGGCGGCTTTGAGGGTGCGGGCGACAATATCGGCACCGCGCAGGGCATTGGTCATGTTCGTCGTCTCCGTTGTGCGGCCTATAGGCCAGCCATGCAAAGGTATTTGAGTTCCAAGTATTCATCGAGGCCGTGGCGGGAACCCTCACGGCCGATGCCGGAGGACTTGATTCCGCCGAAGGGCGCAACCTCGGTGGTCACCAGGCCGGTGTTGATACCGACCATGCCGTACTCCAGTGCCCCACCGACGCGCCAGGCACGGGCCATATCTCGAGTGTAGAAGTACGCCGCCAATCCGTATTCGGTGTCGTTAGCCAAGCGCACGCCTTCGGCCTCGTCCCTGAAACGGAACACCGGCGCCAGGGGGCCGAAGGTCTCTTCACTTGAGACACGCATGTCGGGCGTGACGTCGGCCAGTACCGTGGGTTCAAAGAAGGTACCGCCCAGGGCATGACGCTTGCCGCCGGTGACCACACGTGCGCCCTTGCCCACGGCATCGTCGATGTGGCCCTGCACTTTCTGCACCGCATCCTCGTCGATGAGCGGTCCCTGGGTGCTGCCTTCCTGAAGACCCGGTCCCACGGTGTGGCCCGCCACCTTCTCAGCCAGCCGCTTAACAAAGGCGTCGTAGATGCCGTCCTGTACGTAGAAGCGGTTGGCACACACGCAGGTCTGTCCGGCGTTGCGATACTTGGAGACCATGGCCCCCTCCACCGCCGCATCCAGGTCCGCGTCGTCAAAGACGATAAAGGGCGCGTTGCCCCCCAATTCCAGGGAGACACGCTTGATGGTTCCGGCACACTGGGCCATGAGAATCCGGCCGATTTCCGTCGAGCCGGTAAAGCTCAACTTGCGCACGACGGGGTTGCTGGTCAGTTCCTCGCCGATGGCGCTGGCCAAACCGGTGATTACGTTGAGCACGCCGGCGGGGATACCGGCACGCAAGGCCAGATCCGCCAGGGCCAGCGCCGAATACGGGGTCTGGCTGGCGGGCTTGGCCACCAGGGTGCAGCCCGCCGCGAGTGCCGGCGCCGCCTTGCGGGCGAGCATGGCGGAGGGAAAATTCCACGGGGTGATGGCTGCGCAGACACCCACCGGCTCCTTGGTCACGACCACCTGCTGATTGGGCCGTGGCGCCGGGATGACCTCGCCGTAGGCACGCTTGGCCTCCTCGGCAAACCACTCCACGTAGGCCGCCGCATTGGCCAGCTCTGCCCTGGCCTCGGCCAGGGGCTTGCCCTGTTCGCTGGTCATGATGACCGCCAGGTCTTCGGTGTGCTTAAGGATGAGCCCGTGCCAGGCCTTGAGCAGACGGCTGCGCTCGGCCGCCGTCTTCGCACGCCATTCGGGCAGCGCCCGTTCGGCCGCCTCGATGGCGCGGCGGGTTTCCTCCGTACCCATGCGGGGCACCTGGCCCAGGGTGCTGCCGTCTGCCGGATTGGTGACGGCAATGTGCTGTCGCCCGTCTGCATCGGTCCAGCGGCCATCGATCAGGCATTGGGAGCGCCAGAGTGATTTGTCCTGCAATTGCATGTTGATCCCCTTAATACGTGACCGAGCGGTTACCACACGGCGACACCGGCATCATTCAGGCACACGCATGTTCAGTTGAATCTCGCGGGCAAACACTGCCCACAGCCGAGCGCCACCCGTCATACAGCAGGGCGACGCCGAAGGAAAAGTGGAACGGGAAAAAAGGGGAAAGGCGCCGATGTCGATCAAGTGTGCGTGAAGGAACGGGCATGCTCAAGACTGTTGCCTGCTCGTGTTTCACTCACTCCGGATCGACATCGGCACCTAGACCTCAGTCCTTACTCGATGCGAAGCCCGAGACGCTTGGCCAGGGTGTAGTACACCTGGTACTGCTCGTCCACGAACTTCTTGGTCTCGGCCGGTGAAAGCACGCGCGGGACGGCGCCCATTCGTTCGGTGGTGGCAATCCAGTCGGCGTCCTCGCTGACCTTCTGCAAAACCTCTTCCCACTTGCTCACCACCTCGCTGGGCAGGTTGGGCGGCCCGAACAAGGCGGTCCAGCCGACGATCCGATGCAGGGCCGGATACCCGGCTTCGGTGGCAGTGGGCGCATCCGGCAGTTCGGGATAGCGCTGCTGGGTGCTGATGGAAAGCGCACGCAGTCGGCCGGACTTCAGTTCATTCATAAGCGGGCTGAGGTTGTTTCCCATGAAGTCCACATGGCCACCCACCAGGGCGGTGGTGGCGGCACCATCACCATCGTAAGGGATCATGATTGCGGCCTGGTCATCCAAACCCAGCTCCTGGAACAGCAGCTGCGGGCCCATGTTCAGCACGGTACCCGGTCCGGAGGTGGAGTAGGTCAGGGTGCCGGGATTTGCCTTGATGGCGTCAGCCAGGTCCTGCAGAGTCTGGTAGGGGGAATCGGCCTTCACGGCGATCACGTAAGGATTTTCTTCAAGCAAGCCGATGAAGGTGAAGTCGTCGTACTTATAGGGAATGGTGCCGTCAAAGCCGGGGGTGACCGCATTGGAGCCCACACGGGCCACCAGCAGGGTGTAACCGTCGGCACGGGAACGGCTGACATGATTGGAGCCGGTGACACCACCGGCACCCGTGCGGTTCACCACCTGCACAGGTTCACCGATGTAACGGGATGCCACATTGGCCAGGGAACGGCCGGCCAGATCGGCAGAACCACCGGCACCATAGGGTGCGACCAGGGTAATGGCGCGGGTTGGATATTCGGCGTGAGCCGACAGGGGGGCCAGCATGGCGACAGCCGCTGCTGCGGCCAGGCCCCAGGATGCCAGTTTCTTCAGACGCATGGGTGACTGCTCCTCTTCTTTGATGGGTCGTGTTCCGACAGCAGGACCAGGTCCGGGTCGCCGGTTCCACAATTCCGTCTCTGCGGACGGATGATTTGAAGGCCATGAAATCCATCGATCTGGACTCCAACCGCCTTGGGCTGAAGTTATGCTTATCATTTAGATGAGTCAAGTGACTTTGGTTGCCCGTATCGCAATTCGAGTGATTATCGATTTCGCACAAAACAGGCACTGAAATACGGCCGAGTCGCCTCTCCCTTGGATCTGCACGAAGAGTCAGATGACTGTCTTATTTGACGTCATCAAGAAACGAATGTGAGTTGCCAACAGGGCGCGAAGAGATTGCTTCGAGGTCACTTCCTATCTCCCCGGCACAGCATTTCCTTTGGGAACATGACGTTTGAACCCGAACAGCGCCCTTGCTAGGGTGATGGGGCATTCATTTGTATCGGAGGATCGCCATGCATGATCGCGAAACGAACCTCACCCGTCGCCGCCTGCTGGGTCTGGGCGCCGCGGCCCTGGCCAGCGTGCCCGCCGCGCCCCTACTCTTGCGCCCTTGCCCAGGCCGATGAACGCCTGAGCGAGGATGACGCCCAGGCAAAGGCGCTGAACTATCGCCACGATGCCACGAAGGTGGATCACCCGGATTATCAGGATGGACAGACCTGCGCCAACTGCCAGCTCTACACCGACGCCGATGCCCAGACGTGGGGTACCTGCTCCGCCTTCCCGGGGCGCAAGGTGGCCGCGGGGGGATGGTGCAGCGCCTGGGTGCCCAGAGCATAATTGATACGTAGGTTGGGGTGAACGTCGTGAACCCCAACATCGGTATATCGAAAACACCGCCGCGCCGGGACCAGCCCAAGCCCCCCTGCCCTCGCGTAGGAGCCCCGACCTCGGGGCGAACTGCCTGACTACGCTGATTCGCCCCGAGGTCGGGGCTCCTACGAAATGAACTGACAAAGAAAAGGGCCGGTGCGATCGCGGATCGCACCGGCCCTTTTCTTCGTAGCATCAGATCAATGATTGCGGTGATGGCCGTGACCCTAGCTGTGATCACCCATGGTCACGCGCCGCACCGGCGCCTGAAGCTCCAGGGTGCTGCCGTCATCGAACTCCAGGGTCAGGGGCACATCGACACCCGGCTGCAGGTCCGACTGCAGGTTCATAATCATGATGTGATGACCACCAGGCTCCAGTGCTACGGTCTCACCCGCAGGCAGATCGATGGCCTCCACGTGACGCATCCGCATCATGCCGCTTTGCATGTCGTGGTCATGGGTGTGCAGTTCCACGCGATCAGACACCGTCGAACGGGCACCCACCAGACGGCGGTCGGTGTCGGATGTGTTGCGCAGGGTGAGGTAACCGGCGGTGACCTTCATGTTCGGTGGCGTGGATCGCACCCAGGCGCCGTCCACCACCTCCATACTGGAGGCGGCATCCTGGGCAGAGACCGGGGTGATAAAGGCAAGACTGGCGAGCAGCAGGCTCAAAATGATGTGTTTCATGTCGTTCGTATCCTTGGTGCTGTCATGAGCTGAATGTCTTTCTATGCTGATTTCGGACCCGATGGACCGGGGCTCATACAACAGGGGGCGCGCGAACGGGTGGTCTCTCGTGGACTTGGGGAGCGGCTGACAGTACAGCGCTGCCAGAAGCAGGTAACTCAACGACCTCGATGCGCGCTGCCGGCGGCACACCGGGCGGCAGCACGGCCGCCTGCAACAGCTTGCAGGTGAGGCAATCGCAGGCGGGCATCTCGTGGCCTGCCTGCGGGGCGGTGGATTCAATGCCGGCCGCGTCCAGGGGCACTGGCTGGCCACAGAACTCACCATGCAGGCCGGCCAGCCAGTGGGCATCGTCGTGGCCCGCCGGCATGGCGTGCAGCACCGGCATGAGCAGTTGCATGCACACCGCCAGCAGGCCGAGCCAGCGGCCAGCGCGATGGATCAGCGGAGATGTCCGGGATGTGCCCTGCATCAATGTCTCGGCGGGATGCGTATCAACAAGGGCCATTAAACCCCAGGCAAGACGGCCCGCCGTGAAACCGCCATCCACCAGCAGATTGGCGCCGGTGATAAAGCTGGCATCGTCAGAGGCCAGGAAGCTCACCGCCTTGGCCACCTCCTCCGGACGGCCCAGACGACCCACGGGATGCAGGGCGATCAGGGCCTTGAGGGTGTCCTGGTCCAAATTCTTCAGTAAGGGTGTATCGATGTAGGCCGGAGAGACGGTATTGACCCGGACGCCGTGGGGCGCCATCTCGATGGCGAGGGTGCGGGTCAGGTTTACCACCCCGCCCTTGGCGGCGGAATAGGCGGCGGTCATGGACTGGCCCACGTTACCCAGGATGGAGGCGCAGTTGATGATGCAGCCCGAACCCTGCTCCTTCATGGGTCCAAGGGCATGCTTGGCCACCAGGAACACGCCGGTCAGGTTGATATCGATGATCCGCTGCCAGTCCTCCAGAGGATAGCTGTCCGCCGGCGCCATGCCACCGATGCCTGCGTTGTTGAAG
>JBHEOJ010000066.1:0-11632 GCA_046260855.1 Thioalkalivibrio sp.
GTTGAGCAGCGTGCCCAATTCAGGCGTCGCCAAATCCAGGGATGAGAGGTCTTGCAGGGCGGAGAGGAAGTCCATCAGGCCCATCAGGCGCTGCTGGGTATCCCGATAGGCCTCTACGAGGGCTCGATTATCCATGCCTCGGGCCCCCTGACCGCACCATGACGAACGAAAACACGAACAGGACCAAACGAATCAGGACTGGGCCAACTGGCGAGCCAGCCCGCGCAATGCGTCCACACGATCCTGGTTGCGTTGCAGCAGGGGTTTGATCTGGTCTTCCGCAAGGCCTAAGGCCGCCAGCCAGGGGGCGCGCCGGGCAGGCTCATCACGGCCATGGTACTGGTCCCGGGACAGGCAGGCAGTCAGACCCACCACGGCGGACAGGCGCCAGTGGGGACCGCGGTAGGCGGGGTCGTCGTAGTGGGTCATCACCACGGCGACCCCCTCCGGCAGGCGCCAGCGACGGGCCAGTACCGCACCGGCCTCCATGATGTCGATCCCGAGGGCGGCGCGCAGCTGGACGTTGAGCGGTTCATCGGTCTGGCCCGAGGCCTGCAACAGGCGGGACATTTCGCCGGGGAACAGAGCGCACAGGGCCAGCAGGCCCAACTCGTAGAGCAAGCCTCCCAGATAGGCCCACTCCGGGGCCACCGGCTCGCGCTGGTCCAGGAGGCTTGATACCGGCACCGCCAGGGTGGCCGCACCCATGGCCGTGAACCAGAATTGTTCGGCGCGAAAATGGATGCAGGCCCGGGTATCGAAGGGGCCGCTCAGCACAATACCCAGGGCCAGGTTGCGCACCAGATCCAGCCCCAGCACCCGGCCCACCGCGTCAGAGACGCTGTACACTGGCTGGCTGTTGGCGAAGTAGGCGGAATTGGCCAGACCCACGAGGCGGGCGGTCAGGCCCGGATCCATTTCGATGACCTCGGTAAGCTGCCCCAGGCTCAGATCTTCCCGGTCCAGGTCCGCCAGCAGACGCTGGGCCACCATAGGCAGCGGCGCCAGGGACTGGAGTTGTCGCAGGCGAACACCGGGGTCGATGGTCTCAATGGCCTGGGCCTGGTGCATACAATTGCCTTATGAGGGCAGGGACAAATTGGATTGGGTTTAAGTGCCCTCAGTATACACCTGCGCCTCATCCACCGAGGCCGCCGCATCCTCGCCCATCCTGCCGGAATCGCCATTCATCACCCCGGTGACGCCGAGCAAGGCGGCAATGGTTACCGGTCCCACTCCATGGTTTCGAGATACTCCCGCAGCTGCCCGGCCGTCTTGAATTTCTTCAGGATCAGGGTGCGCTTGAGCCCGCAGCAGATGGCCTTCACCTCCGCCGGCAGGCGGGCATAGTAGGGCGCGCCGCCCAAGGCCTCATGGAAGATGTGAATCAGGTTGATCACGTCATCGTGGATGTTCTCGGCCCGGGGGCGGCCCCAGTGGAACAGGTCCAGCAGGCGCAGCTCGAAACCCAGCCCATAGCGGCTGACGATCACGTTGTCGGAATGCAGATCGCCGTGATAATCGCCCATCTGGTGGATGCACTCGATGCCCCGGGCCAGGGCATGGAGCAGGTGCAGGGCGGGGAATGGCGCCAACCGTCCACCCTTGTGACGACGAATGAAGGCCGACAGCAACTCCCCCTCCACGAACTCGGACACCAGGAAACTCACCGTCTCGCCCTGCAACACCACCCGCTCGCGGGTGTAGTACTGGATGACGATGGGACACTGGCGCAGCTTGTGCAACTTGCGGGCGTAGAAGATGGCGGCCTTGTCCCGGGGATTGCGCAGGGGGAAAAAGAACTTCGCCGTGCGTTCAATACCCGTGGCCAGTTCGCGCACACGATAGACTTCGCCTTCCCAGCCCGCACCCAGGCGATCCATGACCAGATACTTGTCCAACAACCGTCGGCCCGGCTCCAGACCAAAGCTGCGCACAGCACGCGACACCGCCATGAACCGATCTCCGAATGTGAGAGGGCACTTATGGAAGAGAGAATGAAACCGAACTATACATTTTTTAATGAGCCACACTGACAAGGTCGGCCAACATGATGCTCGGCCGCCCCCTCATCCACGCAACATCCACGGAGGTATTCATGGAAAAGGTCTTCAACACATCCCCCAGCATGCACATCCCCACCCTGCACCGGGTTGCGCCAGATCGGCCGTATCACTGGCTGGCCGCCGGCTGGCAGGATCTGAAGCGCGAGCCGGTCCTGAGTCTGGGCTACGGTCTGCTCTTCACCCTGGTGGGCGTCATGCTGGTCACCGGGGGGTGGAGCGACCCTTGGCTGGTGATGACCTTTCTGGCGGGATTTCTTCTGGTGGGCCCGCTATCTGCGCTGGGAGTCTATGAAATCAGCCGCCGTCTGGAGCGCGGCGAGCCGGTCACCCTCATGGACACCCTGACCTCCTGGCGGCGCAACCCCCTGGGTATCTCCCTGTACACCGTGTTCCTGGGGATCATCATGATCGCCTGGATACGTTCCAGCAGCCTGATGATCGCCCTGTTCTTCGAACGGGTGCCCGACAAGCTGCAGGAGAGCTGGATGGCGCTGCTGACCACCGAGCAGGGGTTTGGCTTCCTGCTGGTCTTCACCCTGAGCGGCGCGGCAGCCGCCCTGGTGGTATTCGTCACCGGCGTTGTCACCCTGCCCATGATGAAGGAACGCCGCCAGGACGTGATCACCTGCGTGATGACCAGCCTGCGGGCAGTGCAGATCAACCCCGCCCCCATGATCCTGTGGGCGCTGATTCTGGTGGTGCTGATCGCCCTCGGCTTCGCCACCTTCATGCTGGGCATGATCGTCATTTTGCCGCTGCTGGGCCACGCCAGCTGGCATGCCTATCGGGAACTGGTAGACCGGGAAGTCATCGCCTGAGCCAAGCGAGGCCCCGCTGCCACCGGCAGCGGGGCCCATCCCTTCAGATGCCCTCGAACTCCACCGCCACGCCCTCACCCACGTGACGCACGATGCGTGCGGGCACCAGCGGCGGCTCCTCACCCTCACCGATTGAACCCACCACCCGAATCCGCACCTGGGTCCCCGGCGCAGGGCACTCCTCCTTGGCCAGCAACAACAGCACACCGCTGCCGCTCAGATCCTGGGTGCGCGCCACCCGCATGGGTTCGCCCGGCACATGTAACTCCACCTCCACCTCCATGGGGAGGCGCGGATGTCTGCGTCTTTCCGAATTCATGGACAAACCTCAATGCAGGAGACGTGCCATTTATGACAAGTGCCGCCCTACAAATCAAGGGTGCCTTCAGATGAGATCCGACGCGCCTGTGCGCCCCGGGCTTTGGCAGACCCGGGCACCCTGTGCTATACAACTTGGGTAGCCTGATCACCGTAGCACCTCAGTCTTTAGCAGGGGCGTGCGGCTGGCACGGACCCGGACCGGTGTGCACCGGGCTTCCAGCGAGACGGGACCTTACGCACCCGTCGATCAAAACCAAAAACACTAAAGCGATTCGTTCTCGGAGGAGATCGCACACCATGACACACGCAAAAATTGCGGCCGTTGCCCTGGCCATTTCTCTCGGGGGGCTCGCAGCCTCCCAATCCGTCCTGGCGGAAGTCACCCGTGGACAACTGATGGCCGAGACCTGTCTCGCCTGCCACGGCTCCGTCGGATCCGGTCCCAACGACACCATCCCCTCACTGGCCAATGGCTTCCCACGCCAGCTCATGATTCAGAACATGAAGGCCTTTCGCGACGGCACCCGTGCCGCCACGGTCATGAACCGTCATGCCCGCGGTTACTCCGACGAGGAAATCGAACTCCTCGCCAATTACTTCGACACGCGACGCTGAGGGGGCCTCGATCATGACAATTTCACGTAGACATTTCCTCAAGGCCCTGGGTGCCGGTGGTGCTGCCAGCGCCCTGGCGGCCTGTGCCCAGATGCCCGGTGGCGAGAAGGCCACCGGTGCCCATGTGGTCGTAGTGGGCGGCGGCTCAGGCGGCGCCACGGCGGCCAAGTACCTGCGCCGTTTCGACTCCGACATCCGAGTCACCCTGGTGGAACCCAATGCCACCTACCACACCTGCTACGGCAGCAACTGGGTGCTGGGCGGCCTGCGCACCATGAACGACATCGCCCAGACCTATGGCAACCTGAAGGACAAGCACGGTGTCACGGTGGTACAGGACACGGTCATCGCCATCGACCCGAACACCAACCGCGTGACCCTGGCCAGCGGCAAGGTGCTGGGCTACGACAAACTGGTGGTCTCTCCCGGCATCAGCTTCAACTGGGCCACCGCGGCGGAGGGCACCAGTGAGGCCACCGCCAACGAGATCCCCCATGCCTGGAAGGCCGGCCCCCAAACCGAGATCCTGCGTCGGCAACTGGAAGCCATGCCCGATGGAGGTGTATTCGTGATGGTTGCCCCGGGCAATCCCTTCCGCTGCCCGCCCGGACCCTATGAGCGCGCCAGCATGGTGGCCCACTACTTCAAGGCCCGCAAACCCCGCTCCAAGGTGCTGATCCTGGACAACAAGGAGAATTTCTCCAAGCAGGGCCTGTTCGTCGCCGGCTGGAAAGAGAACTACGGGGACATGATCGAGTGGGTGCCCAGCAGCCGTGGCGGCCAGGTGGAACGGGTGGACGTGGCCAGCAAGACGGCCATCTCCGACGGCGGCCTGAACCGCTTCAAGGCCGATGTGATGAACTACATCCCGCCCCAGCGGGCAGGTCAGATCGCCCACAACGCCGGGCTGGTGAACGACACTGGGTGGTGCCCGGTGAATCAGGTGACCTTCCAGTCCAGCATCCACACGGACATTCACGTGATTGGCGACTCCAGCATTGCCGGCGCCATGCCCAAGTCCGGGCATTCCGCCAACAGCCAGGGCAAGCTGGTGGCAGCCGCCATCGTCAACGCACTGAAGGGCCGCGACCCCATCGCACCATCCATGGTCAACACCTGCTACAGCCTGGTCACCCCCGACTGGGGCATCAGTGTGGCGGCCGTCTACCAGTTCGACGATGGCTCCATCAAGGGCGTGCCCGACTCCGGCGGCGTCAGTCCAGCCGACGCGAACCGGGACTTCCGCCGCATGGAGGCCAACTACACCCGAGGCTGGTACAGCAGCATCACCGCCGACATCTGGGGTTGATGCCCAACCCCTGAAATCAATGTACTGGAAAAAAAGCGGCGCCCCAAGGGGCGCCGCTTTTTACTTGTATCTTGCCTCTAGCAACTTGCCTCTATCGCCTTCATGCATTCAAATCCGGTATGAGCCGGCTCTCCAACCGGGTGATCATGTCCTTGATCTGCAACTTGCGTTTTTTCAGGCGGTTCAGCTGCAGCTGATCCACGAAAACCCCCTCGGCAAGACGGGCGGTGGCCTCGTCCAGATCCCGGTGCTCCACACGTAGTTCGGTGAGCCGTTGCTTGATGTTTTCGCAGTCGATCTCGTCCACGCAGGGGTCCTGTGCATTCGGGGTTTCCCTATGATCACAGATCACCCGCGTGCCCGCCAGCGACAGACCAGCCTCGACCCAGCAGGCGCAATGGCGTCAAACACAGCAACACGGCCACGAGCACCGGACCGAAGGGCTGATCCAGTGCCAGCGCCACCCAGAAGGCCAGGATGTAGGCCGAAGCCGCCAGTAGTGCCGAGAGCCACAGTACCATCCGCCAGCCCCGAGCCAGACCCCAGGCCACCCAGGCGGGCAACAACACCAGGGCAAAGCTCGCCATGACCCCCATAGCCAGAGCGGTGGCGGCCACCACCAGCACCACCAAGCCGTCGAAACCCAGGCCCATGGGCCAGAGGGCCTGTCGGTTAGCACGCCGATGGCCGGGCTGGAAGTGCTCTCGCAACAACCAGCGCGACAGCCGAGGCAGCAAGACGGCGCCGATCACGGCCAGGGCAAGGGCCGTGATCAGGTGACTGCGCCCGGCGTACAGGATCTGTCCATCCAGAAAGACCCGGCCCACCAGAGCCGCGCCTGGATGATTGGCCGCCGCAAGCAGGCCCAGGCACCAACCCAGCAGGATCATCAACCCATAGACCTCGTTCCCCGTCCGCGCGGCGCCGAACCACCCCTTGAATACCGCGCCCAAGGCCGATGCCAGTATCGCGGACAACAGCATGGGCCAGTGCAGCACGGCGGCGAGTACACCCCCTGCACCGGCCAAGTGGGCATAACCCAGGGTTGCCAGCCATTCGCCACGCAGCCGCAACCAACAGCCCAGCAGTGCCGCCAGGGGCGCCAGCACCAGGCCGGAAAGGAAGGCCTCCCGAAACAGTGGATCCCAGGGCAGGGTCATGGCGCGTCCCCCGCAACGGCCCCGACGGGCGTCACCTGCAGAACACGATCGCAGACCGCTTCCAGAAAGGCCTCATCATGGCTGACGATGAGCAGGCCACGCCCATCCGGCCGTTCCTTGAGCAGGGCTGCGAGCATGGCCTGGGTCTGGGGGTCCAGGTGGTTGGTGGGCTCGTCCAAGAACACCAGGCCGGCGCTCCCGCCCAGGCAGGCCCAGACCTGGAGCAACTGATACTGACCACCACTCAGACTGTCCAGGCGCTGGGGCAGCACGGACTGCAGAATTCGGGGCGCCGGCAGCTGCTTGGCCTCACAGGCGCTCAGCAGGTCGGCCCCCGTGAGCGGGCACTCGGGCGTGCGACGGGGGTGCTGGTCCAGGACCGCCATATCCGCCCCGGGCGGCCGCCAGACCGTGCCCCCGAAACATCGGGCGGTGCCGGTGATGGCCTTGAGCAGGGTGGACTTGCCTGCACCATTGGGGCCGGACAACCCGAGTATCTCGCCCCGGTGCAGCTCGAAGGAGACCGGGCGACACACCGGGCGCTCGTGACCGGCCACCAGCTCCTCGACCCTGAGCAGGCATGTCCGTTGATCAGGACCTTTCAAAGGCCGCCACCCAGGTCTCCATCAATCGCAGGTAATCCTCCAGATCAGCATCCATGGGAGGCTCAAGGGAGACACGATGCACCGGCCAACCCAGGTGACGCTGCAGAAACTCACCGCCCCGGGCAGGCTGGTAGACGGCATGCAGGACTCGGCCGTCGCGGCCCTGCATGCCGTCCACCAGGGCACTCAGGTGCCGGGCCGTGGGCGGAAGCCCGGGGACCGGTTCCAGATAACCAAGCCCCTGCACCGGCAGCCATTCAGTCAGATAGTCGAGATCCTCATGGTAGGCCACGAAGCCCTGGCCGGGTTTGACCGTTGCGGCCAGGGCTTCTGCATGGGCGCGCAGCCCCGTGGCCACCTCTGCGGCACGGGCGCGGATGACCCCGGCTTGGGCGGGCCGCAGTTCACCCAGGCGCTCACCCAGGGCCACGGCCAGGCTGGCCATGCGCAGGGGGTCCAGATTGAAATGGGGATTGCCCTCTCCATGCACGTGGCCCAGATTTGGCCCCTCCACGGTGATGGAGGCGCGCAGCGTCAGATGGTCTGCGGCCCGGAAGTGGCCGGGCCTGCCGCTGTTAATGGCGGGATTGGCCGCACCGCGCACCGCAGCGGGCAGCCAGCCCTCCTCCAGGCCCGCCCCTATTTCCAACAGCAGGTCGGCCCGGCGCAACTGGGCCATGTAGCTGGGCCGCGCATCCAGATAATGGGGGTCCCGGTCGGCAGGCGCCAGCACCCGCACCTGCACCTGGTCATCACCCACGGCGCGGGCCAGCATACCTAAGCTCGGTGTGGTGGCCACCACCTGCAAGGGCTGAGCGAGGGCGGGGGTGACTGGCAGGAGAACCAGCAGGATCAGGGCAAGCAGTGCCCCGGGGATGTGTCGTGACATGACAAGACTCCAGGGGAAACGATCAAAGGGTCACCGGCACCCGAAGAGGGGTGCCGGTGTTCAGGCAGGCTTCAGAAACGATGAGCCCCGTGGGCGCCGAGGGCCACGTTGAGCTGGAGCATGAAGTCCAGGCCCCGCTCACGTCCATCCTCTTCGGCGAAGTCATTGTGGTTGATCTGAGCACGCAGGAATACCGGCTCGATAGGACGGAAGGTGACCATGGCCGAATACCGATAGGAAGTGTCCAGACTGTCTCCCGCACCCCGACCGACCTCATTGCTCAGACCCAGGGCCTCGGCGCGCAGCCCCGCCTCCCAACGGGGCGCAACACCGTAGACCCCCTGCAGGTAGATGCCGTCCTGTTTGTTCTTGAAGCGCTGTTCATTGCTTACGGTCAGACCATCGAAGCTCACGTCACGGCGGTCCACGTCGATCTCACGATAAAAATATTCACTCTGCAGGCGCCAGTTGCCGTGGCCATAGCTGCCACCAGCGTCGTACTTGTAGATGGCATCCAGTCCGGCAAACCAGGCCGTACCGTTCCAGTCTTCATAACGGGAAGAGTGCTCCTCGGTCTCCTGGAAGCGGCGCGCATAGCCGCCGGAGACGCCGTATTGCAGGGCATGATCGGCGCCCAGGTCCGGGGCGAATTTGGCGAAGGCGGTGATCAGGCGCGGGCCCTCGGTATCTTCCAGGATGCGGGCGGTACCTTCCACATCGTCCCGGGCACCTAGGTAATTGGCCACACCCGAGGTCTCGCCCTGAAGCAACTCCAGGCCCAGCCGGGTGTAGGTCCGAGTGGGTGCCAGCCAGGTAGCCTGCACACCGATCTCCTGCAGGCCATGGTCTCCGAACAGGTACTCATTCACCAGGGGACGGTCTACGAAGTCCCAGCTATGGGGGTGGCTGCTGTTGATGTAACCCACGTCCGAGAAAAACTTGCCCGCCTTGATCTGAAACCCGGCGGGCAGGCTGCGGGTCCGCAAATAGGCCTCTTCCACTTCCAGGTCACTATCGGTAAAGCCGAGATTCAGCACACCCTCCATGAACTCCCCGAGCCGTCCCTCAATCACCAACTCCGAGTGTCCCATGTTAAAACCCTCGTCATAGCCGTCACCGTGACCATGATCATGATCATCACCGTGTTCGTGGCCGCCGAAACCGGCGGGATCCCGGTGACCTTCGCGCAGTTCGTTGAAATAGATGCCCTCCAGGATCAGGGACAGTTTGAGGTCTACGCTGTCCTGTGTCTGGGCACCGCTGGCGAGCGGCGCGACCAGTGCCAGGCCGGCGGCAGCGGCACTGAAACGGCGCAGAAGAGGTGTGCTGGATGCGGTCATGGGATGATCTCTCCGAGTTATAGAATGTAATAACATAACGCGTTATACAGTAACAACTAACCGGGATTCAAGCCCACCATGGATTGACAGCTCTCAGCTCAGACAGGTAATTAGGGGGTCCCCATGAAAAACGAACACAACCACGACGGCTGCATCAGCCTCGCTATGAAGCGGGCGGACCAGCTGTGCGCCCAGCGCGGCGTGCGCCTTACTCCCCTGCGCCGCCAGGTCCTGGAGGAGATCTGGCAGAGCCACGAGGCGGTCAAGGCCTACGACCTGATCCGCCAGCTCAGCTCCGCCGACCACACGGTCAAACCACCCACGGTCTACCGGGCCCTGGACTTCCTGCTGGAGCAGGGGCTCATCCATCGCATCGAAAGCCTCAACGGCTTCGTGGGCTGCGACCGGCCCCACAAGACCCACCAGTCCCAGCTGTTCATCTGCAGGGAATGTGGTCAGGTGAGTGAGTGCGGGGATGACAGCATCGGCCGGGCCCTGGACCGGGAGGCCGCACGGCAGGGTTTTCTGGTTGAGGAACGCATCGTGGAGGTGCGTGGTCTGTGTTCACGCTGCCACACACACGCAAAGGCCAATTAATGCCCACAGAGATCGTGCGTTTCCCCAACCGCCAGGGCGTGAAGCTGGCGGGTCGGCTGGAAGTGCCCAGCACCAAACCCCGAGCCTGGGCAATCTTTGCCCACTGTTTCGCCTGCTCCAAGGACAGCCTGGCCGCCGTACGCATCAGCCGCGTCCTGGCAGAGCAGGGCATCGGCGTGCTGCGTTTTGACTTCGCCGGCATCGGCGAGAGCGAGGGGGACTTCGGCGAGAGCCACTTCAGCGCCAACGTCACCGACATCCTGAGCGCCGCCGACTGGCTTGAGGAACATGATCGCGCCCCGAAGCTGCTCATGGGCCACAGCCTGGGCGGTGCGGCAGCGCTAGCCGCCGCCGGTGACATCGACTCCCTGCGCGCCGTGGTCACCATCGCCGCACCCAGCGAGCCCTCCCATGTGCGTCACGCCTTCGCCGCCCACGAAAAACAGATCCAGGACGAGGGTTCGGCACAGGTCCAGATCGGCCCCACGGAGCTGCGCATCACCCGGGAATTTCTTTCCGACCTGGAGGCCGCCAGCCTGGACGACAAGGTGCGCACCCTGCGCCGCGCCCTGCTGATCATGCACTCCCCCACCGACCTGGTGGTGGAAGTCCACCACGCTCGCCACCTGTTCGAGATAGCCCGCCACCCCAAGAGCTACGTCTCCCTGGACGAGATGGATCACCTGCTGACGGATACAGAGGACACCGCCTACGTGGCGAAGGTGATCGACGCCTGGGTGAGTCGGTATGTCAGTGGCTAGTGGCTAGTCTCAAGTGGCAAGGAGCCCCCTCCCCAACCCTCCCCCGCTGTGCGGGGGAGGGGGGCGTAAGTCGCAGTTGGCTGCCCGGGCTTCTCCCTCTCCCTCAGGGACAAATCCGCCGGGAGCGGATTTGAACAGCCGCCAGGCTGGCCCGAAGGGTGGAGGGCAGGACGCCCGGAGTAGAGGGTTGGGGTGAGGGTGGTTTCCCTTGCCACTAGCCACTTGAGACTAGCCACTGACTCACCGAGCACTACCAATAGTGCTCAGTAGTAATATGCCCCGGCGTCCTGCGCCGGTTCTTTCTCAAGCCCCGGGCCTTAAGCAGTTCCGCGGTGTCGCGCACCATGTCGGGGTTGCCGCACAGCATCACCTGGGCGGCATCGGCGCTCAGGGGCAAATCCACCCGGCGCTCCAGTGAACCGTTTTCAATGGCCGTGGTCACCCGCCCGGGCAGCGCGCCGGGGTGGGACTCGCGACTGACGAAGGGCACGAACTGGAACTGCCGGCCGTAGTCACGGAATCCATCGATGACCCGCTGGTAGGTCAACTCCGCAGCGCTGCGTACCGCATGAATCAGCACGATGCGTTTGAAACGCTGCCAGGGGATCTCCGTGCGCAACATGGACAGATAGGGCCCCAGGGCGGTGCCAGTGGCCATCAACCAGAGGATCTCGGCGTCGGGCACTTCCGAGAGCGTAAAGAATCCCTGTGCCTTGGACATGAGCTGCACCGTGTCGCCGGTGTTGAGGGTCGCCAGGCGGTTGCTCAGTGGGCCGCCAGGGACGGTGATGAAATAGAAATCCAGGGGGGTCTGATCCGGGGCGTTCACGTAGGAATAGGGGCGCCCCACCCGCTCCCCGTCAATATCCAGGGCCAGGCGGTTGAACTGTCCGGCCTGAAATGGATCCACCGGCGCATTCACCCGCAGGGAATACAGATCCCCGGTCCAGTGCTTGCGCTCAATCACTTCAGCTTCCAACCAGCCTGCCATGCCTTCCCTCCGGACACCCGTGCCATTGCCATGTGCCGCCCCGTGCCTAGCTAGCTCACGCCGTCAAAACCAGGGGCACTATCTAAGGGCACATCTAAATATTCATGAGCACGCATCTTGGACACGCAAATCCGCGCTCTCGGCGTTGCAAATCTTCGCA
>JBHEOJ010000067.1:0-242 GCA_046260855.1 Thioalkalivibrio sp.
CTCCGACGGCGCCCATATCGCGACCCTGCTGTGCGCCCTGTTCGTGCGTCACTTCCGTCCGCTGGTGGAGCAGGGGCACGTGTATGTGGCCATGCCACCGCTGTTTCGCATCGACGTGGGTAAGGAGGTCTTCTATGCCCTGGATGAGCACGAGAAGCAGGGCGTGCTGGAACGCATCGAGGCGGAGAAGAAAAAGGGCAAGGTCTCGGTTACCCGCTTCAAGGGCCTGGGCGAGATGAACC
>JBHEOJ010000067.1:252-11629 GCA_046260855.1 Thioalkalivibrio sp.
CTGCTGGACATGCTGCTGGCCAAGAAACGCGCTCCGGACCGCAAGAGCTGGCTGGAAGACAAGGGGCATCTGGCCGAGGTGGAGGTTTGATTTGAAAGGCCTCCAACGCGAAGGCGCGAAGGCGCAAAGGGCGCAAAGATTTTTGAGGTTTTTACCCCAGATCTTTTGCGTTCTTTGCGCCTTTGCGCCTTCGCGTTGGATGTTGCCTTTCTTTGATGTGAGGCCGCTATCATGACCACATTGTTTACCCAGACGATCATCGCGGTGGTGTGGGACTTCGACAAAACCCTGATCCCCGGATACATGCAGCGTCCCCTGTTCGAGGCGTACGGGGTGGATGAGCGCGCCTTCTGGGCGCAGGTGAATGAGCTGTCACAGGTCCACCGCCAGCGCGGGTCCGAGCAGGTCTCAGGGGAGATGAACTATCTCAACCATGTGCTCACCTACGTGCGTCGTGGTGTGTTCAAGGACCTGAGCAACGCAAAGCTGGGAGAGATGGGAGCGCGCCTGGACTTCTATCCGGGCCTGCCGGATTTCTTCGGCGAGTTGAAGGCTGCGGTAGAGCGAGCCCCCCGCTTTGCCCACCATGACATCACCCTGGAACATTACGTGGTCAGCACGGGCTTTACCCGCACCATTCGCGGCAGTGCCATCGCGCCGTTCCTGGAGGGGGTGTGGGGCTGCGAGTTCGTGGAGGACCTGGACAGCGATTCCCCGGTCATCTCCCAGATCGGTTACGTGCTCGACAACACCACCAAGACCCGTGCGGTGTTCGAGATCAACAAGGGTGTGAACAAGCACCCGGAGCAGATCGACGTGAACGCGGCGATACCCGAGGCCGAGCGGCGCATCCCGTTCCAGAACATGATCTATATCGCCGACGGGCCTTCCGATGTGCCGGTGTTCTCCGTGGTCAAGCGCAATGGTGGGCGCACCTACGGGGTGTACAACCCGGGTCAGCGCAAGGAGTTCAACCAGGTGAATGAACTGCAGCGCCAGGGCCGCGTGCAGGCCTTCGGCCCGGCGGACTACACCGATGGCTCACAGACCACCATGTGGCTCACCGAGGCCGTGCGCGAGATTGCCGAACGCATCGTCACTGACCGAGAACGCGCCCTGGGCGACAAGGTCGGCAAGGCCCCACGGCATCTGTCGGACTGAACATCCAATGGACAGGATGAACAGGACGCAAGACCAATAGAAAACATCAGACAGGATTTACATGATTAACAGGATGTAATCTGGTTCTCTTTTTTCAATCATGTACATCTTGTTAATCCTGTCAAAGCTTTGCTTTTACTTGAGGTGCTATGAGCAGTCTTGATCTGAACCTGGAAGGCGCCGAACGGCTGCCGCTGAAGGACTTCACCGAGAAGGCGTACCTGGATTACTCCATGTACGTGATCCTCGACCGGGCCCTGCCGCATATCGGCGATGGGCTCAAGCCCGTGCAGCGTCGAATCATTTATGCCATGAGCGAGCTGGGGCTCTCGGCGGCCTCCAAGTACAAGAAATCCGCGCGCACCGTGGGTGACGTGCTGGGCAAGTTCCATCCCCACGGGGACTCGGCCTGCTACGAGGCCATGGTGCTCATGGCCCAGCCCTTCTCCTACCGCTATCCCTTCGTGGACGGCCAGGGTAACTGGGGCTCGCCGGACGATCCCAAGTCCTTTGCCGCCATGCGTTACACCGAGTCGCGGCTCTCCCCCTACGCCCAGCTGCTGCTTTCGGAGCTGGGGCAGGGGACCGTGGACTGGGCGCCCAACTTCGATGGCACCCTGGAGGAACCGAAGGTCCTGCCCGCACGCCTGCCCAATGTGCTTTTGAACGGCGGAACGGGCATCGCCGTGGGTATGGCCACGGACATCCCGCCCCACAACCTGCGGGAGGTGGCCGCCGCCTGCGTGCACCTGCTGGAGGACCCAAAGGCCACGGTGGCGGAGCTCTGCGAGCACGTCCAGGGGCCGGATTTCCCCACCGATGCAGAGATCATCACGCCCCGTGCAGAACTGCGAAAGATCTACGAGACGGGCAACGGCGGCCTGCGCATGCGCGCCCGCTACGAGCGCGAGGGCACGGACATCATCGTCACCGCCTTGCCTCACCAGGTCTCCGGCTCCAAGGTGCTGGAACAGATCGCCGGGCAGATGAATGCCAAGAAGCTGCCCATGGTGGAGGACCTGCGGGATGAGTCCGATCATGAGCATCCCACGCGCCTGGTGATCCAGCCGCGCAGCAACCGGGTGGACGTGGAGGCGCTCATGGCGCATCTGTTCGCCACCACGGATCTGGAACGCAGTTACCGGGTGAACATGAACCTGATCGGTCTGGACGGCCGGCCCCGGGTCAAGGATCTGCGGACACTGCTGAGTGAATGGCTGAGCTTTCGCACCGAGACGGTGCGCCGGCGCCTGCAGTGGCGCCTGGACAAGGTGGTGGCCCGGCTGCACATCCTGGACGGTCTGCTGATTGCCTATCTCAACATCGACGAGGTCATTCGCATCATCCGGGAGAACGACGAGCCCAAGCCCGTGCTCATGGCCCGTTTCGGGCTTACGGACACCCAGGCCGAGGCCATCCTCGAACTCAAGCTGCGCCACCTGGCCAAGCTAGAGGAAATGAAGATCCGTGGCGAGCAGGATGTCCTGGCCAAGGAACGGGACGGCCTGGAGAAGACCCTGAGTTCCGCCACCCGCCTCAAACGCCTGATCCGCGACGAGATCGTTGCCGACGCCGAGAAGTTCGGTGACGCGCGCCGCTCCCCCATCGTCACCCGTACCGCCGCTCAGGCCATGGACGAGTCGGAATTGGTGCCCACGGAACCGCTCACGGTCGTGCTCTCGAAGATGGGCTGGGTGCGTGCCGCCAAGGGCCACGAGGTGGATGCGGTGGGGCTGAACTACAAGTCCGGTGATGCCTACCTGGCCGACGCCCGGGGCCGCAGCAACCAGGCGGCAGTGTTCATCGACTCCACCGGACGCACCTACACCCTGCCTGCCCACACGCTGCCCTCGGCCAGAGGGCAGGGCGAGCCCCTCTCCGGTCGCCTGTCGCCGCCGGACGGGGCGCGCTTTGTGGGCGTGCTGATGGGCGCGCCCACGGACCTGTACCTGCTCTGCACGGACTACGGCTACGGCTTCGTGTGTTCCCTGGAGGACATGCTAAGCCGCAACAAGGCGGGCAAGGCGGTGCTCTCGGTGCCCGCAGGGGCGAAGGTACTGCCCCCTGTTCGTGTACGGGATATCGACCAGGACTGGATCGCCGCCGCCACCAGCGAGGGGCACCTGCTGGTCACGCGCCTCAACGAACTGCCGCGCATGGCCCGGGGCAAGGGCAACAAGATCATTAACGTGCCCTCGGTCAAGCTCAAGGCCCGGGAGGAATGGGTCGCCGCCATCACCCTGGTGCAGGACGGCGAGCCGCTTACTGTGGTAGCGGGTAAGAAATTCAAGACCATGAAGGGCCCCGAGGTGGACGAATACGCCGGCGAACGCGGCAAGCGTGGCCACAAGCTGCCCCGGGGCTTCCAGAAGGTGGATGAACTGAAGGTGGAATCGTGAGGGGTGAGGCGTCAGGTGTGAGGCGTAAGAGCGCCTAACCCCTATCTCCTCACCCCCTCACGCCACAAGGTTGAATTTTTCATCTTCGCCCCTATCTAACATCTCGTCCCAATGTGTAACTCGTCGGTTGTTTCGGAGCAAAAATGACCCGTATCTTTCTATTTCTGGCCACCAACGTGGCAATCCTGCTGGTGCTGAGCATCGCCATGAAGGTGTTCGGCGTGGAGAGCATGCTGGCGGATACCGGCATGAACGTGACCGGCATGCTGATCATTGCTGGTGTGATCGGTTTCGGCGGTTCGTTCATCTCCCTGGCCATTTCCAAGTGGATGGCCAAGAAGACCATGAAGGTCCATGTTATCGACAAGCCCCGCAACCGCACCGAGCAGTGGCTGGTGGAGACGGTCAAGCGCCAGGCCCGAGAGGCGGGTATCGGCATGCCGGAGGTGGGGGTCTTCGACTCCCCGGATCCCAATGCCTTCGCCACGGGCATGAGCAAGAACAACGCCCTGGTGGCGGTGAGTACCGGGCTCATAGAGCGCATGAACGGCGATGAGGTGGAGGCAGTTTTGGGCCACGAGATAGCCCACGTGGCCAACGGCGACATGGTGACCCTGGCCCTGATTCAGGGCGTGGTGAACACCTTCGTGATCTTCCTCGCCCGCGCCATCGGTTACTTCGTGGACCGGGTCGTGTTCAAGAACGAACGGGGACACGGCCCCGGCTTCTGGATCACCACCATCGTGGCCCAGATGCTGCTCGCCATCCTGGCGTCCATCATCGTCATGTGGTTCTCCCGTTGGCGGGAGTTTCGGGCGGATGCGGGCGGCGCCCGGTTTTCGAGCCGGGAGAAGATGATTGCTGCCCTGGAAAAGCTGCGCGCCGTGAATCAGCCAACGGACATGCCAGACCAGATGGCCGCCTTCGGCATCCGCGGCGGGCTCGGTGTGGGTATGAAGAAGCTCTTCATGACCCACCCACCCTTGGAAGATCGCATCATGGCCCTGAAGGCCATGCCCCGCTGATTGCAGGGTAAGGGTGTGAAAAGACCGCCTTACGGCGGTCTTTTCGTTTCTGAGAAGGTCGAAAAACCCGGTCTCTCGCCAAGACGCAAAGACGCCAAGAAATTCTTATATATAAGGCAGTTACCCTTCGCGTCCTTTGCGTCTTGGCGAGAGACCGGGTTTTGATGGATGGATGGCACAGGACAACCAGACAGGAGACGCCAAGCCGGGGTTTTGGACTATGCTTATAAAGTACCCTGTTGTCACTGAGGGTGACTCCATGAATACCAAGCCCTATCCCACCGAACCGGAGCATATGGACATGGAGGACTTTCTCCGGGAACTCCCGCCCCACGGATCTCATACCGCCGAGGAAGACGAGTACGTCCAGCACTATTGCGGCCTGGAATGCTACGCGTTGTGGCGCAAGGGGGAAATCGATCCCCTGTAGGAGGCCAGCCCCCTGGCCGATCAGCGGTCGGGGCTGCCTATCTGGCCGGTCTGTTTAACGCAGAGGACGCAAAGGGTTTTGTTCAAAAAAAACTCCGCGCCCTTTGCGTCCTCTGCGTAATCAGCAAGGTGTCATCCCGACCCCGGGCTGAACAGCGGTCAAAGCGCCCTGTAGTCAGTTGTTAAAACCACTGACTACTGACTACTGACTACTGACAACGGACCGCCCCTCAAGCATCGTCTGGAGTCTCTCCCAGACATTCTCCATCATGCGTGGTTGCGCTTCGGCGGTGGGGTGGATACCGTCGGGCTGCATGAGTGTGCGGTCTTCGGCCACGCCCTCCAGGAAGAACGGTATCAGGGCCAGGTCCCATTCCCGGGCCACCTCGTGGTAGACGCCGTGGAACCTCTCGGTGAAATGGTTGCCGTAGTTGGGGGGCAGGTGCATACCCAGCAGCAGCACCTGGGCACCGTGATCCAGGCTCAGACTGACCAGCTCGTTGAGGTTCTCACGCATCTCCTCAAGCATTTGGTTGGGGTGAACCCCCCGCAGACCGTCATTGCCTCCAAGCTCGATGATGATCAACGCCGGGTCGTGTCGTTCCAGGGCCCGGGGCAGACGGGTGAGTCCGCCTTTCGTCGTGTCACCGCTGATGCTGGAGTTGACCACCTGCCAGGGCAGGTTCTCCTGACTCAGACGCTGCTCGAGCAGGGCGACCCAGCCTTCGCGCTCGGACATGCCGTAGGCGGCGCTCAGGCTATCGCCCAGCACCAGCAGGGTGGGGCGCCCGCCATCTGCCAGGGCGGGCCAGGGCAGGAGCGTGTGGAAAAGTACAACAATGAACAGGAGTAGTTTTTTCATGGTTTCCGATTCTAACGTGTCCGGTGTGGCGGATTCGGCCCCGGTTCAGGCGCTCGACCTGACCAAGTTCGTGCAGGGCCCC
The DNA here is from genome assembly GCA_046260855.1 of Thioalkalivibrio sp. Lineage (GTDB taxonomy): Bacteria > Pseudomonadota > Gammaproteobacteria > Ectothiorhodospirales > Ectothiorhodospiraceae > Thioalkalivibrio_A. Next base: position 6,211 of record JBHEOJ010000067.1, read on the forward strand.
GGTGGCCGCCTGGATATCCTCAAGGGTGTGAACCTGACGCTAGCGCCCGCGGAGGCCGTGGCCATCCTGGGCGCCTCGGGCTCCGGCAAGTCCACGCTGCTGGGCCTGCTTGCAGGGTTGGATCTGCCCAGTGGCGGAGAAGTTCGGTTGTTGTCCGAATCCCTGGGTGAGCTGGAGGAGGATGACCGGGCACGGCTGCGGGCCGGTCGGGTGGGTTTTGTGTTCCAGTCCTTCCAGCTGTTGCCGGCCTTGACGGCACTCGAGAACGTCATGCTGAGCCTGGAGTTGGGCGGCCACCCCGGCGATGCCCGCAAGCTGGCCCTGGATGCCCTGGAGCGGGTGGGGCTCAAGGACCGGGTGGCCCATTACCCCAGCCAGCTTTCCGGCGGAGAGCAGCAGCGGGTGGCCATTGCCCGGGCCTTTGCCCCTAACCCGAAGGTGCTGTTCGCCGACGAGCCCACGGGCAACCTGGACCAGACCACCGGTGAGCAGATCATCCGCCTGCTCTTTGGCCTGAAGGAAGAGCTGGGCACGGCCCTGGTGCTGGTGACCCATGACGTGGAGCTGGCCGAACGCTGCGACCGGCGTTTGTTCCTGCGCGACGGTGTGCTGGGGGCGCAATGACAGTTATGTCCCCCAGTGTCGCAGCCACCCGCCTCGGGGCCCTGCGCTACTCCCTGCGCTCCCTGTTGCGCGAATGGCGCGCCGGGGAGCTGCAGGTGCTGGCCCTGGCCGTGGTCATTGCCGTGGCGGCGGTCACCTCCGTGGGTTTTTTCACCGACCGGGTACAGCGGGCCATGCTGCTGCAGGCCACGGAGCTGCTGGGCGCCGATCTGGTGGTGGTCTCCGCTCAGCCGGTCAGTCCGGCGCTGGAGGAGGGCGCATCCGGTCGTGGCCTGTCCACGGGACGTTTTGTCACCTTCCCGAGCGTGGTGTTGTTCGGTGAGGCGGCGCAACTGGCGGAACTCAAGGCGGTGGATGAGGGCTATCCCCTACGTGGACGGCTGCGGGTGGCCGAGGAACTGTTCGGCCCCGAGACAGAACGCCAGGCGGGGCCGGGACCCGGTGAGGTGTGGGCCGAGGCGCGACTGTTCCAGCAGATGGGTTTCGTCCCGGGCGACGCGTTGCAGGTGGGCGAGATCGATCTACGCGTCACCCGGGTGCTCACCTATGAGCCGGACCGGGGCGGCGACCTCTTTCAGCTGGCACCCCGTATCCTGTTCAACCTGGCGGACGTACCTGCCACCGGTCTGGTGACCCCCGCCAGTCGGGTACGTCACCAGTTGCTGGTGGCAGGTGATGAGGCCGCGGTGAACAGCTATCGGGATTGGGCCACCCCGCGCCTGCAATCCAATGAGCGTATCGAAGGGGTGCGCGATGCCCGCCCGGAACTGCGGCTGGCCATCGAACGGGCCGAGCAGTTCCTGGGGCTGGCCGCTCTGGTGGCTGTGCTGCTGGCCGGTGGCGCCATTGCCGTGGCGGCGCGCCATTACAGCGAGCGCCAGTCGGACACCAGTGCGGTGATGCGCTGCCTGGGTGCCAGCCGGGATTTCGTGGTGCGGGTGTTCATGTTGCGCCTGCTGTGGATCGCGATCCTGTCCAGTCTCGCCGGCGCCCTGGTGGGCTACGGTGCACAGACGGTACTCACGGCCCTGCTGGGACAGTGGTTCAGCGGCGGACTGCCTGGCGCCTCACTCTGGCCTGTGTTGAATGGTCTGGCGGTGGGCCTGGTGACGGTGCTGGGTTTTGCCCTGCCATCCATGTTGCGTATCGGCCGGGTACCGCCCCTGCGGGTGCTGCGCCGGGACTTGGGCGCGCCACCGCCCTCCATGTGGCTGGTACTGGCTCTGGCGCTGATCACCCTCGGTGCACTGCTGCTCTGGCAGGCCGGTGACATGCGTCTGGCCGCTCGGGTGCTGGGTGGTGCCGTGGTGACCGGCGTCCTGCTCTGGGGTGTGGCCTGGGGCATGATCCTGGTGCTGCGGCCCCTGCGCACCCGGGGCGGTGTGGCGCTGCGTTTCGGCCTGGCGAATCTGTCCCGGCGCGGCAGCCTGAGCGCGGTGCAGTTGTCCGCCTTCGGCCTGGGCATCATGGCCCTGTTACTGCTTGCCCTGGTGCGGGTGGACCTGCTCTCCGCCTGGGAGCAGAACCTGCCGGATGACGCCCCCAATCACTTCATGATCAACGTGCAGCCGGAAGAGGTGGAGCCGCTGCAGGCCCTGTTTGAGTCCCGCAACCTGCAGGCCCCCGGCTATTACCCCATGGTGCGTGGCCGCCTGGCCTCCATCAACGGCCGTGACGTGACCCCCGAGGATTATGAAAACCCCCGGGCGGAGCGTCTGGCCGCCCGGGAGTTCAACCTCTCCTTTGGTGATCAGCCGCAGCCGGACAACCGCATCGTCGAGGGTCGCTGGTGGCGCGAGGGCGATGCCCCGGGGCAGTGGTCCGTGGAAGAAGGTCTGGCGCAGACCCTCGGCATCGAACTGGGTGACCGGCTGGTGTTTAGGGTGGCGGGCGAGACGGTGGAGGGCAGGGTCACCAGCCTGCGCACGGTGCAATGGGATTCCTTCAACGTGAACTTCTTCGTGGTGGCCCCGCCGGCGCTGCTCGCAGACATGCCTGCCACCTACATCACCAGTTTCCGCCTGGAGGGGGAGGGTGATGGGCTGCTGGCCGCCGCCGTGCGCCAGTTCCCCAGCGTGACGGTGCTGGACGTGCGGGCGCTCATGGAGCAGGTGCGGTCCATCATGGACAGGGCGACCCTGGCCGTGGAGTACGTGTTCCTGTTCACCCTGCTCGCGGGTATCGCGGTGCTGTTCTCCGCCATCCAGGCCACCCGTGCCGTGCGTCAGCGGGAGACCGCCCTGTTGCGCACCCTGGGGGCCAGCCGACGGCAGGTGCTGGCCGGACTGTTGTCCGAGTTCGTGGTCATGGGTGCCCTGGCGGGCATCCTGGCCGCCGCCGGTGCCACCCTGATCGGCTATGTGCTGGCCGCCCAGATCTTCGACCTGCCCTTCGCGGTCAACCCCTGGCTGTGGTTGGCCGGTGTCGGCGGCGGTGCCCTCGGGGTGGGCTTCGCCGGTTGGCTGGGGGCGCGCGGGGTCCTGAAACAGCCGCCGCTGTTTACGCTGCGTAAGGCAGCGTAAACAGAAGGTGGAGGGATGAAGGATGAGGGTTGAATACAAAAGGCCCGCTTGCGGGCCTTTTGTATCTCTTGTCACTTGCCTCTTGTATCTTGTCTCCAGCGCCCCATGAAACACACTCACTATCACAAGAAACATGTCTCCGATGCGCCGCTCCATGAACTGGAGGCGCGTTTTGCCGCCGTGGCGGGCGAGGGCGGTGACGAAGCGCTCATGGAGGCCCTGCGCACGGCGGTGGCCTCCCGGGGCGATGACCCCCTGCGTCCCACCGCCCTGGATGTGGCCGAGATTCTGCGCCTGCTGGGGGTGGACCGGGAGACCTTGATCGCCACCCTTCTGCTGGAGGCCTTCATGGATGGGCGCCTGCCCGAGGCACGGGTACGGGAGCATTACGGCGAGGCCGTGGCAGGATTGGTGCACAGTGTGCACTGGATGCTCACATTCAAGGAGGAGTCACTGCCCGCCTCGGCCACCGGCCCGGGACAGGCCGAGCGCCTGCGCCGCCTGTTGCTGGCGGTGGTGGAAGACGTGCGCGCGGTACTCATCAAGTTGGCCTACCGGGTGCAGCGCCTGCGTCTACTGGCTGCAGAGCCCGATGACCAGGCCCGGGCCTATGCCCGGGAGACCCTGGAGGTGTTCGCGCCGCTGGCCCATCGTCTGGGTATCGGCCAGCTCAAGTGGGAGATGGAGGATCTGTCTTTTCGGATTCTCGAGCCACCGGAATACCGGCGGGTGGCGAAGCTCCTGGAGGAAAGCCGTACCGAGCGGGAGACCTACATCCGGGAATTCATGGAACGCCTGTCCCAGGCCCTCGGTGAGGAGGACGTCCAGGGGCAGGTGCTGGGGCGCCCGAAACACATCTACAGCATCTGGCGCAAGATGGAGCGCAAGCAGCTGGATTTCGAGGAACTCTACGATCTGCGTGCCGTGCGTGTGGTCGTGGATCGCGTGTCCACCTGCTACACCGTACTCGGGGTGGTGCACAGCCTCTGGCCCCACATCCCCCAGGAGTTTGACGACTACATCGCCAATCCCAAGGACAACGGCTACCAGTCCCTGCATACCGCAGTGGTCGGGCCGAAGGGCAAGGTGGTGGAGGTACAGATCCGCACCCGGGAAATGGACGACTTCGCCGAGCTGGGTGTGGCCGCCCACTGGCGCTACAAGGAGGGTGGCCGCGAGGACCAGGCCATGGGCAGGGCCATCGGTTCCCTGCGCCGATTGCTGGAAAACCGCGAGGACGAAGAGTCCCTCATGGACAGCTTTCACTCCGAGCTGTTCCAGGACCGGGTGTTCGTGCTTACCCCCAAGGGTGATGTGGTGGATCTGCCCAAGGGCGCCACCCCGCTGGATTTCGCCTACACCATCCACACCGAGGTGGGTCATCGCTGTCGGGGCGCCAAGGTGGACGGGCGCATCGTGCCGCTCACCTATGTCATGCGCTCCGGACAGCGGGTGGAGGTGTTAACCACCCGCCAGGGTGGCCCCAGCCGGGACTGGATCAACCCCAGCATGGGTTACCTGCGCACCTCCCGGGCTCGGGCCAAGGCCCGCTCCTGGTTCAAGCTACAGGACCATGACCGCAATCTGCACGAGGGCCGGGTGATCCTGGACCGGGAGTGCCAGCGCATGGGCGTGAGCAACCCGGACATGGAGGCCCTGACGCGTCGCTATCACCATCAGAACCGGGAGGATTTTCTGGTGGCCGTGGGGGCCGGTGACATCACCCCGGCCCAGCTGGCCTCCGCTCTGCAGCCGGTGGTGGCACCCACGGCGGAATCCCTGGTCAGCAGCAAACGCCGCAAGCGCGCCGCCCCCTCGGCGGATGCGGACCATTCCGAGATCCACATCAGTGGCGTGGGCAATCTGCTCACCCAGATCGCCCGCTGCTGCCGACCCGTGCCCGGGGACCCCATCATCGGCTTCATCACCCGGGGCAAGGGGGTGAGCATTCACCGGCGCGACTGCGTGAACATCCTGCGCATGCCTGCGGAGAAAAAGCTGCGCCTGGTGGAGGTGAGCTGGGGGGCCGCACCCAGGGCCTATCCGGTGGATGTGCGCATCGAGGCTTTTGACCGTCAGGGTCTGCTGAGGGACATCACCGGGGTGCTGGCCAATGACAAGATCAACGTGCTCTCCGCCAATACCCGCACCGACCGGGACGACCAGACCGTGATCATGGAGCTGACCATGGAGGTGGAGGGCAGTGCCCAGCTCAGCGCCCTGATGGACAAGGTGTGTGCGCTGCCCAATGTGACCAGTGTGCGGCGTGTGAC
>JBHEOJ010000068.1:0-564 GCA_046260855.1 Thioalkalivibrio sp.
ACCTGGAACTCAATATCCCGCAGCACGGTCATCTGTTCCTGTGCCGGGTACTTGTGGGCAATGGCCCAGCGCGGGGCACGAGAGACGAAACCGAGTTCCTGTTGAAGATCGAAGCGGTTGACCTTGTAGACCACACCGTCGATGTCATAGGGCAGGCTGTCCCGGCGTGTGCCGATGCGCCGGTAATACTCGAGACAGCCGGCGGCACCCTGCACCAGATCCCGCTCGGGACACACCCGCTGCCCCCAGCGGGAAAGCACATCAAGCACCGCGGCATGGGTGTCCGGCAGCTCGCCTCCCTCCACATACCCTGACCCGTAGGCAAAGAAGGTCAGCGGGCGCTTTGCAGAGATACGGGGGTCCAGCTGACGCAGGCTACCGGCGGCGGCATTGCGCGGATTGACGAACACCTTCTCGCCCTTTTGCGCCGCCTCCCGATTGAAGGTCTCGAAACGGGCCCGATTCATGTACACCTCGCCGCGCACCTCCAGCAACCTCGGCCAGCCACTGCCCTGGAGCTTCAGGGGAATGGCGCGGATGGTGCGCACATTGGCGGTGACATCC
>JBHEOJ010000068.1:574-11493 GCA_046260855.1 Thioalkalivibrio sp.
GCCATCGCCCCGGGTGGCGCCGCGCACCAGGTGGCCTTCCTCGTAGAGCAGACTGATGGCCAGCCCATCCAGCTTGGGCTCCACGGCGAACTCGACCCCTGCCTCATCCCCCAGGCGATCCTGTATGCGCTTCTCGAAGGCCAGCACATCCGCCTCCTCGAAGGCGTTGTCCAGGGACAGCATGGGCAGCAGATGCCTGGCCTCCTCGAAGGCCTTGAGCGGCGCGCCCCCCACCCGCTGGGTTGGCGAGTCTGGTGAAACTAGGCCGGGGTATTTCGCCTCCAGGTTCTGCAGTTCCCCCATGAGCGCGTCATAGGCCGCGTCCGGGATCTCCGGATCGTCCAGCACGTAATAGCGGTGGTTGTGATACTCCACCTCGTCACGCAGTGACACGGCCCGCTTGCGCACCTTCTCGGGGATTTCGGACATGGTTTTGTCTGGTTGGTTGAAAGTCTTAAAGCCGGAACGCAAAGGGCGCAAAGGTATGCGCGAAGGACGCAAAGGATATCCCTATGAATGAAAAACCTTTGCGAGCTTGGCGCATACCTTCGCGCCCTTTGTGGTTAGCTTTTGAAGTTACAGGTGAATCCCTTCGCGTCTTTGCGTCAAAGCTTTTGACTCAAAAAATCAACGCCGCACTGGGCCCCGGGACTTGTGCGACCACTCGCGGATACCCTCGCGGATGTGTTCGATGCCCTGGGGTGTCAGCGCACTGCGTGAAGCATCCAGCACCTGGCCGTTCAGGCGCCTGGCCAGGGATTCGGCACAGCTGAGCATGGTATCGAAAGACTCCAGGCCGTCTCTGGGCCCAGGCAGCTGCAGGAACAGGGAGATGCCCACCGTGGAGAAATGATCCATGCCGGCCGGGTCGAAGGTGCCCGGATTGAGCATGTTGGCCACGCTGAACTGGGGTGTCCTGCCCTGCTCGGTGCTCACCTGTCGGTGATAGATGTCCATGATGCCGAACTCCAGGTCCTCGGACTCCAGGGCGCTTTTCAGTTCCACCCCGAAGATGTGTCCCGAGGCACCTGCCGTGACGTGCAGCACGATGAGCTTGTCCGGCAACGCAGCGGGGGTTTCGGGGGTCGCGGGCGGCGCATCCTGTCGTGTTTTCGCTGCGTGCCCCGGGGTGGGCCGCTCAGGCTCTACGGTGGGGGCCCTGACCTTGACCGGTGCCGCGGGACGCTCCCGGCCCTCTTCCACCACACGGGCCCGAAGGGCGTCCAGGTCGTTGAGGGCATCCAGGTCGTCGTGGCCACGCGCCGTGGGCAATTCCCGTTCGTCGTCGGCACGGATGTGAATCTGTTCCAGGCTATCCCGCTCCGCCGCCTCGTCCATGAGATCCCGGGGACGACGGCTCGCGGCGCGCATGCGACCGGCCACATATATGCCGGCCAACACCACCACACCAAGAATCAGCAAAATCCAGCGCAAAGCATCCATGATTCAATCCCCTCAGGCGATGGCCATCTGGGCGGCTTCTTCCACGTCCACGGCCACCAGCCGTGACACGCCCGCCTCGCGCATGGTGACACCCACCAACTGTTCAGCCAGTTCCATGGTGGTCTTGTTGTGGGTGATGAAAATGAACTGCACCTGCTCGGACATCTCCTTGACCAGGCTGCAGAAGCGGCCCACGTTGGCCTCGTCCAGGGGCGCATCCACCTCGTCCAGTATGCAGAAGGGCGCCGGGTTCAGCTCGAAGATGGCGAACACCAGCGCCACGGCAGTGAGCGCCTTTTCGCCGCCGGACATGAGGTGGATGGTGGACAGGCGTTTACCCGGAGGACGGGCCATGACCGCCACGCCGGTGGAGAGCAGGTCATCACCGGTCATCTCCAGATGGGCCTGACCGCCGCCGAACAGGCGCGGGAACATCTCCTGCATCCGGGCATTCACCCGCTCGAAGGTGTCGCGGAAACGTTGACGGGTCTCCCGGTCGATCTTCTGGATGGCATTCTCCAGGGTCTCCAGGGCCTCCATCAGGTCAGCGTACTGGGCGTCCAGGTAGTCCTTGCGCTGGCTCTGTTCCTTGAATTCGTCAATGGCCGCCAGGTTGATGGGCCCCAGGCGCTGGATGCGCTGGGCCAGCTGCTCCACCTTTTCCTGCCAGGCGGACACCGTGGCCCCCTCTTCCAGTGCCTCGAGCAGTTCCTCGGCGGAGAAGGCCGTCTCGCCCAACTGCTCACGCAGGGTCTGACGACGCACCTGGATCTCCTGCCAGGCCATGCGCAGGTTCTCCAGCTTGCTGCGGATTTCCTCCGCCTGTCGTTCCACGGCGATGCGGCGCTGATCATGCTCGCGCATCTGCGCCTCGATGGACTGCACCCGGGTGCGGGCCTCGGCCAGGGCACGTTCCACTTCCACCCGCTTGCCCAGCAGGGTCTCAAGCTCGGCAGACAGCGCGCGGATGGGCGCATCGCCATCCTGCATCGCGGCCTGCAGGGCCTCCAGGCGTTCGTTGAACTGCCCCGCCTGGGCCTCCATCCGGGACAGACCCTGGGCGGTCGATTCCCGGGTGCTCTTCAATGACTGCATGCGCAGGTCGATCTGGTGCAGGGCATCGCGCAGAGTCTGGGACTCGCGGCGGGCGGCGTCCAGGCGTTCACGCAATCCATCGCGCTCACCGGTCAGGGTTTCCCGTTCCCGGGCCAGGGTCTCCATGCGAGACACCGCTTCGTTGCGTTTGTTGGTGGCCTGCTGTAGGGCATCGGCATCCCGCTGATGGCTCGCCTCGATCTCGGCGATCTCCTCGTTGATGCGGGCAAAACGTCCCTCCACCTGCTCAAGACGGGTGCGGCGGTTGCTCAGTTGCGCATTCAGGTCGGCGGCGCCCCGGTGGGCCCGGTTCACCTGCGCCTGCAACTCCTCGCGCCGGGCCTCCAGTTCACGCCCCCGGTCGCGCTCAGACTCCAGATCCTGCTGCAGGGCTTCCTGCTGGCGATTCAGGCCGTCCAGTTCGCCATGGAGGCTCTTGATCTCCTGCTCCCGGCCCAGCACGCCGGCGTGTTCGTCCGCGTCCCGCAGCACCCGCAACCAGGATCGACCCAGCCAGATGCCTTCCGGGGTGATCACCGATTCGCCTGCACCCAGGCGACTGCGCAGCCCCAGGGCCTCGGGAAGGGTCGCCGCCGTGCGCACACCGCGCAGCAGATCATTGAGGGGTGTTGGACCTGTCACACGGGATGCCAGCCACGGGGCATCACCCGCGGAGGCCTCGCCACCGGCCCCGGTGTCCAGCACCAGCAGGTCCCCATGGGTGAGGCTGTCCAGCACCTGCGCCACGCCGTCCAGATCATCGACGCAAACCGCTTCCAGGTATTGGCCCAGCACCGCTTCCACGGCCCGCTCCCAGCCGGATTCCACCTGAAGCTGTTCCGCCAGTCGCGGCGCCTCGGCAAGGCCCTGGCCTTCCAACCACTGCACCACGGACTTCTCGCCCTTGCCCAGGGCGGCCTGCTGCAGGGCTTCCAGGGAGGACAGACGCCCGGCCTGGGTCTGGATGTGCCGACGCAGCTCGTCCAGCTGGCTGGTGCGCTCCCGGCTGGATTCCCGCGAGGTCTGGATGGCGGCGAGGGTCTCGGTGAGGCTGGCCTGGAGCTTTTCCGCCGCCTGCTGGGCCTCGGCTGCCTGGCCGGAGAGTTGTTCCATCTCGGTGCGCAGGGCATCGCCGGAGAGCTGGCCGCGCTCATGCTGAAGGCGTTCCAGTCGGGACTGCAGATGCTGGATCTGGCGCTCCAGGTGCTCCATGCGGGTGCGTTCCACCTGGGCGGTCTGGGACGGCTCCATGGCCCGCTGGTTGAAATCCTCCCAGCGACCCTGCCATTCACTCATGGCCTGTTCGGCGCCGGTCAGGGCCTCGTTGGCCTGCTCCCGGGCCTGGACACCGGCCTGGTGCTGGGGGGCCAGGGACTCCAGTTCTCCGTCCAGCTCGCGCAGGCGACCCTGATCCAGTTCGATGTGTTCCCGTGCCTCGCGCAGGCCACCCTCGGTCTGTTGCAGTTCCCGGGTCTGGCGCTCGCGCAACTCGCGGGCATGCTGGATGGACTGCTCCACCCGGGAGATCTCGCTGCCCAGGCCGTAGAAGCGCCCCTGCACCTCGTTGAAGGACTCGTTGGCCTCCACGTGGCGCTCACGGTTCTTCTCCAGCGTCGATTCCAGGTGGCGCAGCTCGGCGACCACCCCCTCCAGGCGGGTCTCCTCCTCACGCAGGCCCTTCTCCCGATCACCGGCATCCCCGTCCATGTCCCGCAGACGCAGGACCAGCAACTCGGCACGGGCGCGGCGTTCTTCTTCCTTGAGGGTCTTGTAGCGCTCGGCGGTATTGGCCTGGCGCTGCAGGTGGTTGATCTGTTTCTCGATCTCATCGCGCAGGTCGTTGAGGCGATCGATGTTCTCCCGGGTATGACGAATGCGGGTCTCGGTCTCCCGACGGCGCTCCTTATACTTGGAGATGCCGGCGGCCTCCTCCAGGTAGACACGCAGTTCCTCGGGCTTGGCCTCGATAAGCCGGGAGATCATGCCCTGTTCGATGATGGCGTAGCTGCGCGGGCCCAGGCCAGTGCCCAGGAAGATGTCGGTGATATCCTTGCGCCGGCACTTGGAGCCGTTGAGGTAGTAGTTGGACTGGCCGTCCCGGCTGACCTGGCGCTTGACGGAGATTTCGCTGTACTCGGCGTACTGGCCGCCCAGGGTGCCGTCGCTGTTGTCGAACACCAGTTCGATGGAGGCCTGGCCCACGGGCTTTCTGGAGGAGGACCCGTTGAAGATCACGTCCTCCATGGAGTCACCGCGCAGGTGTTTGGCGGAGGATTCACCCATCACCCAGCGCACCGCATCGATGGTATTGGACTTGCCGCAGCCATTGGGGCCGACGATCCCCACCAGGTTGCTGGGCAGGTCGATGGTGGTGGGGTCCACGAAGGACTTGAATCCGGCCAGTTTGATCTTGCTCAGTCGCATCGGGACCTACGGATGTCAGAATTGTGTGGTGAATTCCCCGGCCACGGGTCAGGGTTTCGTGGCCATGGGCGGCGCTCATTATTACAATAATGCCGCCACTTGGGGGGATGCGATCAACCCGGTCGCGTTTCTCGACCCATCATTCACCACCCAGCCCGTACAGGAACCCCATGTCCAGCCAGCCCAGCAAGGATCTCGAAACCTTCGAAAACCCCCAGCCGGGGCGCGATTATACCATCCGTATCCGCCTCCCGGAGTTCACCTGCCTGTGTCCCAAGACCGGCCAGCCGGACTTCGCCACCCTGTTCCTGGACTACGTGCCCAGAGCACGCTGCGTGGAGCTCAAATCCCTCAAACTCTACATCTGGGCCTTCCGTGACCAGGGCGCCTTCCATGAGGCCGTGACCAACGAGATCCTCAACGACCTGGTCGCCGCCACGGATCCTGCCTTCATGCGCCTGACCGCTGAATTCAACGTGCGTGGCGGTGTGTATACCTCCGTGGTGGCGGAGCATCGGCATCCGGACTGGCAGCCGCCGGTGCTTGTCACGTTGCCGTGACAGTGGCTAGTGGCTAGTGGCAAGGAATTGCGGAAGGACAGGTCCATGGGGGATGTGAGGCCTTGAGCTCGATCTTCCTGGGCATCGACATGGGCACCTCCGGGTGTCGGGCCATTGCCATCGATGATGACGGCAGGGAGATCGCCCGGTGCAGCGTCCCGCTGGCTGCGCCCAGGCGTGACGGACCGTGTGCAGAGCAGGACCCGGTGCTTTGGTGGCAGGCCCTGTGCCAGGTCACCCGGCAAATCATAGCGGACTTGCCCGCCCCGCCGGCGGCGCTGGCCATGGACGGCACCTCGGGCACCCTGCTGCTCACCGACCATGAAGGCCAGCCGCTCGGCCCCGCGCTCATGTACAACGACGCCCGGGCAACCGACGCGGCCGCACGTATCGCGCGCGTCGCACCCCGGGAGAGCGGTGCCCATGGGGCCTCGTCCGGCCTCGCCAAGCTGTGCTGGTGGCTGGATCACCACGACCCCGTAACCGCCCGCCATGCCCTGCACCAGGCGGACTGGCTGGTCGGCCAGCTCACGGGGCACTTCGGACTCAGCGACGAGAACAATGCCCTCAAGCTCGGCTACGACCCGGTCACCCGGGCCTGGCCCGCCTGGCTCAAGCAGCTAAACCTGCCCGAAGGCCTGCTGCCCGAGGTGCGGGTGCCCGGGGACCTGCTCGGACACGTACATCCCCAGGCCGCCGCCGCCACCGGCCTGCCCGAGTGCCTGCCGATTCGGGCTGGCACCACGGACAGCGTGGCGGCCTTTCTCGCCACCGGTGCGGCGCTGCCCGGCGAGGCGGTCACCTCCCTGGGCAGCACCCTGGTCCTGAAGATCATCTCCCCCGAACCAGTATTCGCACCCCAATATGGCGTCTACAGCCATCGCCTCTGGGATCGCTGGCTGGCCGGTGGGGCCTCCAACAGCGGCGGTGCGGCCCTGCTGCAGTTCTTCACCCCCGAGTGCATGGAGGCCCTGACCCCCGGGCTCGCCCCGGACACACCCACCGGCCTGGACTACTACCCCCTGCCCGGCCCCGGAGAGCGCTTTCCAGTGGCAGACCCCGGTCTGCTCCCCCGTGTCCAGCCCCGCCCCGATGACAATGCCCGGTTCTTCCAGGGCCTGCTGGAAGGGATCGCCGCCATTGAGGCCCAGGGATATGCCCGGCTCCATGCCCTGGGTGCGCCGTTACCCGTCAGTATTCGAAGCGTGGGGGGTGGTTCGGTAAATCCCGCCTGGACCCGCATCCGCCAGGACCGCCTGCCCGCCCCCCTGGTACAGGCCACACACACCGAGGCCGCCTATGGCGCAGCCCTGCTGGCAAGGCGCGGCGCCGGCAGAAAGGCCTAAGTGTCCCGGGATGAAATCGATAGTTCACGGCATTCAAGCCCCCGGTTCAGGCTAGAATCCCGATCCATGTCATTGCTCAGTCCATCAGGCACCCGGCTGCCGCGGCTTTTCCCCTGGCTCATGCTGCTTGCACTAGCCAGCGCGTTGGTGCCGGCCCATGCCGATGCTCCCTCGGGGGAGCCCCTGATCGTCTCCCAGGATCACGCCTGGCCGCCCTTTGCCTACCGGGACAGCCGGGGCGAGCCCCAGGGACTGCTCATCGACCTGTGGCGCGAGATCGGCGTGCGTCTGGACCGACCCGTGGAGTTCCTCCTGGCCGACTGGCCCCAGAGCATCGTGCAGGTACAGGAGGGGCTCGCCCATGTCCATGGGGGGCTTCTGCGCTCCGAGGAACGTGAACGCATCCTCGAGTTCTCCGAAGAGCTATTCCCCCTTCGCACCGTGGCCTTCGTGGCCTCCGGTTCCCTGGCCCTGGAGATGACAGACCTGGGTGAACAGGCCATCGGCGTCACCGAGGGCAGCTTCGAACTGGAATTCATGCGGCGCGAGCATCCTGACGCGAATTTGCGCCTGTTTCGCAACAACGAGGTCATGATCCTGGCGGCCACCGGCGGCGAGATCCACGCCTTCGTGGCCGACTACCCCGTGGGCATGTATCTGCTGGACCGTCACGCCAGCCCTGCCGATTTCCGTGTACTGAGCCTGCTCTACGGACAGCCACTGCGGGCCGCAGTGGCCCGGGGAAATCAGGGCCTCCTGCAGGACATCGACATGGCCCTTGGCTCACTGGGCGAGGATGAACTGCGCCGCCTCAGCCAGCGCTGGCTACGCAGCGACACCGTCGAAGTCACCCCGGCCTGGTTCTGGCCCGTAGCCGGCGGCTCCGCCCTGCTGCTCCTGCTGCTCCTGCTGGGCGGCCTGACCTACAGCCGCATTCGACTGAGTGCGGCACTGCACCGGGAGATGGCCCAGCGCACCCGGGAACTGGAAGAACGTGCCAACCAGTTTCGCGTCCTGTTCGACAACGCCGCCGTGCCCACCATGGTCCACGACCGGGACAGCGCCGAGATCATCGCTGCCAATCAACGCGTCCTGGAAGCCTACAGCGCAGACAGCATAGAGAGCCTCAACCGGGCGGCCTTCGGGGACATGTCCATCTGGGCGGCGTCACCCTACAGCCTGGAAGATTTTCGCAAGTGGTTTGCCCGCACCCGGGAACTTGGCTCCCAGCGCTTTGAATGGCTCGTGCGGAGTCTCGACGGCAGACTCATCTGGGAAGACGTCTATCTGCAGCCCATGGTCCTGGATGGCGTCTCGCGCATCGTCTCCACCTCGGTCAACATCACCGCCCGCAAGCTGGTCAAGCTGCGCGAAGAGCACCGCAGCCAGATCATGACCGCGCTGCTCAACAACGACCCCATCGCATCCGTTCTCGATCTGATTGTGCATTCCGTGCAGGCCGAGGACCCGACGTCCATGTGCTCCATTCTGCTTCTGGATGAATCCGGAAAACACCTGCGCCACGCCGCTGCCACCGATCTGCCCGAGGCCTATCTCGAGGCAGTCGATGGGACGCCCATCGGCCAGGGAGTCGGCTCCTGCGGGACCACGGCGGCCACCGGTCAGCGGGTCATCGTTGAAGACATTCAGAGCCATCCCTACTGGGAAGGATTCCGCGACCTGGCACAACAGGCCGGGCTGCGCGCCTGCTGGTCGGAACCCATCCTCTCCGGGGACGGCCGGGTGCTGGGCAGCTTCGCGATTTATCACAAGGATTCGTGCAGCCCAGACAGCGAAGATCTCAAACGCCTGCGCATCGCCGTGGAACTGGCCGGTATCGCCCTGGATCGCAAGGAACTGGAGCTTACCCTGCAGCGGCGTGCGGAGCTGGAGTCCCAGCTGCGCAGCATCTCCGTGCAGCTTCTCTCCATGACGGCCAGGAGCACCGACGAGGGACTTTCTCAGGCTTTGGGCCACCTGGGTGAGCACACCGGGGCCGATCGCTGCCACGTGTTCCTGCTCAAGGATGGCCTGCGCACCATGTACAGCAGCCATGAATGGTGCCGGCCGGGCATCCCCTCCCGAGGTCAGGCCCTGCAGGATCTGGACTGCGCAAGCTTCGCCCCATGGGTCGAAAGGCTCAGGAACCAGGAACACGTCCAGATCCAGCGCTCCAGCAACCAGCCCGACGCATCCCCACTCAAGCAACTCATGGACGATGGCGCAGCCCAGTCAATCATCGGCCTACCCATGTTCCGGGAGGCGGAGCTCATGGGCTTTTTGTGTCTGGTGGATGTGCGACAGGAGCGTGTCTGGGCCAGGGCCGACCTCAATCTGATGGAGGTGGCCGCCAACCTGTTCGGCAGCGCCCTGGTGCGCAAAGAACTGGAACTGGAACTGGAGGACCTGGCCAGTCACGACAGCCTCACAGGGCTGTACAACCGGCGCAAGTTCGAGAGCCTGCTGGCCCATGAAATCCAGCGTGCAGGACGCTACGAAAAATGTTTCAGCCTGGTGTTGTTCGACATCGATCGGTTCAAGGACGTCAACGATCTCTTCGGGCACAGCGTTGGCGACACGGTGCTCTGCCGACTGATCGAGACCGTACAGGAGCAGACCCGGGGCAGCGACATCCTCGCCCGCTGGGGTGGCGAGGAATTCGTGCTGCTGTTGCCGGAGACCGATATGGAAGGGGCGAGACGTGTGGCCGAGGCGGCCCGGGAACGGGTGGCCTCCACTCATTTTCCCGGCCCGGGTCATCTGACCGTCAGCCTGGGCGTCTCCCAGTATCGCCCCGGCGATACCATGACGGATCTCATCGACCGGGCCGACGAGGCCCTGTACCGGGCCAAGCGCCAGGGCAGAGACCAGACCGTCACGGACTAGCCCGGATATCTCACCGGGATCGCGGGATCAGGCGAAGGATTCGCTCCCGTAGGCGCCGCTCTGGAGCGAAACCCATAGCCGTAGCTATGGGTTAAGTGAAGAGCAAGCATACGGGAACGAAAACGAGCCTGAACCGCGATAGGACACCGGCGGAAACAGTCTGTGATGCTGATGTTTGCCGCCATTTCAAGATATTCTCCGTATGTATCAGTCTGTTGCACGCTAGCCGGTGTCCGCCCGGTGAGATATGCGGGCTAGTTAGCGGTCATGAACCGCACCATGCCCTGCACCACCGCCGGCTCCAGCCCCAGGAAACCATGGGCGAACCGCCCTGACAGGGCCCTGCCCGGCACCGGACATCATCACGCACACGAGACCCACCACGTCTGCGAGCCAACGCGTCAGTTCATATCTCTAAACAGGTGTGCGTCGAAAAATCCCCCAGCCCGCGCACATATCGCGTACCGCTGCGAAGAAAGCCATCATTGTGCCCGCCCTCCATCTCCAGCAGTACGGCGCGATCATGGGCCACGAGCATGAGCCGCTTGGCATGCTCGAAGGAGACGATCTCATCGTCTCGGCTGTGGGCGATCAACAGCGGCGCATCTACGGCAGGCAGGGTCTCGATCAGCTCGTAGCGATGGCGCAGCAACTGACGCACCGGCAACCAGGGATAGACCTCGGCACCCAGGTCAGCCGCGCTGGTGAAGGCCGACTCCAGAATCAGCGCCCCGGGCGGGTGCTCGGCCGCCAGGTCGGCGGCCACCGCGGCACCCAGGGAGCGGCCGAACACCACGATCTCCTGCGCCGGTATTGCCCGCGTCTGTGTCAGCCAGTGCCAGGCCGCTCGGGCGTCCTGGCGCAGACCGGCCTCGCTGGGGCGACCCTCGCTTTGTCCGTAGCCGCGGTAATCCATAATGAACACCGACAGGCCCAGGTCACGGAAGATGTTGATCGATGCCATGCGATGGGAGATGTTGCCGGCGTTGCCGTGGAAGAACAGCAGCACGCCCCGGGGATCCGGGGCCGGCACGAACCAGCCGTGCAATGCCACGCCGTCGTCCGTGGTGACGCGCACATCCTCGTAGTCCATGCCCTGCTCGGCCGGTGTCGTGACCAGGGCGGACATGGGCAGGTAGATCAGGCCGTCCTGCTTGAAATACAT
>JBHEOJ010000069.1:0-11438 GCA_046260855.1 Thioalkalivibrio sp.
CCCCCGCGGTGCGGGAGAGGGGGTAGAAAGGCGGGGGTTTTGGGGTTTTTACCCCCTCGCCCTCAGGGAGAGGGTTGGGGAGAGGGTGGTGTTTCAGGCGACCCACGGGGTCGCGATGCTGGAGCTCTCCCGACCGTGGCCTTTTTCTGACAAGACTCCTTTGCGCCCTCCGCGTCTCCGCGCCCTTTGCGTTAAACGCCTTCCGCCAGCAGCGCATCCCGGATGCCGGATTCGATGTCGGGGTAGCGCAGTTGCACGCCCAGGACCTCCAGCCCTTTCTCTGCCCTGATTATTCTTGATTCGCGGATAAAGGACATCATGGCGGGGGAGATGTGCTGGTCCGCCTCGGCAATGGGCACACAGGGGGGGCGGGGCAGGCCGGCGAGGTCCGCCACGGTGTAGAGGAAGTCGGTCATGGAGGCATGCTGGCCGTCGCCCACGTTGAAGATATCACCGGCCTCGCCCCGCTCCAGGCCGGCGATGCTCAGACTGGCCAGGTCCTCGGCGTGGATGCGATTGCCGGGCGGGGCCTGCTCGGGGCAGACCACCGGCGTCCGGTTACGGATGCGCTCCAGAGGCATGCGCCCGGGACCGTAGATGCCCGGTACCCGCAGGATCACGACCGGCGTGCTGTGCCTGGCCATGAAGGCGCGCAACTGGTCTTCTGCATCCATGCGCCGGCGTGCCCGATCGGTCTGGGGGAGGGTGGGGGTCTGTTCTGTGACCTCAGCCCCCTGCTGGTCACCGTAGACCCCGGTGGTGCTGATGTAGACGATGCGTGCCGGGGGTTGGGGCTCACAGGCGGCCAAGAACGAGCCCATGCGCGGATCACTGATGCCGGGGTCCGGAGGCTGGGCCAGGTAGATCACCGGCCGACCTGCCAAGGGGATGGCGGACGCGTGTTCGGGGATGTCCAGATCAGCCTGGTGCACGGGGATGCCCTCGGCCTGAAGCGTCTGGACACGTTCGTCGCTGCGCACCACTGCCAGAACCTCCCGGCCTCGGGCCATGAGTTGCCGGGCAGCCCGCAGGCCCACGTCGCCACAGCCGATAATCACTACAGGTTCCACGTTTTCTCCAATGCCTCGATGGGGGACAATAGGTAGCTTTAATTCTACACCGGGCCGCCGTGAAGTCCGGCCCGGCCCCCAGGGACTGCACCATGAGCTTTGAGATCACCATTCGACCCAGCGGCCACGTCTTCGAGGCCGAGGACGACGAGACCATCCTGGAGGCCGCCCTGCGCCAGGGCTTTGCCCTGCCCTATGGCTGTCGCAACGGCGCCTGTGGTTCCTGCCTGGGCAAGGTGCTCTCCGGTGAGGTGGACCACGGCCCCACCCGGCCTCCGGCCCTGAGTGAGAAGGAGGAGGCCGCGGGCAAAGCCTTGTTCTGCCAGGCCATGGCGGTGAGCGACCTGGAGATCGAGGTGCGCGAGATCGGAGCGGCCCGGGACATCGTCATCAAGACCCTGCCCTGCCGTGTGGTGAAGCTCAATCGCCTTAACCATGACGTGATGGAGATGCAGCTCAAGCTGCCCGCCACCGAGCGCCTGCAGTTCCTGGCCGGGCAGTACATCGATGTGTTGCTCAAGGATGGCCGCCGGCGCAGCTTCTCCCTGGCCAACGCCCCCCACCGGGACGAGTTCCTGGAACTGCACGTGCGCCATGTGCCCGGCGGGGCCTTCTCGGATCAGGTGTTCGGGGAGATGAAGGAAAAGGCCCTGATGCGCATCGAAGGCCCCCTGGGCAGCTTCTTCCTGCGGGAGGAATCCGAGCGCCCCATCCTGCTCATGGGCGGCGGCACCGGCTTCGGCCCCCTCAAGTCCATTATGGAACACGCCTTCAAGATCGGCATGGACCGGCCCATGCATCTGTTCTGGGGCGCGCGGGCGAGGCAGGACCTGTACATGGATGAGCTGCCCGCGCAGTGGGATGAGCACCATGAGCACTTCCGTTACACCCCGGTGCTCTCCGAGCCCAAGACCGGGGATGCCTGGACGGGCGAGACGGCCTTCGTGCATGAGGCTCTGCTGCGCCAGTACCCGGACCTGTCCGGCTTCGACGTCTACATGAGCGGCCCGCCCCCCATGATCCAGGCAGCACGTGCCGCCTTCGCCGCCGCCGGCCTGCCGGAGGAACAGCTTTATTTCGATTCCTTTGAGTACGGGGAGAAGGGCCCCCCTCCCCAACCCTCCCCCGCGGTGCGGGAGAGGGGGTAGAAAGGCCCCCTCCCCAACCCTCCCCCGCGATGCGGGAGAGGGGGCAGAAAGGCGGGTGGTTTTGGGGTTTTTACCCCCTCGCCCTCAGGGAGAGGGTTGGGGAGAGGGTGGTTTCCCTTGCCACTTGAGACTAGCCACTAGCCACTTGTTGTTACTTATTCAGCCAGCCGCAAACCTTCCCGATAAAAGGCCTGGGCTCGTTCGTTGTCGCCCATTTGTTCCAGCAGTTCCGCCAGTTCTCGGCAGGTCTCGGGGCGGGGGCGCAGGCTGTTGCTGGATTCCAGGTAGGCCCGGGCCTTGCCCCATAACTGGGCGCGGCGGGCAAGGCGTCCCTGGGTGAGCAGCAGGCTGGCGTCGCCGGCGTGATGCTTGGACCAGTGCTCGGCGGTCTCCAAGGCCTTGACCGGGTTCTCCACGGGCAGGGTGCCGTAGAGGCGCACCAGCCGCTCGTCCCAGGTGACCTTGAGGGTGTTGCGCAACAGGGTCTCGGCCTGCTCAACGTCATTGAGCTGCACCAGGGCCCGGGCGTAGGCCGCCACCAGCACGGGGCGGTGGCGGGCATCCCGGGCGAGGTCGTCCCAGACCTGCCGCGTGGTCTGCAGATCACCGCTCCTGGCAGCCCGCTCCAGGAGACTCAGGGCGGCGCTGTTCTCCATTTCCATCAGGTCCGCTTCCGGCAGCACATGACTGCGACGCAACTCGGGCAGGAGGGCGAACAGGGCGGCACTGTCCTTGAGCTGGTGATGCAGGCGTGCGCGCAGCTTGAGCAGGTAACGATGCTTGGGCACCAGCTCGGAGAGGTGGTTCAGGGTGGCCAGGGCCTGTTCGTGCTGGCCGTGGGCGATCTGCAGTTCCGCCTGGGTCAGCTCCACGGCCACGTCAGAGCCCGCCTCGCACTGGCTGGCCTGATTGAGGTAGTGGTCACGGCGGGTATAGGCCCCCTGCATCTGGGCGGCCCGGGCTGCGCTGAGCCAATGGATCAGCGGGTTGGCGGAGTGCTTGGCAGAGCGCACCAGCAACTTCTCGGCCCGCTCCCAGCGCCCCTCGGCCATCTCGATGAGACCCTGGTTCAGGCCGCGTCGGGCGATCTCTGCGTGGCGGCGGTGACGCAGGTCGCGCACCCCCCGGGGCAGCGTCCATAGCCGGGTGAGCACGCGCAGCAGCACATACAGCGTGAAGAAGCTCAGGATCAGGGCCAGCAGAAACAGGGCCAGCGAGGTCTCGACGCTCAGGCTGCCGTAGGCCAGCAGCACATAACCCGGTTCCTGGAGAAAGAAATGGGTGACCAGGGCCGTCGCCAGCAGGGCACCGAGCAGAATGAACAGCAGGCGCATCATGCCTAACCCTCCAGTTCATCCAGACGTGTGAAAGAGCCGCTGATGTCCGGCGCCAGGGGGCGCAGGGTCACCGCCTTGAGGGCCTCCAGGCGCTCACGCACCGAGGCACCGATCTGGGCATCGAAGTGTTCATCCATCAGATCGGTGGCGGCACTCAGGTGGCGCTGGTACTCGGCGTCGTCCCGGCGCAGCAGGGCGAGACGTGCGGCCTCCACCCGCAGGGTGAGCAACTGGCGCAGGAACAATTCCACCTCGGCGTCCGGCAGCCCGCGGATGGGCTCGGCGTGGCGGCGGATGGAGACGTGTTCCGCCAGGGCGCTGCGCACCTCGGCGTAGGCCCGTTGCCACCAGGGAGCGGCGGGATCGGGGGCGCCGGCGTCCAGGAGCGTCTGGCGTTCGGCCCCCAGGGGCGCCTGACCCTTGAGGGGGATAGGCCGCAGATCGCTGGCCAGCCGCTCCAGGCGCAGGGCCAGACCCGGGATGTCCGGGCGATCCAGGTCTTCGAGGGCCTGGATCTCGCCGGCCAGGGCCTCGCGTACCGGTAACAGTCGAGGGTCACCCAGCTCCGCCAGGACCTCGTCGGCGGCCCGCAGGGCTTCGCGAGCGCCGTCCGGGTCGTCCATCAGACGCAGCCGGTGGGAGGCCATGCGCTGCAGGTGCTTGACCTCTGCCAGTTGCCAGCCCCGCTCCTGACGGGTGCTGCGATCCTGAAGCCGGGTCAGCCCCTGCTCCACGGTGGCCAAGCGCGAATTCACGCCGTCGGCCAGGCCCTCGCGGCTGGAGGTCTCACCTTCCAGGCGGCTGTCCAGGCGCGACAGGGTCTCGCCCCGGGCCTGCAGTTCGCCGGCCATGCGTTCCAGTTGCAGCGCCTGGCTGGCGCGCAGGTCCTCGCCCTGTTGCCAGAGATAGAACAGGGCAGCACCAACACCCAGGGCCAGCAGGAAGGCCAGCGTGGCGATCAGCAGGGCGGCACCCTGGCCGCGGGGGGCAGCTGGGGGCGGTTCGGCTGTGCCCGCGCCGGTCGATGGCGGGCCGTCGGTCCCGGTGGGGGGGGATGTGTCCGGTCCCTGGGTCCTGGCGTCACCCTTGGAAGGGCCCTTGCCCGTGCCGGTGGTGACATCGGCCCCCTGGGACTTGGCATCGGTGCCCTTCGGTGCCGTAGCCTTGCCCTGTGCCGCTTTTGCCGCAACGCCCTTTTTGTCCGCGGGCTTGGCGGTGGGGGACGCGTCAGAGGCGGCATCGGCGCCCTTGGCGGGGCGCTGGTCCTCGCCGGGGCCGGGGCCGGGAATCATGTCCTTGTCCTTGTCATTGCTCATGCTGCTGCTCCCGGGCCTTCGCCCATTGCAACACTGTGTTTATCATGGATTCGTCGCTGGGGTCTTCGGCCACCCAGGGGTCGCCCTTAAAGCCCAGTTCCTGCGCCGTCTCTACCATGCGTGGGGCACCTACCAGCAGGGGTGTCTTGCGCAGCCACATGCGACCCAGCTTGCCCACCATGTCGAAGAGATTGCGCAGGCCTTCACTGCTGGTGCTGGTGACCAGCTGCAGATCGCCGCGGGACCAGTGGTACATAAGCTGGCCGGTGTCCGCGTCGGGGCGTCCGCGGCGGTAGGCCTCAGCGTATTCCACCCGGGCCCCCCGTTCTTTTAGCGTATCCCCCAACAGTTCGCGCCCGCCATCGCCGCGAAAGATCACGATGCACTTTCCGGACACATCCTGCAATTCTTCCTCCGCCAGCAGGGCCTCGCTATCGAAGCGCCGGGGCGGACAGATGTGTGCCGGGTGGCCGGCCCGGGCCAGTTCCTGGGCGGACTTCTGGCCCACGGCGCCGAGGCGCAGGGCCTCGGGCCAGGCGCGTCGTGCATGGATGCGGTTCACCGCCATGGACACGGCGTTGGGGCTGATGAAAATGGCGATGTCGTACTCGTCCAGTCGGTCGATGAGGGCGTCCAGGCGGCCGCTGTCCTGGGGTTCCAGGATCTCGAGCACCGGGAAGCGCAGCGCCACGCCACCGGCCGCCTCGATCATGTGACAGAAGGCATCGGCCTGGTGGGCCGGGCGGGTGACCAGGACGCCGGCGCCCTTCAGTGGGCCGGTGGCGGGATTCGGGACCGATGGGCTCATGGCTGTCCCGCGTCCGGGGCGGCGTCGGGTCCCAGTCCCAGGTCGGCCAGGATGCGCCCGGCCCCTTCGTTGAGCAGCAGGTTAGCCACAGCGTGTCCCAGGGACTCGGCCTCGCAGCGTGGGCCGGACAGTTCCACCCTCAGGATCAGGCTGCCGTCGGGCTCGCCCACCAGGCCGCGCAGATGCAGGGTGTCGGGGTCGGTGAGTACCGCGTAGCCGGCGATGGGGACCTGGCAGCCGCCGTTGAGCCGGGCGTTCATGGCCCGCTCGGCGGCGACGCGCACATGGGTATCCGCGTCGTCCAGGTCGCCGATGAGGGCCATCACATCCGGATCATTCTCCCGGCACTCGATGCCGATGGCCCCCTGGCCGATGGCCGGCAGGCTCTGTTCCGGGGTGATCTCCGAGGCAATGCGGTCTTCAAAGCCCAGGCGCTTGAGACCGGCGGCGGCCAGGATGATGGCGTCGTAGTCGCCGTTGTCCAGCTTGGACAGGCGGGTATTGACGTTGCCGCGCAGATCCAGCACCCGGAAGTGGGGGTGTTCATGGCGTAACTGGCACTGGCGGCGCAGGCTCGAGGTCCCCACCCGGGCGTCCCGGGGCAGCTCGTTGAGGCCCTTGAAGGTGTTGGAGACGAAGGCGTCCCGGGGGTCCTCCCGGGCCAGGATCACCGGTAGGCACAGCCCCTCGGGCAGTTCCATGGGCACGTCCTTCATGGAATGCACTGCGATGTCGGCGCGCCCTTCCAGCAGGCCGGTTTCCAGCTCCTTCACGAACAGCCCCTTGCCGCCCACCTTGGCCAGGGGCGTGTCCAGAATGCGGTCCCCCTGGGTGCTCATGCCCACCAGCTCCACGCGCACCCCCGGGTGGCAGACCTGGATCAGGTGGGCGACATGTTCAGCCTGCCAGATGGCCAGAGGACTCTTGCGGGTGGCGATGCGAAGACAGTCGAGGGGCATGGGATGGGACCGGCAAAAAGTGGCTTGAGTGGAACTTAAGGGTGACCCATAGCGTCTCATGGGGCAAATACACGATTATATCCTTTTATGATTAACCACGGCATTGACTGATGAAAGCCCTGTTTCGCGCCCTGTTCGTATTCGTCGCCCTGCTGGGCGCGGTGACCTGGGCCCAATCGGGCAGCCAGCACACCGAGGGCGAGCTGTTACGCGAGATCACCGACCTGCGCGCGGAGGCCGCCCACGGCAAGCCGATCCTGGTGGAATTCGCCCTGGCTTCCTGCCCCTACTGCCGGGTGGCGGAGGAAGAGTTCTTGGAGCCCATGATCCGCAGCGGTGCCTACGAGGACAAGGTGTTGATCCGCAAGCTCATCATGGGGCGCAACAAGATCATCGACTTCGACGGTCGCGAGGTGCGCGCCCATGACCTGGCCGCCCGCTACGGTGCCCGCCTGGCACCGACCGTGGTGGTCATCAGCCCCGAAGGCGAGCAGCTGTCCCGCCCGGTGGTGGGCCTGAAGACCGTGGATTTCTACGGCGGCTACCTGGACCGTGCCATCGACGAGGCCGTGGAAGCCATGGCCGAACAAGGCAAGGCCGAGCTGGCGGCGGCGCGCTAGGTATTTTCTTTTGTCTCGCCCATGAAAGCCCCGTACCAAGGCCGGCAGGGATGTCCTGAATCCTTTAGCCCGTATTCCCTTCGCGCTCTTTGCGCATACCTTTGGGCGCCTTCGCGGTCAGCTTTCCCGGCCCGGGGTCGGGTCTGCTACAGAGACTTCAGAAAACGCCGCACTTCCGCCACGTGACGCCGGCTCACCTCCAGGCGTTCACCGCTGCCCTTGAGTACCACCTCGAAGCATCCCTGAGCATTCTTCTCCATGCCGCTGAAGCTGTGCTTGGAGACCAGGGCGTTGCGGTGGATGCGCAGGAAGCTGTCGATGAATTCTTCTTCCAGCGCCTTGAGGG
Source organism: Thioalkalivibrio sp. (assembly GCA_046260855.1). Lineage (GTDB taxonomy): Bacteria > Pseudomonadota > Gammaproteobacteria > Ectothiorhodospirales > Ectothiorhodospiraceae > Thioalkalivibrio_A. The sequence continues at coordinate 7,605 of JBHEOJ010000069.1, forward strand.
GTTCCTCGATCAGCACCTCGCCCCCTGCGTGGCGCACGGTAACGTATTTCTGATCCGCCTGGAAATAATGCACCTGGTCCACGGGGATCAGCTCCAGGTTGCCCCGCACCCGGGCGCAGATATGGCTGCGGGAGGCCTCACCCATGGTCCCACCCAGGGCTCCCATCTGGGCTCGGTTGGGCCGGCTGGCCGCTTCCAGGGCCGATTGCAGCCGTTCGCCACGCACGGGTTTGAGCAGATAGCCTACCGCATGGGTCTCGAAGGCCTCGATGGCGTGTTCCTCGAAGGCGGTGACGAAGATGATGGCCGGCGGGGTATCCATCTGGGAGAGGTGGCGCGCGGCCTCGAGCCCGTCCATGCCGGGCATGCGAATGTCCATGAGTACGATGTCTGGCTGGCTCTCCTCCGCCTGGCGCACCGCTTGTACGCCGTTGGCGGCGCTGCCGCACACCGTGTACTGATTCAGGGTTTCCAGCAGGGCGGCCAGACGTTCCCGGGCCGGTGCCTCATCATCTACGACCAGCACTTTCATCAAGCATTCCTCCGTGGCAGCACCAGGGTGACCTGGTACTGATCTGTCTGTTCTGAAGTGTCCATGCTCGCCTCGCCCTTGTAGGCAAGCGCCAGCCGTTGCCGGATGTTGTCCTGGGCAATGCGGTTGCCGGGGCGGCGTCGATCCCGGGGTGGCGCCAGGGGGTTGGTGACTTTAATCATCAGGCGGGTGTCGTCGAGACTCAAGCTGATGGCGATCTCGCCGCCCTCGGTGAGGGGCTCGATGCCGTGGTAGATGGCGTTTTCCACCAGGGGCTGGAGTACCAGACCGGGCATCGGATAATCCATGGGCAGTGCTTCATCCACCTGCCACTTTACCTGCAGGCGATCACCCAGGCGCAGTGCCTCGATGCGCACGTAGCGACGCGCCAGCTCCAGTTCCTCGCCCAGGGTCAGGGTGTCCCGATCCGAGAGGGTGGCGCGAAACAGGTCGGCGAGATCTTCCACCGCCATCTCCGCGGCCTCGGGCCGGCTGCGGGTCAGGCTGGCGATGGTGTTCATGCTGTTGAACAGGAAGTGGGGCCGGATGCGCGCCTGCAGGGCCTGGATGCGCGAGCGGGCTTCGGCCTCCACGTTCTGCTTCCACTGGTGCTGCACGTACAGGTAGCGCAGGGCCACGGCGCTGACGATGGCGCTGATAGACAGGGTGCGGCCCAGGAAGCCCAGGTGTTCGGCCATGGGCTGGCTGGTGGTCAGGCCCAGGCCCGTGCCCACCCACAGGGCCAGCAGCGAGAAGAGTACGGTCACCAGCAGCACGATCAGCCAGGCCGCCCCCGCTGCGCGCAGGGGCGGCAAGGCGCCCAGGGCGCGGCGCGCCAGACACAGCACCATCACGGTGCCCAGGGCCACCCATTGCACAAATAAAGAGGTAAAGGCCAGCGCCACCCAGAAGCCCTCCGGGGCGGGCATCCGGGCCAGGGCCAGGATGAAGGCCAGCAACTGGGCGATGAGTACCACCAGGAACAGGGTGTGGCTGGCACAGAAGTTGGGCAGGAACACGCCCGGCCCGTCGTACTGGTTGTTGGCGGCCTGGCCCCGGGGCGTTCCTTTTGTCATGTGTTTGACTCCCTCCGTCGGCTAGTTTGAAGTGCGCGGAGGGGAATGGGAAGTGGCGGCAGCGAATCGCCCGGATCGGGTACTTGGGCGCGTGAGGCGCGCGCACTGCGTATAATGGTCGGTTCAGACCAGCGAGGATTTCCCATGAGTACCCAGCATTCCGGCGACAAGCTGTGGGGCGGCCGTTTCTCCGAACCCACCGATGCCTTCGTCGAGGCCTTCACTGCCTCCGTGGGTTTCGATCAGCGTCTCTACCGTCACGACATCCAGGGCTCCAAGGCCCACGCACAGATGCTGGCGCGCATAGGCGTGCTCACTGACGAGGAATGCCAGAAGATTCATGATGGCCTGGACACCATCCTGGCCGACATCGAGCGCGGTGACTTCGCCTGGTCCGTGGAACTGGAAGACGTGCACATGAACGTGGAGGCGCGGCTTATCGAGCGCATCGGCGACGTGGGCAAGAAGCTGCACACCGGGCGTTCCCGCAACGACCAGGTAGCCACCGATATCCGTCTCTACCTGCGCGAGGCCATCGACGCCCTGACGGGCGAGATCCGCCGCCTGCAGACCGGCCTGGTGGATCTGGCCGAGCGCGAGGCAGACACAATCATGCCCGGCTTCACGCATCTTCAGACCGCCCAGCCGGTGACCTTCGGTCATCACATGATGGCCTGGTACGAGATGCTGGAGCGGGATCATGGCCGCCTGGCCGACTGCCGCAAACGGGCCAACGTGCTGCCCCTGGGCGCCGCCGCCCTGGCCGGTACCCCCTACCCCCTGGACCGTCACTACACCGCCGAGCTGCTGGGCTTTGACGGGATCACCGACAACTCCCTGGACTCGGTCAGCGACCGGGACTTCGCCATCGAGTTCTGCGCCGCGGGCGCGCTGATCATGACCCACCTGTCGCGCTTCTCCGAGGAGCTGATCCTCTGGGCCAGCGCCCAGTTCGGCTTCGTGGACTTGCCGGACCGCTACTGCACCGGCTCATCCATCATGCCTCAGAAGAAAAACCCTGACGTGCCCGAGCTGGTGCGCGGCAAGACCGGCCGGGCCAACGGCAACCTGATCGCCCTGCTCACCCTGATGAAGGGCCAGCCCCTGGCCTACAACAAGGACAACCAGGAGGACAAGGAGCCCTTGTTCGACACCGTGGACACCCTGGCCGGCAGCCTTCGCGCCTTCGCCGACATGGTGCCTCACATCCAGGTGCGCGCCGAGGCCATGCGCGCCGCCGCCAGCCGCGGCTTCGCTACCGCCACGGACCTGGCCGACTACCTGGTGCGTCGCGGCATGCCGTTCCGGGATGCCCACGAGGTGGTGGGCCGCGCCGTGCGTCATGGGGTGGAAACGGGACGTGACCTGGCCGAGATGAGTCTGCAAGAGCTGCAGGGCTTCTCCGGCACCATCGAGCAGGACGTCTTCGAGGTGCTCACCCTGGAAGGTTCCGTGGCCGCCCGCAATCTGCACGGCGGCACCGCGCCGGAGCAGGTGCTCGCCCGCATCCGTGCGGCGCGGGCGAATCTGGCGGGTTCCCAGGGCTGAGATGCCTGCCCCCCGTAGGAGGCCCGAGGTCGGGCCTCCTACGGGGCCCGATTCCCCGGACCCGCGTGCTTCCCCCCCCCCGCCTGTCAGAACGAGCCCGGCGTCTGTCCCGAAAGCCTCCTCCCTTAAACCCCGCGGTGTCTCAACCTTGCTACCTTCCAAGGGCATCATCAAAAACGCATATCATAAAAAACCGAGGAGGAGTAAGGGATGGCTATTCAGATTGCAGTGGTGGGGCTGGGTCGGGTGGGCAGTCGCTTTCTGGAGGTGCTGCTGGACAGTGGCCTGCCGGGGGTGGAGCTTTGTGCGGTGTCCGAGACCGGAGACACCGATGGGGTGAAACTCGCCAAGGCTCGGGGCATCCCGGTGGAAACGGTGGAGGTGCTCATCGCCCGGGGCGACAAGGTGGACGTGATCTACGACCTCACCGGCCACCCGCTGGTGCGCCAGCAGTTGCGCGAGGGGATGCTGGCCAGCGGCAACCGCCACACGGTGGTGGCCCCGGAGGTGCTGGCGCACCTCACCTGGGCCTTGCTCACCCGTGAGGCACCGCCGGCGGTACACGGCAGCACCGGCTACTGATCTTCCAATGACGCCTAACTAGTGTCCTGAGTCAGAGATTCGTTGCATTTCAGCGGGCCTGTACGGGATGCACGGCAAGGCGCTCGAGTGAAGGAC
>JBHEOJ010000007.1:0-271 GCA_046260855.1 Thioalkalivibrio sp.
CCATCGGCCAAGCCTCCTCGCAGCAAAACCAGATCTGCCGCCAAGGGCTGACCTCCCCGCAAGCACCCGGCCCCTTCCATGAGCTACGCTCATGGGCACACATTCAATTTCACCCCACCAGGAGACAACCATGTCCTCACACGTCTACAAGACCCTCGAACTCACCGGTTCATCCACCACCGGCAGCGACGACGCCATCAAGACCGCCATCGCCAAGGCCGCCAAGAGCGTGCGGCACATGGACTGGTTTCAGGTGGTGGACACCCGGGGA
>JBHEOJ010000007.1:281-38508 GCA_046260855.1 Thioalkalivibrio sp.
CTGCTGCTGACCAGCCTCCTGACCGTGCTTCAGCTCGGGGCCTGCGGCACAGGGCGCACCGAATCTCCACCCCAGCATGGACGATGGACGGTGATCGGCTGGTGGACGCCAGGCATCAGCGCCCTAGGGTCGGAACAGGCAGAGGCCTGGGTAGACACCCGGGCCGCCTATGGCGAGGCACTGGCGGAATTCGGACTTAAGCGCTGCCGCAACCCTGATTACCGCCAGGAATCCCTCACCCATGAAGACTTCATTGAACACTACCGGGTCCGGCCGGAGACACTGGGCGTCGACCGGGCCCCGATCCCGGTGGTCCACGTGGACTGCGGCCTGGCTCCCTCACCGGGCCAGGTCCTGATCCTTAAATCCCCTCACCGCATGATTACCCTCTGGGACGGCGCATTCCTGGAAATGGCCCGGGAGATGGCAAACCCTCTGGCCGATTGAGACGCCACCCGTTCAGCTCGCTGCCCCTTGTGCGGACACCGTTCCCCGCCCCCTGCGTGCCAGCGGTCTGATCGGCTATATCTATTAGGCTTGGGCCGGTTCTATAAAGCCGGCCCCGGAGATGCAGCTTGGGCTGACATCACTGGAAAAGAGCCTTTCATGAGCATCGATCAGCGGTTTCTAGTTGGTAATCCCTAACCCTTCCCGTCAGGGCTTGGCTCGTTTGCGCCAATAGCCTGGTTTCCGGGCGTGGTGTGCGAACGCAACTATCGTGATCGTTTGATGCTTGTGAATAGTGATGAGAGAGAAGGGAAACCTGTAGAGAATGAGCCTCTTGGCCCCCAGGTCAGCCGCCTTGCCTGTCACCGGGATATCAGTGGCGGGTTCGGCGCCTTGAGAAGCTCCGTTGCACGCTGAAAGGCACCGATCAAACGAACCCCAAGCCCAGGCTCCTCTTGCTCGTACCAGGCTGCGGCCTCAGCCAGCTCCTGGGCAGCGTCCTTGCTGACCTTGACTCGCAAAATTAGCTCCTTAGGCGTGCTCTCGCACGGGCAAGCACTTCCTCAACATCGAGCAAATCCACTTCACCTGCCTCAACCTCATTAATCCGGCGACAAATCTCGATATCCCAGGCTTGCGCCACATCCTGCTCACCTGGACCGTCCAGACTGGCCATCAGATCACTGGCCAGTTTCGCCCGTTCCCTTTCGGACAGGGTCATCGCAGCCGTCTTTAGCGCTTCGAGATCGGGGGTGGGCATAGGTTGTGCTCGATTGGATCCGTAGTGAAAATACTGCGACAAATTCCAGCCCACAACAAGGCCGGCCCTTTTTACTCCCAGGATCTGTTCTTCTGGCAGGGGTTTGGGGGACAGGGGTTTGGGACACCCACAATCCCCTACAATCCCGATAACCCCCCATCATTTCTGCGCGCCATTTATGCCTCGCCGCGGCCCAGGCATGGGCGCTCGCGGCGATGGCGCCACTCCTACGGGGAGGAAAAAGACCGCCCTAAGGCGGCCTTTCTCTCAATGCCAATCATGCAAGATCAACGCACCGTCCTGGCGATAATCTCCGCAATCTCACTGTCTGAGACCGTCATCACCTCGGCCACCTCGGGCGGCATCATCTGCACGAAAGCACCCGTGTTCATGCGAGCAATGAAGACATCACCCGTGGAGGTCTGGTAGATGCTTACACGGCAGGGCATAAAGGCAGAGATGGGACGGTAATCATCATTGCTCAGTATGCGCGCGCTGTACTTGCCGCTGCAGACATCCAGGATGACCACAGGATCCAGGGTGAAACCCCGCTCGGAGAGCACGCCTGCCATATTGTTGCTGTTGAGCAAGCTCCAACCCGCCTTGCGTACCTCTTCCTTGAAACTGCTGAGGGTGTCCGGGAAGGACTTGTTGCTCTTGACCACCTGCACCAGCTGAGGCTGTTCGCCCCCCTGGGCGATGGCGATGCCCGGAATAACCCATGCCGCCAGAAGCAGCAGGAGTGCGAATGCTTTAAATAACCGCATGGTCTGGGACCCGGATTGAATCATATTAGAATCGCTCATGGTGTCTTCTCCTGATGGTATTTTGACATCGGTTCGTTGTTTACTGACCCGTCTCGCTCCCCGAGGTTTCCTGGTTCATCATCCTGTGCAGGATCGGCGGGCTTGCCTCGCCGAAGTACAAGGTGCGATGGGGGAAGGGGATCTCCACACCCTCGGCATCGAAGGCGTACTTCACCCTGCGCAGGAACTCACGCCCCACGTACCACTGCTTAATGGGCAGGGTCTTGATGCGGCCCTTGATGACCACGGCGGAATCATCGAATTTGTCCACACCGAAGATCTCCGGCTCATCGATGATGTTGGGACCGAACTCGGCGTCGGCCTTCATCTCCTGACCCACGGACTTGAGAATGTCCACCACCTTGTCGGTGTCTTCCTTGTAGGCCACGCCGATGTCGAACACGTAGGCGGACCATTCCCGGGTGAGGTTGGTCATGGCATCGATTGTGCCGTTGGGAAAGATATGTACCTTGCCTTCCAGGTCGCGCAATACCAGGGTGCGGAAGTTGATGGACTCAACCAGTCCGCCGGTGCCGTTGACCACCGCCACGTCGCCCACCCGCACCTGGTTCTCCAGGATGAAGAAGAAACCGCTGATCACGTCCCGTACCAGGTTCTGTGCACCGAAGCCCACGGCCAGACCCAGCACACCGGCAGAGGCCAGGATGGGCGCCACCGAAACCCCCAGCTCGTTGAGCACCACCAGCAGGGCCATGACCCAGACCACGATCAGCACCAGCTGGCGCAACAGACGCACGATGGTCTCCGCTCGCTTGCTGGCCTCGGAGGCGATGTCCCCCTGCTGCTTACCGTTCTCCACCAGGCGCCGCTCCATGCGGTTCAGTGCACCGCGCACCAGGCTCATGACAATCCAGGCCATAACCAGGATGAGCAGGATGCGCAAGGTGGAGAAGATCAGGTCATCCCATTGGACGGTGTCGAGGTATTCCAGGACCAGTTCCATGTTTGATGCTCCGCGTGTCTTTATTCAAGCCGGTGGGGGAGGCAGTGGCGAGTTTCAAGTGGCAAGTGGCTAGGAAAACCGCCCCCTCCCCAACCCTCCCCCGCGATGCGGGGGAGGGGGTTATTCCCCCTCTCCCTCTGGGAGAGGGCCGGGGTGAGGGTGGTTTTCCTAGCCACTTGGGACTAGCCACTAACCACTGCTCTTAAGCTGCCCAACCCAACTCCTGCGCCTTCTTGCGCGCCAGTGCCGGCACGTCCTGGGCCACGAAGTGACTGTGCAGTACCTGCACACCGATCATGTGGTTGATCACGGCGTCCAGCTGCACCTGGGTGGAGGTGGTGGTGTCCTCGGACTCGTGCAGGTCAAACAGGGCCTTCACGCCAGCGGGGTCCAGCAGGCCGGCGGCCTCGATGGCCTCGTCGGAGAGATACTGGTCGGCCAGGGCCTTCATGGCGGCCCACTTCTTGGGGTCCGTGTGGGCGGGCGGGGCCATGAACGCGAACTTCTCACGCTCGTAGAGCACCTTGGGCAGCAGGCCCTTCATGGACTCGCGCAACACATACTTCTCGGTGCGGCCGCGGATGCGCATGTTGGGCGGGATCTTCGTGGCGAACTCGGCCAGATGATGATCCAGGAACGGCGGACGCGCCTCCATGGAGTTGGCCATATCCACACGGTCGCCGCCCCAGGTGAGGATCTGGCCTTCCAGCATGGTCTTGATCCAGACGTACTGGGCCTTGTCCAGGGGATGTCGGCCGTCCAGCATGTCACCGTCCAGGGCCTCGGCGATGGCGCGGCCGGGCTCATAGTCTTTCACCTGCTCACGCATGGCATCGGACATGAGGCCGGGTACGTGGGCGGCGGTGGCCAGCCAGGGCTGCAGGCAGGAGGGGGTGAAGCCCACCAGGTCATCGAGGGCGGCATCCTTGAGCTCGGTTTCCGCCAGCATGGCGCCAGAGAACAGCTTGTTGCTCTCCGAAAGCATCTGTTCCCAGCTGGCCCGCTCGGCGGGGTCCATGTGATCCAGACCGTGCAGGAACATGTCGCGGCGAAATGCCGGGTAGCCACCGAACAGTTCGTCGGAACCCTCGCCGGTGACCACCACCCGGTAGCCGGAATTGTTCACGTGGCGACTCATGAGCATCTTGGCAACACCCAGGGTGTTGTAGATAGTGCGCTCGGCATGCCACAGGGTTTCCACCAGGTTGTCGTACAGGTGGTCGGCATTGAGCGTCATGACGTCGTGATCGGCGCCCACGGTGCCGGCCATCTCCTTGGCGATGGCGGTCTCATCATAGTCGGCGTTATCAAAACCGATGGTGAAGGCCTTGACCGGTGACTGCTGGTTGGCGGCGGAAAGGCCCAGGGTGATGCAGGAGTCGATACCGCCGGACAGATAACAGGCCACGGGAACGTCCGCCTCCAAGCGCAGCTGCACGGCTTCCATCAGCTCGCGGCGCACACCCTCGATGTAGAACTCGTCGTCCTCGGGCTTGCCGCGCTCGGAGAGCAGCGGGAAGTCCATGTCCCAGTAACGCTCGTCGCTGATCTCGAACTTGCCGTGACGGCGCTCGAAGGTGACCACGTGGCCAGGCATAACCTGGTGGATACCATCAAACGCCGTGGTGCCGGGCACCACAGTCTGCATGAGCTGGTGATACAGGCCCTTGGCGTTGAAGCGTCGCGGCACATCCGGGTGGGCGAACAGCACCTTGATCTCGGAACCGAACACGATCTTGCCGTCCACCTCGGTCCAGTACAGGGGCTTCACACCGAAGCGATCCCGGATGAGCATGAGGCGATCCTTGGCGCGGTCGTACAGGGCCACAGCGTACTCGCCGCGCATCTGCTTGAGGGTCTCTTCCAGGCCGTAGCGCTCGTAGAGGTGCAGCACCATCTCCGAATCGCTCTTGGTGCGAAACTTGGCACCCCGGGAGGTCAGCTCGGTGCGGATGCGCTTGTAGTCGTAGAGTTCGCCGTTGACCGCCAGCATGAGGTTCTCATCATGGGAGGCGAAGGGTTGGCGACCGCGATTCTCGTCGAGATCGATGATGGTCAGGCGGGCATGGGAAAAGCCCACGCCACGATCCTTCTCGACGCGATAGCCGAAACCATCCGGACCCCGGTGATACTGGATGGCCGCCATGGCCACCAGGGTATCGGGATCGACGGCCTGTTTGGGATCGGCGTGCAACACGCCAGCAATTCCACACATGTGTGCGTTCTCCTGCTTAAGTAAGTCGGAAAGACTAGATCATTGCCGCTGAGGCACGATGAGAAAAACATTTCGACAGGATTTACATGATTGACAGGATTAAAACAGCTGTCTCCAGATTCTGGTCTTGAATCCTGTTAATCATGTCAATCATGTCCAGTCCTTTGGGTGTCTCTGCGGCAGTCTCGAATTCAGTTCATATCAGCCGCGCCCGACATCCGGCACATCCATCACCTCGCTGATCCTGCGAACCATGCAGGTGAGCAGGGCCATGCGGATGAACACCGCGCCGCGGGCTTGGGCGAAGTACCAGTTGTGCGAGGTCTCATCCAGGTCCGTGGACAGTTCGGCGCCACGGGCCAGGGGATGCAGCACGATGGCATCCTTCTTGAGCGGCGAGGCCGCCGAGAGGCCCATGTCCATGCCCATGGCCTCGAAGGTGTCTCCCACCCAGGCGATGGCATTGATGTAGACCACGTCCAGGTCCGGCAGCTCGCCGTCCAGATCCGTGGCCACGCGCACCTTAATGCCCGCCTTCTCCAGCTCGTCGGCCTGGTCTTCGTCGAACAGATCGGCTTCACAGCTCAGGATCACCACCTCCTTGATGGAAGAGGCAAAACAGCCCAGGGTCAGCAACAGGCTGCGCACGGTGCGCATGCGGCTGGGGACACCGATAATGCCGATGCGGATGCGCTGTTCCGCGGGCAGGTCCGTACGGGCCAGTTCCGGGCGCCACTTCATCATGGCATAGACATCGGCCATTGCCTGGGTGGGGTGCTCGTCGATGCCGTTGCCTGCGTTGATGATGGGGATGCGCAGGGAGTCGAGCATCTCGTAGATGGCCGGGCCTTCGTTGTTGCGCAGTACGATCACGTCGCCGTAGTTGTTGAACATCTCGGCGATGTCCGCCAGGGACTCGCCCTTGGCGATGCCGGTGCTCTTGGCGTCAGTGATGGACATGATGTCGCCGCCCAGGCGATGCCAGGCACTCTCGAAAGACAGGCGCGTGCGGGTGCTGGGCTCGTAGAAGGCGCTGATGAGAACCTTTCCAGCCAGCGGCGGATGCATCAGCGACGGCGTGCTCTCGAATTGCGCCGCCAGACGAAAGATCTGCAGCAGGGTATCCCGATCGAACTGGCGCGAGGAAACCACATGCCGGCGGGACAAGGCCATCAGCGGACGTGCGTCCTCGGGCAGACTGTCCAGCAGCGCGCGGGGGCGCTCAATGCCGGCGGTACCGTCCTTGGGCTGCAGCGGGCGTTCCAGCTGGGTGTCGTTGGGTCCTACCATAACGTGCCTCTCCTCAGGTCACGGATGAATAAACTGATGAGCAGTAGCGGCGCTACCGTGGTCACCACGGTGGCAATGCTCACCAGCAATGTGAATGCACTGACCGATATCGTCATGCTTGCATCTCCTTGATCGACTTCTTTGCGCAGATGAGTGAGACGAATAAACATTGGACAGGATGGACATGATTAACAGGATTCATTGCTTTTACATGTTCATCCTGTCAATCCTGTCCATTCCTCTTCCCGCGGTCTCTGCATGCAATTCTCTTCAGCTACTCACCGATTCTTCGCGAAGACTGGTCCACTGGAAATCTCTCGGCCATAGCCAGGTGCTGATCAGGACCAGAGCCATGGAGATGGCGGCGGATACCAGGGCGGCCACGTAGAAGCCGATGGCGAAGTAGCTGTACAGGCCGATGCCGGTACCCAGCACCATGGCGGCGATCACACCCCACGGATTCGTGCGCCGCCAGTATAGACCGGCCACGATGGGCATGATGGTGCTGGCCACGAAGGCACCCAGGAACTGCAGCACTGCGCCCAGGGTCCCCAGACGCAACATGCACACGGCCCAGGTGACCACACCCAGGACCACAACAATGGTCTTGGCCGCCACGTAGACCTCACGCTCCTCGGCCCACTTGCGCAGGTGTCCCTTGTAGATGTCCCGGGTCACCAAGTCTGCGGTCGCGGCCAGCACGGAGTCCAGGCTGGAGGCCAGGGCCGAGAACACCACGATGAAGACCACAATGGCACCGGCCAGGCCCAGCAACTCGGCTGCCACCAGCGGGCCCACCATGTCGGCGCCGGGCACGTTGAGCCCCAGTGCCGGCGTCGCCAGAGCCACGAAGCCCGCCACGATGGGGATGGGCAACCACAACAGCCCCGCGAGCAGATAGGCGCGCTTGCCGACCCCCTGGCCGAAGGCGAAGGCGCGGCTCCACCACACGTTGGAATGAAAGATCTCACCCACGCCGAACAGCAGGTTGTTGAACAGGAACATGATGGCGGCAGGGAACAGCAGGTTCAGCAGCTCCGGACGCTCCTCGGAGACGCTCACGTGTATGTTTTCAAAACCCACCTTGCCGATGGTCAGCCAGGCCAGGATGACCACCCCGATCAGGATCAGGATGGTCTGCACGAAGTCGGTGCCGATCACTGCGCGCAGGCCACCCAGCAGGGTGTACACCACGCAGATGAACAGGATCACGCTCATGCCCACCCGGTAATCGATGCCGGACAAGGCCTCGATGAGCACACCGCCGGCCATACCCAGGCTGATCAGCCAGCCCAGACCGTAGACCAGGGAGATCACCAGGAACACGCGCCAGGCGAAGTTGCCGTAGCGCAGGCGGATGAAATCACCGCTGGTGAAGCCACCGGGCATGAGCCTGCGGATGCGTTCGGCCAGGGGCGCGAACAGGATCAGGCCGATGGAGCCCAAGGCATAACCCACCATGCCCCAGATACCCAGCTGCAGGGCGAACTGCGGCGCAGCCATAGTGGTATTGGTGGTCACCCAGGTGGCCATGGCGGTGGCCGTGGCCAGGGCCAGGCCCACGTTGCGTCCGGCGAGCATGTAGTCGTCGACGGTGCGCGTGTTGCGGCCCAGGTACCAGCCCAGAAAGATCCAGATCACGCTGAACGCGCCGAGGATGATCCACGCGATGCCCGACGGCAGCACCGCTTCATCCAGCCCTGTCACGAGGCCTTCTCCACCTTGGCTATCTCGGCCAGGGCTTCATCGGTGGTCATGGTCCGCGCATAGCGGTCCTTGATGGTGGTCATGGTGGCCTGCTGCATCTCGGGGGTCACGGTGGCGCAACCATCCTCCAGCAGGGTGACGTAAAAACCCAGGTCACAGGCATCGCGGATGGCCGTGGAGACACATTCGTTGCTGTACACGCCCACCACGAACAGGGAGGTGACCCCCAGGTTGCGCAACACATATTCCAGGTTGGTGGCGGTGAACACACCGCTGGCGGTCTTGTTGATGATGATCTCGTCCCCCTGGGGGGCGACCATCTCGATGAACTCCGATTCCTTGGAACCCGGTGCCGCGTGCAGATTCAGGCGCTTGTGGCCCGCGCCCCGATCCCGACCATCGGCGGTGAGCGACTGGATGCGGGTGTGGATGACCTCCAGACCCACGGCCCGAAAGGCATCTTGCAGGCGCCGCACGTTGGGCAGCACCATGTTCTCCAGGCGATTGAAGTAATACTGCTGGGCCTCGATGGGTACACCGGAGCGCTCGCAATCGGCGAACACACCGTAGCCCCGGGCGGCGTCCAGGTACTGCAGGTCGATGCACAGCAAGGCCGCGTGATGCTCCCCCAGCTCGCGCTTGAGGATGTTGTTGGTGATCAGTGTCTCGCGATACTGATCCCGCAATGGGTCGACACTGTCGAACTTGGAAATTTCCGTGACATTGTCCGGCTTGTTGCTCATGCCTGTTTCCTCTTTTTGTTGCCTTCCCTGTTGGCCAGGCCAGCATCTTCGGCGGCCAGTTGCATCACCGTGTGCAGGGCCAGATTGGCGCCCCGCTCGATGTGCTCCCAGGCGGTCCACTCGGCGGCGGAGTGGCTCTTGCCCTCCAGGCTGGGCACGAAGATCATGCCGGTGCGTGTCATGGAGCCCATGATCTGTGCGTCATGGGCGGCGCCACTGGGCATGCGCAGATGTTTCAGGTCCAGGCGCTCGGCGGTGTCCGTGAGCAGCTGCACCAGCCCGGGATCGCAACGGGTGGGCGAGATCTCCGAGAGCACATCGAACTCAAACATCAGATCTCGGCGCCGTGCCAGGGCCGAGAGGGTGCGGCGAAAGGCATCCGCCAGGTTCTTGAGGGTTTCTCCATCCGTATCGCGCACGTCCAGGGAGAAGCTCGTCTGGCCGGGCACCGTGTTGGCGGCGCCGGGCTTGAGTTCCACACGTCCGATGGTGGCGCGGCTGTGGGGGCTGCCGTGCTCCTCGAGGATGCGGTTGATCTCGCCGGCGAACTCCACCAGGCCCTGGAAGCTGTCCACGCGCATATCCATGGGGGTGGTGCCCGCATGGTTGGTCTGGCCCATCAGGCGCACATCCCATTTAAACAGGCCGGTGATGGTATCCACCACGCCGATGGACACCTGGTTGCGGTCCAGCACCGGACCCTGCTCGATGTGCAGCTCCAGGTAGGCATGGATGGAATCCGATGCGCGCCGGGCGAACAGGGCAGCATTGGCATCCATGCCCCAGGCGGCCATGGCCTCGGTGAGTGTCACGCCATCCAGGTCCCTGGCGTTGTGGATCACCGCCGGGGTCAACTGCCCGGCAATGGCCTGGGAGCCGAACAGACCGCCGAAGCGGCCCTCCTCGTCGGTGAAGTCCACGGCCTCCAGGGGATGCTTGAGCTTCAACCCGGACTCCTTGATGGTGCGCAGGACCTCCAGCCCCACCAGCACCCCCAGGGCGCCGTCCAGGGGACCGCCGCCAGGAACCGTATCCAGGTGTGAACCCATCATCACGCTGGGGCGCTTGTCATCCCAGTCGAGGCGAGCGTGCAGATTCGCCGCGCCGTCCTCGTGCACATCCAGACCCGCTTGCTCGATGCGAGAGCGAAACCAGCGGCGGCCCTCCAGATCGCCGTCACTGAAGGCCATGCGGTGGATGCCCTGATCTTCCCGCTGACCGATGCGCGCAAGGGTCTGCACATCATCGCGCAGGCGTTCGAAATTCACTCGAATGTCATTCATGTCTCGGATCGATCCTCCCGGGTGCCCCGGATGATGACCGTCACCAGGACGGCAAACACCAGTGCACCCACAAAAAAGAATTGCAGCGCCCGGGCCAGGCTGTGGTGTGCCACGCTGACCCGGGCAGGCTCGCTCCATGGACCGGGGCCCGCCTTGTTCAGGGCGCGTACCCGGTAGAAGAAATCCCCGTCCGGCTTGCCGCTGATCACCGAGGCGGTATCGCGGCCCTCGTAGATGGACCGGGGGCTGTCGAAGCCCGGCTCCCGGGCCTCCTGAAGTTCGTAAGGCATATCGCTGGCGCCATCCCAGCTCAGACTGAAATAGCCGCCGGTGGCCCGTTCGGTGGAGGCTGACAGGGTCGGCTGTCCCTCGGCCAGAACCGGGGCCAGCCAGGCTACGGACAGACACATCAGGGTCACGCTCAGCAATGCCTTCATGGTCTTAACCTTCGTCTGCGATGGGGCGCAATGCGTCGCCGTCATCGCGCTGTTCCATCAGGTCCAGCAAGGCGTCCAGCCCCGTCTCCAGGGCGGCCAGCTGGGTCATGGGCAGGGCCTGGAGGGCGCGGTTCAGCTCCCCCTGGGCTGGCGCCGGTGCGGCCTCCAGCAGCTCCGTGCCCCGGCTGGTCAGATACAGACTCACCACCCGCTGATCCACGCCCATGCGACGGCGCTCCACCATGGCCTTCTTCTCCAGCTTGTCTAGCATATTGGAGGCGGTGGAAGGGTGAATGAGCAGGCGCTGGGAGAGATCCCCTACACTCAGGCCCGGGCTGCGATGCAGCTCCCACAGGGCCCACAGCTGGGCGGCGCTCACCCCGCAGGCCTTCTCGATGCTGCGGGAATGGGTCTGCAGGGCGCGAAACACCACTCGCAACTGGCGGATGACCGACTGCACACCCGCCGCCTGACCTGCGGCTGGCGGAGCCTCGTCGGCGTGCCTGGGAGTGGCGTCGGTGCCTCGCCCGGCATGACGCCGGTTCATTTCGTAATAGGGTGTGGCCATGGGATTTCTTTTTGCAGCAAGTATTTTTGTACAATAACATTACTCACACGGGCAAGACAACGCAGCCCTAACCCGGATCAACGCCCACGGAGGCCCCCATGACCCGTATCCCCCAGGACACTCTGGAACAGCATCGAGAAGCCGCCTACCTGCTCCTGCGCCGCTATCTGGGGCTTGGCCGCCCCTTCCTGCTGCGCTCGGATCTGCTGGATGGTTTCGATGCCCTGTGCCAGGAACGGGATGAGCCGGGGCTGGCCGACAGCGCGTTGGCCAGACTGGTGGGACAGGCCCAGGAGGCCGTCCTGGCGGCACCCTGGGTCTGCCTGGCCCTGCGCCCGCGCATCGGCCGCTGGTTGTATCTGCGCATTCACGCCGACGACCTGAGCATGGAAGACCTGAGTGTCAGCGACTTCCTGGCCATCAAGGAACGCCTGGTCAGCCCCGTGCCCCTCCATGGCCACCCGCTGGAATTCGACATCGAACCCTTCAACCGGGAGTTCCCCCGTCTACGCGAGACCCGCTCCATCGGGCGGGGCGTGGAATTCCTCAACCGCAAGCTCTCCAGCCAGATGTTCGACCGGGCCAACGGCGGCCTGGACATGCTGTTTCGCTTCCTGCGCGAACACCGCTGCGACGGACGGCTGCTGATGATCAACGATCGCATCGGCGACGTGGACGCCCTGCGGGTGGCCATTCGAGACGCGGAGCAGCGCCTGGCCCGCCGTGACCGCAGCGCCCCCTGGGCGGACTTCGCCCACGAGATGCAGGATCTCGGCCTTGAACCCGGCTGGGGGCGGGACGCCGGCCGGGTGCAGGACACCCTGCGCCTGCTGTCGGAGTTGCTGGAGGCGCCCTCCCCCGAGAGCCTGGAACGTTTCCTGGCGCGCATTCCCATGATCTTCAGTCTGCTGATCCTTTCCCCCCACGGATTCTTCGGCCAGGCCGGCGTGCTGGGCCTGCCGGACACCGGCGGACAGGTGGTTTACATCCTGGACCAGGTGCGCGCCCTGGAGCAGGAGATGCGCGACCGGCTCTCCGAGCAGGGCCTGGACATCGAGCCCCGCATCCGGGTGGTGACGCGCCTGATCCCCGAGGCCCGGGGCACCAGCTGCGACCAGCCCGAGGAGGCCATCTCCGGCACCGCCAACGCGCGCATCCTGCGGGTGCCGTTTCGCAGTGAGGACGGCGAGGTGGTGCCCCAGTGGATCTCGCGCTTCGAGATATGGCCCTATCTCGAGCGCTTCGCCGACGAAGTGGAACGCAGCATCCTGGCAGACCTGGGCGGGCGCCCGGACCTGATCGTCGGCAACTACTCCGACGGCAACCTGGTGGCCTCCCTGCTCTCGGCGCGCATGCACGTCACCCAGTGCAACATCGCCCACGCCCTGGAGAAGACCAAGTACCTGTTTTCCGATCTCTATTGGAAGGACAACGACGCCCAGTACCACTTCGCCACCCAGTTCACCGCCGACCTGATCGCCATGAACTCGGCAGACTTCATCATCACCAGCACCTACCAGGAGATCGCCGGCACCGACGAGGACATCGGCCAGTACGAAAGCTACACCAGCTTCTCCATGCCCGACCTCTACCGGGTGGTACGCGGCATCGACGTCTTCGACCCCAAGTTCAACATCGTCTCGCCGGGCGCTGACGAGCGGGTGTACTTCCCCCACACCGACACCGACCGGCGCATCACCGGGCTGCACGAGGAGATACACGATCTGCTGTTCGGCGATCACCGGGAGGATGCCCGGGGCGTGCTGGCCGAACCCAACAAGCCGCTGATCTTCACCATGGCACGCCTTGACCGGATCAAGAACATCACCGGGCTGGTGTCCTGGTATGCGGAAAACCCGCAGCTGCGCGAGAAGGCCAATCTGGTGGTGGTGGCCGGCGCCGTGGACGCCAGCCATTCCGACGACCGGGAGGAACAGGCGCAGATCGCACGCATGCACGAACTGTTCGAGGCGCACGGCCTGGATGATTGCGTGCGCTGGCTGGGCGTGCGCCTGGACAAGACGCTTGCAGGGGAACTGTATCGCTGTATCGCCGATCATCGCGGCGTGTTCGTGCAGCCGGCCCTGTTCGAGGCCTTCGGCCTCACGGTCATCGAGGCCATGGCCTCCGGCCTGCCTACCTTCGCCACCCGTTACGGCGGCCCCCTGGAGATCATCGAGGACGACATCAGCGGTTATCACATCGACCCCAACCACGGCGAACAGGCCGCGCAGACCCTGCTGGCGTTCTTCGAGCGCTGCGACGCCACCCCCGAACACTGGCAGCGGATCTCCCAGGGCGCGATCCGGCGCGTGGAACGACACTACACCTGGCGGCTGTATGCGGAACGCATGATGACCTTGTCTCGTATCTACGGTTTCTGGAAGTACGTGACCAACCTGGAACGTGCCGAGACGCACCGTTATCTGGAGATGTTCCACGCCTTACAGTTCAGACCCCTTGCGAAGTGAGAAGTGGGAATTTGGAAGTGGGAATTTGGAAGTGGGAATG
The DNA here is from genome assembly GCA_046260855.1 of Thioalkalivibrio sp. Taxonomy (GTDB): domain Bacteria; phylum Pseudomonadota; class Gammaproteobacteria; order Ectothiorhodospirales; family Ectothiorhodospiraceae; genus Thioalkalivibrio_A. Next base: position 14,013 of record JBHEOJ010000007.1, read on the forward strand.
GAAGTCGGAACGTTCAATTTGGAAGTGCGAAGTGGGGAACGGCGATAAAGACAGGTTACTGCGCATAAGTCGATTCGATGAAGCGCGCTAACGATCCGCATTCGCACTTCGGACTTGATTCCTACTTCCAAATTCGCCCTTCTCACCTCAAGACTGCCGTTCCCGGGTCAACAGCCTACGTTCGTCGGATGAGCACGCTGTCACCTTCCCCACCTGCGGGCCTGTACTAAGCTTGGAGTGAAGGCGCGCGCATGCGCCACCACACGCAAGCAAGCACAGGCAGCCAAGCGACCCGGTGAACACACAGTCAAAGTCCGGCCTTCTCGCTCCGACCCACGGCGTCGGACTGTCCGGATTCATTTCACCGATTCATGTGGCGATTGTCCGGAACTGCATCCGCACAACCGGAGTCCAACACATCAGACAGCCGCCGGATCTGCGCGAGCAGTTCCGGCGGTGTCGCGCCCGAGCCCGCATGCGCAGCGCTCACACACTGCATCCAGACGAGGAGGTCACGACGTTATGGATTCCGCAGACACCCTGATTGCCCAGTACGCCCGCGAATTCCAGAAGCGCCAGGAGGCAGAGATGCCGCTGGCGGCTTATCTGGAGGCCTGCGCCGACGACCCCATGCTCTACGCCACCGCCGGCGAACGCCTGGTGGACGCCATCGGCGAACCCCGGGTACTGGACACCGCCAAGGACGAGCGCCTGGGCCGCATCTTCCTGAATCGCACTATCAAGATCTATCCGGCCTTCGAGGATTTCTATGGCATGGAGGAAACGGTGGAGCGTATCGTGGGCTTCTTCCGTTACGCCGCCCAGGGCCTGGAGGAGCGCAAGCAGATCCTTTACCTGCTGGGTCCGGTGGGCGGCGGCAAGTCCTCCCTGGCCGAACGGCTCAAGACCCTGATGGAAAAACACCCCATCTATGTGCTCAAGGCCGGTGAGGAGATCTCCCCGGTGTTTGAAAGCCCCCTGGGCCTGTTCGACCCCCAGGCCCACGGCACGGAACTGGAGACCCGCTTCGGCATTCCCAAGCGTCGCCTCACGGGTTTGATCTCCCCCTGGGCGGTGAAGCGCCTGGACGAGTTCAGCGGCGACATCTCGCGCTTCTCCGTGGTGCGCCTGTACCCCTCCAAGCTGCGCCAGATCGCCATCGCCAAGACCGAGCCGGGCGACGAGAACAACCAGGACATCTCCTCCCTGGTGGGCAAGGTGGATATCCGCAAGCTGGAGCTCTACAGCCAGAACGATACCGACGCCTACAGCTATTCCGGCGGGCTGAACCGCGCCAACCAGGGGATGCTGGAATTCGTGGAGATGTTCAAGGCCCCCATCAAGATGCTGCACCCGCTACTCACGGCCACCCAGGAGGCCAATTACGTGGGCACGGAGAACATCGGCGCCATCCCTTTCCAGGGGGTGATCATGGCCCACTCCAACGAATCGGAGTGGCAGGCGTTTCGCAACAACAAGAACAACGAGGCCTTCCTGGACCGTATCTCGGTGATCAAGGTGCCCTATTGCCTGCGCGCCACCGAGGAGCAGCTCATCTACGACAAGCTGATCCGCAGCAGCGAACTGAGCGAGGCCCCCTGTGCCCCGTCCACCCTGGACCTGCTGGCCAAGTTTTCGGTGCTCACGCGCCTGAAGGAACACGAGAACTCCAGCGTATATTCCAAGATGCGTGTCTACGACGGCGAGAGCCTCAAGGACACCGACCCCAAGGCCAAGTCCATGCAGGAGTACCGGGACATGGCGGGGGTGGATGAGGGCATGAACGGGGTCTCCACCCGCTTCGCGTTCAAGGTGCTTTCCGAGACCTTCAACTATGACACCCGGGAGGTGGCCGCCGACCCGGTGCACCTGCTCTACATGCTGGAGCAGTCCATCCGCCGGGAGCAGTTCCCGGAGGAGACCGAGCGGCGTTATCTGGAATTCATCAAGGCGGATCTGGCACCCCGCTACGCGGACTTCATCGGCAACGAGATCCAGAAGGCGTATCTGGAGTCCTACCACGACTTCGGCCAGAACCTGTTTGAACGCTACGTGGCCTATGCCGACGCCTGGATTGAGGACCACGACTTCAAGGACCCGGACACCGGACAGATGCTGGACCGCCCGTCCCTCAACCAGGAGCTGTCCAAGATCGAGAAGGCCGCCGGCATCGCCAACCCCAAGGATTTTCGCAACGAGGTGGTGAAGTTCGCCCTGCGCGCCCAGGCGGGGCAGGGCGGCAAGATGCCCTCATGGACCTCCTACGAGAAGATCCGCGAGGTGATCGAGAAGCGCATGTTCAGCCAGGTGGAAGACCTGCTGCCGGTGATCAGCTTCGGCACCAAGGCGGATTCCGAGATGGCACGCAAGCACAGCGACTTCGTGCAGCGCATGGTGTCCAGGGGCTACACAGAACGCCAGGTGCGGCGTCTGGTGGAATGGTACATGCGGGTCAAACAGGCGGGATAAGGCCTTATGGTCAACATCGTCGATCGACGCCTCAACCCCAAGGACAAGAGCCTTGCCAACCGCCAGCGTTTCATTCGCCGGGCCAAGCGCCAGATCCTGGACGCGGTGCGCGACATCTCCGCCCGGCGCAAGGTTACCGAGGTGGGCCAGGGGGAGGAGGAGATTCGCATCCCCGCCGATGGCCTGCAGGAGCCCTCCTTTCGCAAGGGTCCCGACACCGGCGTGCGCCGCCATGTGGTACCCGGCAACAAGGAGTACCAGGCAGGCGACCTGATCTCCCGGCCCGACGGCGGTGAGGGTGGCAGCGGGCCCGGTGGCCACTCCCAGGCTGAGGGCGAGGATGAATTCCGCTTCACCGTGAGCCGGGATGAATTCCTGGACCTCTTCTTCGAGAACCTGGAACTGCCTGAACTGGCCCGCACACAAGTCTCGAAGGTGGAACAGCAGGGCATCCAGCGGGCCGGCTTTTCGTCTACCGGTTCGCCCACCAGCCTCAACCTCACGCGCACCATGCGCAATTCCCTGTCCCGACGCCTGGCCCTGCATCGGCCCAAGCGCGAAGAGATCCTGGCCCTGGACCGGGAAATCGATCACCTGGAGCGTTCGGGCAAGGACCCCGAGGGGTTGCGCGAACTGATCCGGCAACGGGAAGCACTCACCCGGCGTTCCCGGCTGATCCCCTACATCGACCCCATCGACCTGCGCTACAACCGTTTCGTGCCCACGCCGCGGCCCATCTCCCAAGCGGTGATGTTCTGTCTCATGGACGTCTCCGGCTCCATGACCGAGGACATGAAGGATCTGGCCAAGCGTTTCTACATGCTCCTGTACCTGTTCCTGGAGCGGCGCTACCGGCACGTGGACATCGTGTTCATCCGCCACACCCACATCGCCCAGGAGGTGGATGAGGAGACCTTCTTCTACTCCCGGGAGACCGGCGGCACCCTGGTCTCCCCCGCCCTGCGGGAGATGGACAGGATCCTCAAGGATCGCTACTCACCGGCGGAGTGGAACATCTACGCCGCCCAGGCCTCGGACGGGGACAACACCCCCTCGGACAACCCGGCGGTCATCGACCTGATGGAGCGAATCATCCTGCCCCTGTGCCGCTATTACGCCTACATCGAGGTGGCCGAGGAGCGCGGCTGGGAGGCCCCCACGGACCTGTGGGAGGTCTACGAGAAACTGTTGGCGTCGGGACGCCCCATGGCCATGCGCAAGGTGAAGAAGCGGGCCGACATCTTCCCGGTGTTCCAGGACCTGTTCACCCCCGCCGAGCTGAGGGGCTGAGATGATCAACCGCTTTGAAGCCGACGCCCGCCTGCTCTACACCGGCCCGGACTGGGACTACCGGCTGGTGAATAAGGCCTATGAGGCCATCGAGCGCATCGCCGTAGACGAGATGGGTTTGAACCCCTACCCCAGCCAGATCGAGGTGATCAGCTCCGAGCAGATGCTCGATGCCTACGCCTCCATGGGCATGCCCCTGTTCTACCGTCACTGGTCCTTCGGCAAGCACTTCGCCCGCGACGAGATGCTCTACCGCAAGGGCATGACGGGGCTCGCCTACGAGATCGTCATCAACTCCAATCCCTGCCTGTGCTACATCATGGAAGAGAACACCATGACCATGCAGACCCTGGTCATGGCCCACGCCGCCTTCGGCCACAGCCACTTCTTTCGCAACAACCAGCTGTTCAAGGCCTGGACCGACGCGGACTCCATTCTCGATTACCTGGACTTCGCCAAACGCTACGTGGCCGAATGCGAGGAACGCTACGGGGCCGATGCCGTGGAGCGGGTGCTGGATTCCGCCCATGCGCTGATGAGTCACGGCGTTCACCGTTACCCCCGTAAACAGCCCCTGAATCTCAAGCAGGAGATGGCCCGGGAACAGGAACGCCGGCGTTATGAGGAACAGAGCTTCAGCGACCTGTGGCGCACCCTGCCCCGAAGCAAGCACAGCGAACAGGATGTGGACCGCGGTGGGGATGCCCGTAGACGTACCCTCGGGATGCCCGAGGAGAACCTGCTTTATTTCCTGGAGAAAAACGCCCCGCGCCTGGCCCATTGGCAACGGGAGCTGCTGCGCATCGTGCGCGTCGTTGCCCAGTATTTTTATCCCCAGAAGCAGACCAAGGTGATGAACGAGGGCTGCGCCACCACGGTGCACTACGCCATCATGACCCGCCTGCACGAGACCGGGCAGATCACCGACGGCGCCTTCATGGAATTCCTGCACGCCCATACCAACGTGGTGTTCCAGCCGGAATTCGACGATCGGCGCTTCTCCGGCATCAACCCCTACGCCCTGGGATTCGGCATCCTCCAGGATATGAAGCGCATGTGCGAAAACCCCACCGACGAGGACCGTCTCTGGTTTCCGGACGTCGCCGGGAACCCGGATTACCTGGGGGTCTGGAAGACGGCCTGGGCCGAGTACCGGGACGAGAGCTTCATCCTGCAGTTCCTGAGCCCGCGCCTGATGCGCGACTGGCGGCTGTTCTCGGTGATCGACGATGAAGACGAACCTGAACTGGTTGTCAACGCCATCCACGACGAGTCCGGCTACCGGGATGTGCGCCGGGCACTGGCTGCCCAATACGACCTGGCACGCCACGAGCCGGATATTCAGGTGGTGGACGTGGACCTGAGCGGCGACCGCCGGCTGATCCTGGAACATCGCGTCCTGGACGGACGCCTGCTGGAGGAACGCAACACCCAAATGGTGCTGCAACACCTGGCCAACCTGTGGAGCTATCCAGTCAGCCTGATGGAAGTAGACCCGCGCAACGATGACGTGCTCAACACCTACGAGGACGTAGAGCCGGATCGGCGGCTGGATTGATTCCAATTCAAGAGCCTCAACGCAAAGGCGCTAAGACGCAAAGGACGCAAAGTATTTCGATTTAAAATAGCAAGGCCGGCTCATGCCGGCCTTGCTCTATTCCCGTTACCCTTGCGTATCTTTGCGTCTTAGCGCCTTTGCGTTGAAAGCCTTTCAGCCCCGAAAAAAATCAGAACCGATACCCGAACTCCTTCTGGAATCGAACCGCGAAGCCGTCCTTGTCGAAGCGGTGGTTCTGGGTGCCGTAGTGCTCGATCTTGATGCAGCCCATCAGCGAGGCGATGCGCCCGGTGGTCTCCCAGTCCATGTCGTGCAACAGGCCGTGCAAGAGGCCGGCACGGTAGGCGTCACCGCAACCGGTGGGATCGCAGATCTGGGCGGGCTTGGTGGAGGGGATCTCGATGCATTTGCCGTCGGTGTACACCAGCGAACCCTCGCCACCACGGGTCACGATCAGGGCCTTGACCTGCTCTGCCAGCTGCTCGACGGTCATCCCCGTGCGATCGCACATGAGCTGGGCCTCGTAGTCGTTCAGGGTCACCCAGGTGGCCTGCTCCACGAAGCGCTTTAAGTCATCACCATCGAACATGGGCATGCCCTGGCCAGGATCGAAGATAAACGGGATGCCGGCCTCGGCAAACTGGGCGGCGTGCTGGATCATGCCGTCGCGGCCATCGGGGGAGACGATGCCCAGGCTGACGCCGTCGGCCTCGCTGACCTTGTTCTGGTGGGACTCGCCCATGGCACCGGGATGGAAGGCGGTGATCTGGTTGTCGTCCTGGTCCGTGGTGATAAAGGCCTGGCCGGTGTAGTGATCATTAAGCACCTTCACGTGCTTGCGGCTGATGCCGTTCTCGTCCAACCAGTTGCTGTAGGGGGCGAAATCGCCGCCCACGGTGGCCATGAGCACTGGGGCGTCACCCAGCAGATTCAGGTTGTAGGCAATGTTGCCGGCGCAACCGCCGTACTCGCGGCGCATCTGCGGCACCAGGAACGACACATTCAGCATGTGCACCTTGTCCGGCAGGATGTGGTTCTTGAAACGGTCGGGGAAGACCATGATGGTGTCGTAGGCGATGGAACCGCAGATCAGGGCAGACATTGAATACTCCTTGGAGAGGTGAGTTCGGCGGGCCCGGCCCCATGGGGTCGCAACAGACCCGGCAAAGCCGGGTCTGTTTACCGCAGGGAGGCAGGACGCGGGGGAAAATCAGTTATTTACCATAAAGGATCGGGCATGCACCCCGCAAGGCGGGCTCATGTGCCGAACCGCGCCGGCCGAGGCCTTGAAGCGCCTGCAGTACGCGCAGCGCATAAAAAAAGCCCCGCCAGAGGCGGGGCTCATACGGAAGGCCAAAAGGCCCTCCCGCTTTGTGGTTTGCGGTCTTACTGTGCGACGACGTTAGCCGCCTGCGGGCCCTTGGGGCCGTCCTGCACGTCAAAGGAGACCTTCTGGTTTTCGGCCAGGGTCTTGAACCCGGAGCCACCGATGGCGCTGAAGTGGACGAACACGTCCTTGCCGCCGTCATCGGGAGTAATGAAACCGAAACCCTTGGATTCGTTAAACCACTTCACAGTACCAGTTGCCATGGAACGCTACCTCAATACAAACATTGAACACTCACGGTTGATGCGCACGGAACATCTCAGGGGCTCATTTGTGATGCCAACACCAGGGCCGGAAACACAAGCTGATACCGATGAAATGAACTGCCACAGGAACAACCTACGCAACTTTTTCGCGAAGTGCCACTATTTTTTGCGCAGGACTTCACGAAACCTTCATTAATACAAGGGCAGGGCTGCGGGTCTAGCCCGGATATTTCACCAAGGCGGTCGGCGGCGTGGCGCGAACTGCTACTGCGGCTTTACGACCCAATATGCTCATCGATGCATTCAATTCAAAAGCTTACACAAAGCTGCCGACCGCCTTGGTGAAATATCCGGGCTAGTCGTGTCCGCCGGCGAACAATCGGCAGCTGCGAAACGGCGACGGGCGCCCGATACCGTAGCCCTGGGCGTAATCCACACCGATCTCCCGCAGGCGTTCCAGCACCGCATCGGACTCCACAAACTCGGCAATGGTCTTGATGCCCAACACGCTGCCGATACGGTGAATGGCGGTGACCATGGCGTCATCCACCGGGTCGGTGAGGATGTCCTGGACGAAGCTGCCATCGATCTTCAGATAGTCCACGGGCATGTGCTTGAGGTAGTTGAACGAGGACAGTCCGCTGCCAAAATCATCCAGGGCAAAGGCACAGCCCATCTCCCGCAACTCCCGTATGAATCCGGCGGCGTTGGAGAGATTGGCGATGGCCGCCGTCTCGGTGATCTCGAAACAGAACCGCTGTGCCGCCAGACCATGAAACTTCAGGGCCTCGGTCACGAAATCGAGCATGCCCTCCTGACCCAGGGACTGGCCCGAGAGGTTGATGCCGATGACCGTCTGGGAGAGATCAAAATCGCAATCAGAGAGTAGGGTGAATGCGCTGCGGATCACGTGGCGGTCCACCTGGGGCATCAGGTTGTAGCGTTCCGCCGCCGGGATGAAGGCACCGGGCTCCACCAGTTCGCCATCCTCGCCTTGCATGCGCAGCAGGATCTCGTAGTGGTCTTGCCCGATGTCGGACAGAGACCGGATGGGCTGGCAGTACAGCTCGAAACGGTCATCTTCCATGGCCTGGCGAATGCGCCCCAACCACTCCATCTCCCCGTAGCGTGCCTGCAGGGCGGCATCCCCGGGGCGCGACACATAGATCCGGTTGCGACCCTGTTCCTTGGCCACGTAACAGGCGGAATCCGCCCGGCTGAGCACATCGGACAGGGAGACGGTGGCCTCGTCCACAGGCACCAGACCGATGCTCATCCCCACATCGAAACGCCGCCCCTCCCAGGCAAAGCGCAACCCCATGACCTCTGCCAGCATCTCCTTGCAGATGGTCTCGGCCCGATCCAGGGGACAGCCATCCAGCAGCAGGCCGAACTCATCACCGCCCAGGCGGGCCAGGGTGTCGGTATCCCGGATGTGTCGGGGCAGCACAGTGGCCAACTGGCGCAGGAGCTCATCACCGGCCACATGGCCGCAGGTGTCGTTGACCATCTTGAACTGATCCAGATCGATGTAACACAGGGCATGGGTGCGGCCACCGTCCAGCGCAGTGGCCATGGCCTGTTCCAGGCGCTGTTCGAATTCCCGCCGGTTGATCAGTCCCGTGAGTGCGTCGTGATTGGCCTGGTGACTGAGCTGGCGGGCCATGTCCCAGAGCATGCTGAAATCATGGAGCACCAGGACCGCGCCGGTGATGCCCTCTGCCCCCTGGTACAGGGGCGAGGCGGACAGGCGCACGGTGTAGGCCTCGCCGTCGGCGCGCACCAGCCGGCTCTCCTCGTTGAGCACCACGGCACTGCCCCGGTGCAGGCAACGGTCCACGGGATTGGCCAGCACTTCGCCAGTCTCCAGGTCCTCCACCCTGAGGATCGACTCCAGGGGCCGCCCCCTGGCCTGCTCGGCCTTGAAGCCAGTGAGGCTCTCGGCCACCGGGTTTATGTAATCCACCCGGCCGGAGACGTTGGTGGTGATGACCCCGTCCGCGATGGACTCCAGGGTCGTGAGCAGACGATCCCGCTCGCGGGTGAGGGCCTGTTCGGCCAGGCGCTGGGCGGTGATGTCGTAGGAAGAACCCAGCACGCCCCGGGGCGTGCCCTGCTCATCCCGCAGCGGTTGCCAGTGATTCTCGTAGAAGCGGCCCGCCACAAAGGTTTCAAGCTGCACGGACTCCCCCGCCAAGGCACGCCGCAGACCGTCACTGATGACCGGCTGCTCCCGGTACATCTCTAAGGCGCTCATCCCCACCACCTGCCCGGGCTCCAGGCCCAGGGCACGCAACCCGCGTCCCTCGGAGAAGGTGAAGACACCGTCTTCGTCCAAGGAAAACAGCACCATGGGCGCACCCAGCACGGCGGTGCGCAACTGGTTGTCCCGCTCCCGCAGGGAACGCTCCGCGGCAAGGCGTTCGGTGATGTCCCGGAAACTGACAAAGACCTGGGCGGCGCCACCCACGCGCACGGCGTTGATGTGCACCTCGCAGGGGAAGCTGCTGCCATCCTTGCGGCGATAGATGCTCTGGAAGCTGGCGGGCAAATGTCGATCCGGGTCCCCATGCACCCGGTCCACATCTGCCTGGGTGGCCTGCATGTCCACGTCCGTGACATGCAGGTTGCCGGCCAGATCCATGTAGCTGTAGCCCAGTGCCTTGCAGGCACTGAGGTTCGCCTCAAGGATCAGGCCCTTGGCATCGAGCAGCACCATGGGGTCCAGGGCCTGCTCGAAGATCAGACGAAAACGCAGATTGTCGTGGCCTGGTGACATGGACTCCCCCGGACCCTCTTAATTTTGCGGTGGCGCAACCATCACGCCTGGGTCCCAGTGTACGTCATGGGCCGCCAAGCGTCGGCAAAACACGCCACGGGCCGCCCCATCTGGCGTCGGCACCAAGTCCGGGTTACCCTCGAACCATGTATGATTCGGACACCCCGCTCACCATCCCCTTGCAGGAAGGCTGGTCCGCCCCCGACTACGGCGGCAACGGCATCGCCAACCTCATGTCCAGCCTGTGCCAGGGCCTGGGGGATCCCGCAAGCACCCACGGCTGCCCGCCCCTGCATCTGCTGCCCCCGGCGTCGGTGCGGGAGGCGAGTCAGGTACTGCTGCTGGTGGTGGATGGCCTGGGCGAGGCCATGGTCCGGGACGCCGCCCGATGCCCGACGCTGCGCCGGCATCAGGTGGCGACCCTGTCCTCGGTATTTCCCACCACCACCGCGGCAGGCATCACCTGCTACCTCACCGGTCATCCTCCCGCGCGCCACGGCCTGACCGGCTGGCATGTCTACCTGGAGGGGCTGGACACGGTGATGGCCGTGCTGCCGGGTCTGCCACGGGGCCCGGGGCCGAGCTATGCCGACCTGAGTCTCACCCCCAGGGAGCTGCTGGGCCTGGACCCGCTGTTCTCCCGCCTCGGGGTGAACAGCGCCTGCGTCAGCCCCGAGTCCATAGCTAACTCCCTTTTCAACCTCAGCGTCACCCACGCTGCGCACAACTATGTCTACCAAGACCTACCGGGTTTTTTCGCCCAGGCCCGGCATGCCGTCCATGAGGGCGCCCGCTTCACTTATGCATACTGGCCGGAACTGGATCACCTGGGCCACCTGCACGGTGCCGACAGCACGCCGCTGCGCGAACACCTGGGAGAACTGGACACCGGATTCGCCCACCTGCTGGAGACACTGGCCGGCAGTGACACCCTGGTCCTGCTCAGCGCCGACCACGGTATGATCGACGCCCCTTTGCAGCTGGACCTCAACGACCACCCGCAGATCATGGACTGCCTGCGCCTGCCCCTATGCGGCGAACCCCGGGCCGCCTTCGTCTATGTGAAACCTGACTGCCAGGGGCGTTTCGAGCAACTGGTGAACCAGCACCTGGGGCACTGCGTGACCCTGGTGCATAGCCGCGCCCTGCTGGACGCAGGCTGGTTCGGGCCCGCACCGCACCACCCGCGCCTGGCCGGGCGTGTGGGGGATTTCACCCTGCTGATGCACGATGGCTGGATGGTCATTGATCCGCGGCCGGGGGAGGCCCTGCCCGCCATGGTGGCGGTGCACGGTGGCCTGAGCGCCGCCGAACGGCAGGTGCCCTTGGTCATGGCCCGGGTCTGATAAAATAGGTAGATACGCCAAGAGACCCGCTGCCATGAATGACGAGCTGCCCGACGCCTATCAAACCGCCGCCACCGAGACTGTGGAACTGGCCAACCGTCTGGCGACCGACACCGAAGAGAATCATCCCTGGGACATCGCCGACGGCCTGCTGGCTGGCGCCGTGCACTACTGGCTCTACAGCCGCCAGCCCTGCGGTGACCCCATGTGCGAGGATTGCTCCGCCATCGACACCGCCGAACTGCGCATGGCAGAACTCAAACGCACCATCGATGCCATCGCCATGGACAGCGATTACTACCACTCGCCAACAGATTCAAACGTAGGCCGCGCTTGAAGGCAGTGGCTAGTCTCAAGTGGCTAGTGGCAAGGGCCCCCTCCCCAACCCTCCCCCGCGATGCGGGGGAGGGAGTTAATTCCCCCTCTCCATCAGGGAGAGGGCCGGGGTGAGGGTGGTGTTCCTTGCCACTGGCCACTTGAGACTAACCACTGCCTTCAAGCGCGTTCATCCAGCCGCCGCAACGAACCCGCACCGCCATTCCCCAGCAGACCGCTGATGCGCTGATCCAGCAGATCGGCGGGCGTGCGGGTGAAGACCCCATAGGATCCCCGGCGCATCACGTTGGCCGGGGGCTGGGCCTGGGGCTCGGCCAGGGCCACCCGCAGACGACCCAGCATCTCCCGTTCCCCACGATCACGCCGATCCTGTTCCGCCTGCGCTGCGGTGGCAAGCGGGGCCGGACGGCGCGCGGCCTCGGCATCGCTGCGCTGCAGATCCCCGCGCACGGGCACCGGCCACGCCGTTTCCGTCTCGAGACGGATCGGGAGGGGCAGGGCGGCGGCCTGGATGGGGGGGAGGGACATTGGTTATAAGGTTGAAGGTTGAAGGTTGAAGGTTGAAGGATGAAGGATGAAGGATGAAGGATGAAGGATGAAGGATGAAAAGGGATTGTAGCGCCGGGGCGGGCGTCGTGATGACCGTTTATCCGGCAGGGAGGCGAATTCGCACGCGGGCGCCGCCCAGGGGGGCCTGATCTATCTCGATACTGCCCTCGTAGGCGGCCACGATGTCGGCCACCACGGCCAGGCCGATACCCTGGCCGGGCACCTGCTCATCCAGGCGCCCGCCCCGGCTCAGGATGGTGGGCACCTCGTCCGGGGGGATGCCTGGGCCATCGTCACAGACCGTCAGTTCCAGTCCTTCACCCAGCCCTTGGGCCTCCACGCGTACCCGACTGCCGCCATGTTTCCAGGCGTTGTCCAGCAGGTTGCCAAGAAGCTCCATCAGGTCCCCCTCGTTGCCGCGAAAATGCAGCCCCTCGGGTACGTCGTACTCGAAGGCCAAATCCCGCTCCGGATAGACCTTGGCGAGGGTCGTGCCCAGGCGCTGCACCACCGGCGCCAGGGGGATGGGCGCGGTGAGCACGGTGCGCCCCGAGGTGGCGGCCCGTTGCAGCTGGTAGGCCACGATGCGCTCCATGCGTTCCAGCTGCTCCAGCTGTTCCCGGGTCTGCCGGCGATCACCGTCACCGCTGTCCAGGCTGCCGCGTAGCACCGCCAGGGGCGTCTTGAGGCTGTGGGCCAGGTTGGACAGGGCGTCCCGGTAGCGGGCCAACTGTGCCCGTTCGTGGTGGATGAGGGTATTGAGATTGTCGGTCAGGCCCTTGAGTTCCACCGGGTAGCGACCTTGGAGGCCGGGCTGCTCACCCCGCTCCACGGCACGCAGTTCCCGGGTCACCCGACGCAGGGGTTTGAGGCCCTGGTGCAGGGCCACGGCCTGGGCGGCCAGCAGGAGCACCGCCAGAGCGGCCAGCCAAGTCCACAGGCTGCGGCGGTATTCCGAGAGCTGGGCCTCGAAGGCGGTGCGATCCTCGCTGATGCGAAATTCCAGGGGATGGGAACGCTCACCCAGCTCCCAGTTCACCGTCAGCCTCACGGTGAAGGGCAACTCCCCGCTGCCCGGCGCCTCCCCCAGGGCCGAGGGAGATGTCCACAGGGTCTCGCCAGAGGCGGCGCGGATCTCGCCCACCAGCCCCGAACCGGGCAGCATGAGACGGGCCTCGGGGAGGCGTTCCGGCAGGGTCACCCGACCGGCGCTGTCCACCTCCGTGACCCCCATGAGCAGATAGAGCTGGGCGTGGAGACGCTCGTCCAGGGCCTGGGCGGCGCTGTCGCGAAAGGCCCGTTCCAGGGCCAGGGCGGTGAGCACCGCGAACACCGCCACCACCAGCGCGGCGATCAGCCCGACCCGCAGGCCGAGTGAATTCATGGGGAGTCCGGGGCGCCCAGGGTGAGCCGGTAGCCGCGACCGCGCAGGGTTTCGATGGGGGACAGGGTGCCGTCCGGGTCCAGCTTCCTACGCAGCCGTGCGATGAGCACCTCCAGCACGTTGCTGTCCCGGTCCTCGTCGTGGGCGTAGAGATAGTCGGTCAGCGTCTGCTTGGCCACCACCTGCCCCGCGTGGCGGGCCAAGTATTCCAGCAGGCGATATTCGAAGGTGGTGAGCGAGACCGCCGTGCCCTCCAGGCTCACGGTCTGCGCACCGGTATCCAGCACCAGGGGACCCAGAGGCAGGCGTCCGTCGGGGCTGCCGGCGGCGCGCCGGGCCAGGGCCTTGAGCCGGGCCACCAGCTCCTCCATGTGAAAGGGCTTGGCCAGATAATCGTCGGCGCCCGCCTCCAGGCCTTCCACCTTTTCCTGCCACTGGCTGCGGGCGGTGAGGATGAGCACCGGCACCTTGCCGCCCCCGGCGCGGAACTGGCGGATCACATCCAATCCCGAGAGCTTCGGCAGGCCCAGGTCCACCACGGCCACGTCGGCGGGATATTCCGTGAGCTGATACAGACCGTCCTCACCGTCGGCGCTGGTGTCCACCATCCAGCCCTCGGCTTCCAGGCGCGCCCTGAGCTGCTCGCGCAGGGGGGCCTCGTCCTCGATCACTACCACCCTCATGACATCCACTCCCCGGTGCGACCATCCACCCGGATGGTGCGTACCCGCTGGTTGTCGGTGAGCACCCGGATCACATGCACCGGCACGCCGTTATGGGTCTGGGTCTCGGCGGACAGGACACGACCGCCGACCCGGCGCTGCACCTGGGCCACGGCCTGGTTCAGGGACACCTGGGCCTGGGCCAGTTGCAGGGCGGCACTGTGCTGCATGGCCGGTGCGGCGTTGACATACCCGACCCCGCCCAAGCACAGGAGCAGGGCGAGGGCGGGGCCGGTCAACCGTGGGCCGCGGGAGGCGTTGGAGAATAAGCGTTTCATGGGACTCAAGTGTACCGCCTCACGGCGCCGGAGGAAGGCTTCAGGGCACCTCTTACTATTCGTGAGCACGCATTTTGAACACTCAGAATAATTAGAGCTGCCCTTCAGTCGGCCGCGTCCACGGCCACGCGCACGCGGACCGTGGAACCCGGGTCGTAGTCCATGTGACGGGTGTAGTCGCGGCCCTGGTAACGATAGGTCACCCGGTAACCCGCATGACGTTCCTCCTCGTAGAAACGGTCCACGGTCTGGCAGTGTTGCTCCTGGCTGGTGTAGACCTCGGTGCGCTGGCGGCTCTGGCCCATGGAATTGCCGACCATGGCACCGGCCACGCCGCCGACCACGGTGGCAACCTTGCGGCCGTCCCCCTTCCCTATCTGGTTGCCCAACACGCCGCCGAGGAGGGTGCCGGAGAGGGTGTAGGCGCCGGTGCTCGGGCCGGTCTGGCGCACGTGACGCACCGGCTGGGTCCAGCATTCCTGGTGCGGCGCGGCCACCCTCACCAGTTCCTTCACCGGACGCACGTCCACCACCCGGGCCTGATCGTAATAGACGGCAGCGCTGCGCTCATAGGCCTGGGCGGCGCCGGAGACAAGGCTGGCCAGGGCCAGGGAAATCACAGCGATCTTGGTTTTCATGGCGGTCTCTCCTCAGATCCCGTTGTTGCCGTGTTCAGGATGCCCCCGGCACCCTGAACACGGCCTGAATCCAGCAGGATTCAGAACTGGGTGCGATATCGCACCGTGAAGTCCAGGCTGCTATGGCTGGGTGCGTGATACACCGTGGCCGGCGCCCGGTACACAGGGGCCCGATGCACGGGCTCATAGTAGCTATAGGACGGGTAGCGATGACCCCGGTACGGGTGCCTGCTGTGATGCCTGTAATCATGCTTGTTGCGATGGCCATGGGCCCGGGCATGGGGCGGCGGCCCGGGGCGGAACGTGCTGGTGCTGTGGGTTATGGTGGTCACACTGCCGTAACCCCCATGACTGTAATGCCCGGCCATGGCCATCCCGGGCAGCGACAACGCGGCGCCTAAAGCGGCGACACCCAGACGGATCAGATTCTTCTTGCACATGACGGCTCTCCTCACGGTTGCGGGCACATGCCCTCGAGAGTCGCCGTCAGCGTAGGTCCGACGTCCTGAACACTTGCTGAATGGGTTGGTAATTGATGAGTGAGGCGTTAGGCGTGAACCCATGTGCAAGCCGAACATGGTTTACAAATCAAACCGGGCACATGGTTTACACCTTAGGATCACCATGCCAGCCCCTGGCTGGGGTGATCCGGTCGTTTTGCTCGTTCAAAAGTCCAAGCGGGTGAAACCGGTAGCGTAGCTCCCAGAGCCCGTCCCCAGCCGGTTCAAGTGCCATCGGCTCACCGATGAGCACCTCACTGAGATAGATCAGCCGGCCGCGCCACTTGATCTCGCCATTGCTTCGTACCCGGCGCACCATGACCCCTTGCTCATAGGCGGGCGGCTCGATGCACAACGGATAGGGTCGGGGCGAGGCGGCGTACAGGCTGCCCGGTGTGCGCCGCCCCAGCGCCTCGTGGCTGCGCTCCCAGTTGTACTCTGCCCGAAAGGCCTCCAGGCGCCGCTGCTCGGTCTCAAGGCCTTGGGCCGGCGCCCCGAGCCAGCCCTTGAGGCTGCGATGCATGCGCTCGTGGCGCCCGTTCTGATCGGGCCGCCCGGGGCGGATACGCTCCGGGTGTATTCCCAGATCGATCCACCACTTCGACAGCGCACTGAGCCCGCCCACGGCCCGCGAGGCAAACGGCGCGCCGTTGTCGCTGCGTATCGCCTGGGGCAGGCCGTACTCGCGAAAGGCCCATTCAAAGTTGGACTGCTCACAGTGGGCAAACGGCGCCTCATGGGGCGGTACAGCGCGGCGCCGGCGCCGTGGCTTGACCAGCCCAGCACGGCGCAGGATCTGCCCGCCCGTGCTATCGGCCGGCCAAGGCACCTGCGGCTCCCTGGCCCGAAGCCAGTCAAGCACCTTCTTCGGACCCCAGTCCAGGTGCTCGAGCTTGGCCTGCACGATACGCTCGCACAGCGCCTCGCTGATCCGGTTGGAATGGCTGTGCGGCGCCCGGGAGCGCTCCTTGAACCCGTCCACGCCTAAGCGCTCGTGGCGCCTGATCCACTTATCGCCCGTGGGGCGCGAGACCCCGAAATGACGACACAGCGCGCTCTTGCTATGGCGCCCACTTAACCAGGCACCGATAAATTGCACTCTCTGATCCATGGCACAGGTCTCTTTCCAGGGCATCGGCTCGTTCCTCCTCGCCGATGCAAGTTACCTGTAAACCATGTGCCCGGTTTAATCTGTAAACGATGTTACCGGTTTGTACCCTTCTTTCCCCCTCCCCCTCACGGGGGAGGGTTGGGGAGGGGGTGGATTTAGGCCTGACGCCTCACCACTCACTCCTTACCAACCTATTCAGGGGTGGGTTCACGCCTATATCGCCTATCACCTGTCGCCTCACCCCTAACCCCTCCCGCCCCACCTGAGGCATCCTCGCCACTTGCCACTTGCCACTTGCCACTGACATGTCCCCTCTCGCCATCTTCTTCGTCTGCCTCATCGCCGCCTATTTCGGCTTCCAGTTCTGGCTGTTGTACCGCACTCGCAATCAGCAGGGCCGCCCCGCCCCGGACCTGAGCGATCTGCTGGACGCGGACACCCTGGCCAGGCCTCGGCTGGTGTTCTATTTCTGGAGTCCCGCCTGCCCCATGTGCGGCCAGGTGACCCGGGTCATCGACCCGCTGCTGGAAAGCCGCGAGGACATCATCAAGATCAACGCCATGGAACAACCGGAGCTGGCACGCCGCTTCCGGGTCATGGGCACGCCCACCCTGCTGGTCGTCTCCAACGGGTACATCTTGCGCGTTCTGGTAGGTGCCAAGAGCGAGAAGGCGATTCTCGAACTGGTGGGCTGACCCCGCCGAAGATCGCGTAGGCCGGATAAGCGCAGCGCATCCGGCAATTCGCCATCCTCGCCATGATGCCGGATGCGCTGCGCTTATCCGGCCTACAGGTTCATGCACACCTTGGCGGTTCGCTGCGTCCAGAACCGACCGACAGGCTCATTTATCCGCCGCTTTCTCCTATACATGCCCCATGAGCGGTTTCGGCTTTTATCTCCTGATATTCCTGGCGCTGCTAATGGCCATGCAGCTCTGGCTGCGCCGCTGCGCCCGGCTCATGGAGGGCTGCCCCGCGCCCCGGCTCGATGACCTGATCGATCCCCGACGCCTGGCACAACCCCGGCTGATCCTCTATTTATGGCGGCCCGGATGCCACATCTGCGGCCAGACCTCCAGCATCATCAACCCCCTGTTGGAAACCCGCCCCGACATCATCATGATCAATGCCCTGGAAGAACTGGAACTGGTCCAGCGCCTGCGCCTCACCGGCACCCCCGCCCTGATCGTCATCGCAGGCGAACGCATCCAGCAGGTGCTCATCGGCTCGCGCAACGAACAGGAGATTCGCGCCCTGCTCAACGCCTGGCCCGAGCTCGATGACGACGACTAACCCTTTTTTTGTGTATCTTTCCCTTGCCACTAGCCACTTGCCATCGCTTTATGAATGACACCGCCGCTGAACTGCGTGCCCGCCTCAACGCCGAGACCGGCCCCCTTACCTGGCCGGAGCTGGAACGCCATTTCGCCCGGGGCGTGGTGGTCCATGTCTCCACGGAACTGGATCTCGTCGAGGTGGCCGCACGCATGGTGGAGGACGACCGGGATGCCCTCAGCGCCTGGCTGGACGCCGGTCAGGTGACCCCGGCCAACGATGAACAGGCAAAAGACTGGCAGACCCGCTCAGCGGAGTTCTGGGCCGTGGTGGCCGCCCCCTGGGTAGTCATCCAGGAAAAGTCAGCCACCTGAATGCTCATCTGGTCCCGCACCCGCGGCGGCACCCGTTACGAGGTGCGCACCGCCGGCCGGGTGCACCGGCTCTACACCAACGGCATCTTCCACAGTCAGGCCCATCCCGAACGCCTGGTGACGGGCCATCTCTGGGATCTGCTCAGCCTGCCCGCACTGTTGCTCCCCAAGCCTCAACAGAAGCCTCAACAGGCGCTGGTCCTGGGCGTAGGCGGCGGCACGGCCCTGCGCCAGTTGCGCGGCATGGGCATCCCCCTCGTTCATGGGGTGGAGCTGGACCCGGTACACCTCTACGTGGCCCGGCGTTTCTTCGGTCTGAAGGGGCCAGGCCTTGCACTGCACCAGGCCGACGCGCGGGAGTGGCTCAGGGACACGCCTGGCCCGCCCGTGGACTATCTGGTGGACGACCTGTTCGGCGGCCAGGAGGGTGAACCCGAGCGTGCCGTGGCCGTGGACGGCCCCTGGTCGCGTCAACTCCTGTCACGCCTGGCCCCCGGTGGCATCCTGGTGATCAACTTTCCTGACCAGCGCACCCTGCGCGCCTGCGCCCTGCTGGCCCAGGCCGGTCTGCGGCGGCGCTTTCGGGCCGCCTGGATGCTGCGCCACCCCCGTTACGACAACGCCGTGGGGGTCTTCCTGCGCACCAAGGCCACCCCGGACGTCCTGCGCAAACGCCTGGCAGGCCTCAGCCCAAGGCACCCGCTACGCGACCTCGCCCGCACCGCATTGCAGATCCATCGCCTGACTTGAGGGCATTTCTAATTATTTTGAGTGCTCAAGATGCGTGCTCACGCATAGTTAGAGGTGCCCTTCAGGCAGGACAGCTCCGGTGGTCTATGCTCGGAGTGAGCCTGGGGTCCGGGAGGTGGGACATGCTCGAAATGAACCCTGATATCGTCTGCGCCGTCATCGAACGGGCACGGGAGTTTCACGCCAAGGAGGCGGTGGTGATTCCGGAGGAACCGGGCAGCCCCGCCGATGACTGGGCCATGCAGGTGCTCGCCGACCATGTCGACGACATGACTTACATGGACCTCAAAACCCAGCTGGAAGACCTTGACCCTGAACAGCAGGTGACGCTGGTGGCGATCATGTGGCTGGGTCGTGGGGACTTCGAGGCCGACGAATGGGACACGGCCGTGGAAGAGGCCAAGGACAACTGGACTCCTCACATGGCCGACTACCTCATCGCCACCCCCCTAGTGGCCGACTACCTGACCGAAGGCCTGGACATGCTGGGTTACAGCTGCGAGGAGTAGCCCGGATATCAATATCACGACAGTGTGTACCTTCCGTGCCGTGGCCGCCGGCCATCATGTGTATGCCCGTATTATCGTAGGAGCCCCGACCCCGGGGCTCCTACGCGGGACAAGGCTCTTGTGACGGCGCAAAGTGTTGCCCATCCCTATCGTGAATATCCTGCTGGATGACCACAAGCCGCCGCACCTCCCTGCATTGACCTGCGACAACTCGGAACCCTTCCGGCTCGACTAGACTCAGAGTCTGCCCCATGCCGTTGCCCGGCATGCTCAGATCCCCAATGATGCTGGAGGCCGACATGACCGATCTACCCCAGATACTCCTCGTCCCCGTGGACGGCTCAGCCAACGCCTGCGCCGCGGCCAGCTACGCGGCCCGGCTGGCGGAAAAGCTCGACGTGCCCGTACGCCTGCTGTTTGCCTTCCCCGAAACCCCCCTGGACATGTTCGGCTGGCCCAAGGAAAGTGACCGGGCCGAAGACCTCAAGTACTTTTCACCGGGCGGCTTCGAAAACCTGCGCAAGGAATCCTCCAGCAAGGCCTTCGCGGCGGCACGGGAACGCATCGGCCAGACCACCGCGTCGGTGGAGGAGCAGGTCATCAACGGCATGCCCGGCAAGGCGATCCTCGACCATGCCGCTGGCAGCAAGGGTGCAATGATCATCATGGGTTCCCGAGGCCTGTCCAAGCTCTCGGAAGTCCTCATGGGCAGCACCACCCAACGGGTGCTGCATCACGCCAAGTGTCCGGTGCTGGTCATTCGATAAAACCCCGGCTCAGGACGCAAAAGGGCGCCAAGGCTCAAACTTTGGCGCCCTTTTGCGTCCTGATTGTCTGAAGGCGGCAGGTTGTAGGCGATGATTTCGTTTATACAAACCCGCTGAATCCCCGGTATTACCCCTGTTACTGGATTCACCCCCGCCCCCACGGCACACTTTCACAAACCATGTTCTCCCCCGCCACCCACACCTGGTTTGCCGACAACTTCCCCGAACCCACCCCGGTGCAGGTCAGGGGCTGGCCGGAGATCGCCTCGGGCGCCCACGCCCTGCTGGTGGCGCCCACCGGCAGCGGCAAGACCCTGGCCGCCTTCCTGGCCGGCATTGATCAGGTCATGCAATTACCGGAGGACGCCCCGCCCGGCGTGCGGGTGCTCTACATCTCGCCCCTCAAGGCCCTGGTCTACGACGTGGAGCGCAACCTGCGCGCACCGCTCACCGGCATCCTGCGCACTGCCGAACGCCTGGGCGAGACCGTGCGCCCGGTACGCGTGGCCATGCGCACCGGCGACACCCCCCAGCAGGAACGCCGGGCGCAGCTCAAAGATCCGGCCCAGATCCTGGTCACCACCCCTGAATCTCTCTACCTCCTGCTGGGCTCCCAGGCCCGGGAGACCCTGCGCACGGTACACACGGTGATCATCGACGAGGTACACGCCCTGGCCCCCACCAAGCGCGGCGCGCACCTGGCCCTGTCCCTGGAGCGCCTCGCGCAGATCACCCACACCGACCCCCAGCGCATCGGCCTGTCCGCCACCGTGAACCCGCCCGAGACCGCCGCCGCCTTCCTGGGCGGTGACCGGCCCGTGCGCATCGTGGATACCTCTGCCCGCCCGATGATCGAGCTGTCCGTGGTGGTGCCCGTGGCGGACATGGAGGCGGTGCAGGCGCCGGCCACCAGCACACCGCCCGGCTCGAAACGGGGCGGCTCCATCCTGGGCGAGCTCTACGCCCGGGAGGTGGCCAAACCCACCCCGGAGCGGGGCATCTGGCCGGCCATCTACCCGGAGCTGGTGCGCGCCATCCGGGAACACCGCTCCACGCTCATCTTCGTCAACAGCCGAGGCCTGGCCGAACGACTGACGCAAAGGCTCAACGAGGCAGCCGAAGAGCCTCTTGTATTGGCCCACCATGGCAGCGTCTCCCACGAGCGCCGCGCCGAGATCGAGGAGGGCCTCAAGGCCGGGCGGCTCAAGGGCATCGTCGCCACCAGCTCCCTGGAGCTGGGCGTGGACATGGGCGCCGTGGACCTGGTGGTCCTGGTGGAATCCCCGGGCAGTGTGGCCCGGGGTCTGCAACGGGTGGGCCGCGCCGGGCACCAGGTGGGAGTCGTGAGTCGGGGCATCCTGTATCCCAAGTTCCGGGGTGATCTGCTGGAATGCGCCGTGATCAGCGAGGCCATGCTGGAGGGCCTGCTGGAACCCATCGCCGTGCCCCGCAACCCCCTGGACGTGCTGGCCCAGCAGTTGGTGGCCATGGTCTGCGACGCGCCCCGTAGCGTTGAGGAACTGGAGCGCCTGGTGCGCCGCGCCCACCCTTACCAGGAGCTGTCCCGCCCGTTGCTTGAAGGGGTGCTGGACATGCTCTCCGGCCACTACCCCTCGGCGGAGTTCGCCGACCTGCGCCCCTGGCTTGCCTGGGACCGTACCGAGGATCGGCTCACCCCGCGTCGGGGCGCTGCCATGGTCACGAGGCTCAATGCAGGCACCATCCCCGACCGGGGCCTGTACGCCGTACACCTGGGCGGCGCCGACGGCCCGCGCCTGGGGGAGCTGGATGAGGAGATGGTGTTCGAGACCCGGGCCGGGGAGAACATCCTGCTGGGCGCCAGTACCTGGCGGGTGGAGGAGATCACCCGGGATCGGGTGATCGTCAGCCCCGCCCCCGGCGAGCCGGGCAAGCTGCCCTTCTGGCACGGCGACAGCCTGGGCCGTCCGGTGGAACTGGGCCGGCGCCTGGGGGCGCTCACCGGGAAACTGGGGCGCATGGGCCAGGAGGAGGCGGCCCTTTGGCTTGCCGAACACACGCCGCTGGAGCGGCTGGCCGCCGGCAATCTGGCCGCCTACGTACACGAGCAGAAGCAACACACCGGCGTACTGCCCACGGACCGGGCCATCACCGTGGAGCGCTTCCGGGACGAGTTGGGGGACTGGCGGGTGTGCATCCTCTCCCCCTTCGGCGCCCGCATCCACGCCCCCTGGGGCATGGCCCTGCAGCACCGGCTCTCGGCGGGCAGCGGTTTCGAGGTGCAGGTGATGTATACCAACGACGGCATCGTGCTGCGCTTCGCCGACACCGACGTCCCGCCCGAGCTCAGCGAGCTGATCCCCGACCCGGAGGGGCTGGAGGAGTTGATCACCGAGCAGCTGGCCAGCACCGCCCTGTTCGCCGGCCTGTTCCGGGAAAACGCCGCCAGGGCCCTGCTGCTCACCCGCAACCGCCCGGAGGGGCGCACGCCGCTCTGGGCCCAGCGCATGAAGTCCGCCCAGCTGCTAGCCACCGTGAGCCGCTACCCGGCCTTTCCCATCGTGCTGGAGACCTATCGCCAGGCCCTCTCGGACGTCTTCGACCTGGCCGGCCTCAAGGCCCTGCTGGCGGACATCCGCGCCCGTCGCGTGCGGGTGGACGAGGTGGAGACCCGCTCCGCCTCGCCCTTCGCCCGCTCGCTGGTGTTCGCCTACGTGGCCGCCTACATCTACGAGCAGGACGCACCCCTGGCCGAACGCCGCGCCCAGGCCCTGACCCTGGACCGGGGCCTGCTGGCGGAGCTGCTGGGCCAGGCGGAACTGCGCGAGCTGCTGGACGCGCAGGTGCTGGAAGAACTGGAGGCGGAGCTGGCCCGCGAGACGGACGAGACCCGCGCCCGGGACCCGGACGAACTCCACGACCTGCTGCGCCGTCTGGGCGACCAGACGAACGACGAGCTCGCTCGCCGCTGCACGGCGGATCCCGCCCCCTGGCTGGAGGCCCTCACCCGATCCGGCCGCGCCGCCACCGTGCGCATCGCCGGCGAGTCGCGATTCATCGCCCCCGAGGACGCAGGGCTCTACCGGGACGCCCTGGGTGTGGCCCCGCCCCCGGGCCTGCCCGATGCCTTCCTCAAGCCCGTGCCCGACGCCTTGGAGCAGCTCATCCGCCGCTTCGCCCGCACCCGGGGCCCGTTTGTCACCCGCCAGGCCGCCCGCCGTTTCGGGCTGACCGAGGCCCAGGTGAACCCGGTGCTGCGCGCCCTGCTGGCCGAGGGTCGGCTGGTGCAGGGGGAGCTGCGCCCCGGCGGCACGGAACTGGAATGGTGCGACGCAGACATCCTGCGGCGTCTGAAACGCCGCACCCTGGCCCGCCTGCGCCACCAGACCGCCCCGGTGGACGCCCGGGCCCTGGCCCGCTTCCTGCCCGAGTGGCACGGGGTGAACCCGGAACCCGCCCAGGCCCGGGGCGGCGCCGAGCGGCTCCTGGAGGTGGTGGGGCAACTGGAGGGCCTGCCCCTGCCCTGGTCCCTGCTGGCCGAGGTGATCCTGCCCGCGCGCATCAAGGGCTTCACCCTGGACCTGCTGGACATGGCGGCGGCCACCGGCCAGGTGGTCTGGGTGGGCGTGGGCGCCCAGGGCCCGAGGGACGGACGGGTGGCCCTGTACCGGCGTGAGCGGGCGCCGCTGCTGCTCACGCCCCCGCAGACCGTCCCCGACGACCCCCTGCACCGCACCCTGCTGGAACACCTGACCCGCCAAGGCGCGAGCTTCTACCTGGACCTGCAGGGCGCCGTGCAGCACGCCCACCCCGAGGCCAACGGCGAGGACTTTCGCACCGCCCTCTGGGACCTGGTCTGGGCCGGGGCCATCAGCAACGACACCTTCGCCCCCCTGCGGGCCCTGGCCCGGGGTCCGGCCCGAAGTACCAGCCGGTCGGCCCGGCGCGGCGGTCAGGCCCTGGCCGGGGGCCGCTGGTCACGGGTGGACAGCCTGCGTGGTGTGGACATCACCGACACCGAACGGGCCGTGGCCCGGGCTGAGATGCTGCTGGAACGCTACGGTATCGTCAGTCGCGAGGCGGCGCTGGCCGAAAACCTGCCCGGCGGCTTCGGCGCCGTCTACGGGGTACTCAAGGCCATGGAGGAGGCGGGCCGCATCCGCCGGGGCTACTTCGTGGAGGGTCTGTCTGGCGCCCAGTTCGCCTGGGCCGGCAGCGTGGACCGGATTCGCGGCATCCGCCTGGAGGATGACCCGAACGTCATTGTGCTCATCGAACGGCGCAACCCG
>JBHEOJ010000070.1:0-11213 GCA_046260855.1 Thioalkalivibrio sp.
ATGCTGTTCAAGTCCCACACCCCCATCGGCCCCGGGGATACCGCCCAGGGCCTCCATGATCGTCTGGCCGCCCAGGGCGCGGAATTGCTGATGGAGTGTCTGGACGCCCTGATGGACGGACGTCTGCAACCCGAACCCCAGGACGACGCCCAGGCCTGTTACGCCGCCAAACTCAGCAAGGCGGAGGCCGAGCTGGACTGGTTTCTGTCCGCCGCGGTGCTGGATCGTCAGGTACGCGCCTTCAGCCCCTGGCCTGTGGCATTCACCCGTCTGGGAGGGGAAACCCTGCGCATCTGGACGGCGCGACCCGTGGCCTCGGTCGTGACCGCCACGCCGGGCGCGGTGGTGGCCGAAGGCCCCGAGGGCATCGACGTGGCCACCGGCAAGGGCCTTCTGCGCCTGACGCGCATCCAGTTTCCCGGGGGTAAGCCCTTGACGGCGGAACAGGTGATTGCCGGGCGCACACTGTTGGGGAAAAGGATGAAGGCGCAAGGATGAAGGATGAATGAAACCAGTCCGCCCCGGCCTTGCCCCGTTCGGGGCGGGGGGCAAAGGGTTACACTCATCCTTCATCCTTCATCCTTCGACCTTCCAAACCATGTCTCCTCGCCAAACTGCCCTCAGGATCCTCAAGCGTGTCGTGTTGAACGGCGCATCCCTGTCCGATGCGCTGCCGCCATTGCTCGCGCCGCTCTCCCCCCGGGATCGCGCCTTTGCCCAGGCCCTGTGTTTTGCCACCCTGCGTTGGCATCACCAGCTGGAGGCCCTGTTGGCCCAGTTGCTGAGCAAGCCCATGCGGGCCAAGGACCGGGACGTGAGCCTGGTTATGGAGATGGGTTTATGCGAGTTGCTGCATCTGCGCACCCCCGACTATGCAGCCATCCAGGAGACGGCGGGACTGGCCCGCACCCTGGGCAAGACCTGGGCAGTGGGTGTCGTGAACGCGGTGCTGCGCCGAGTGCAGCGTGAAGGGGACAGCCTGCTGGCCGGGCTCAATCAGGATGCCGCCGCACGCCTGTCCTTGCCTCGCTGGCTGCTCGAGGAGTTGCAATCCGCATGGCCCGAGGACTGGCAGGCTCTGGGGACGGCCCTCAATGAACAGGCCCCCATGTGTCTGCGGGTGGATGTCTCGCGCATCGACCGTGAAACCTATCAGGGACGCCTGGCCGAGGCGGGGCTTGAGGCCCAGGCCCATCCCGTGGTGGATTCTGCACTGGTGTTGAAGTCGCCGGTGGATGTGGAGGCCCTGCCCGGTTTTGCCGAGGGCCTGGTGTCGGTGCAGGATGCGGCAGCCCAGCTGGCCGCCCCCCTGCTGGCCTGTGAGCCGGGCATGCGCGTGCTGGATGTCTGCGCGGCACCGGGCGGCAAGACCCTGCATCTCCTGGAAGCGGCGTCCGGGGATCTGGACCTCACCGCCCTGGATGTGGATGCCGAACGTCTCAAGCGGGTGCAGGAGAATCTTGCCCGCGGTGGCCGCAGTGCCCGCTTGCTGGTGGGGGACGGCTCACGCCCCGCCGACTGGCATAACGGCCCAGCCTATGATCGCGTCCTGCTGGACGCCCCCTGCTCGGCCACCGGGGTGATCCGTCGCCATCCGGACATCAAGTTGCTGCGCAAGGCCGAAGACATTGCGGCCCTGGCGAAGCGCCAGGCGGCGCTGCTGGAAGCAATCTGGCCCCTGTTGGCCCCGGGGGGTATGCTCTTGTATGCCACCTGTTCGCTGTTGCCCCGGGAGAATGCCGAACAGGTGCGTGCCTTCCTGGGCGCCCACGGGGATGCGGTGGAGACGCCGTTGCCGGATGCCTGGGGCCGCGCCGCATCCCCGGGTCGCCAGATCCTGGCCGGAGAACAGGGAATGGACGGCTTCTACTACGCCAGGTTGATGAAAACGCTTTGACGACACCCCCCTCCAGTCCGCTGCGTGTGATCAGTCTGCTCCTCGCGGGCCTGCTGTTCATGCCCACGTCCGGCGCGGCCGAGGAGGGGGTGGTAGACCCGCTGATCACGGTGGATTTTGCCCGCACGGAGCTTTCCGGCGGGGTGTATCAGCTGCACGGCGGTATTCGCTACAGGCTGAGCCCGGTCCTAGCCGATGCCCTGCACAACGGTGTCGCGCTGGTCATCGAGGTCCAGGTGCAGATCGAGCGCGAACGGGCCTGGCTGTGGGACAGTACCGTGGCCACGGTCACCCAGCGTTACCGTATCGAGTATCACGCCCTCAGCCGGTTGTATCTTTTGACACATCTCAACACCGGCGTGCAGAAGAGCTTTTTCCGACTTTCCTCCCTGCTGGCCACCATGGGCGAACTGGACAGGATTCCACTGCTCGATGTCGCGTTGCTGGACGCGGCTGGTAGCTACCGAGCGCACATGCGGGCGCGCCTGGCGGTGGATGCACTGCCCCTGCCCCTTCGGCTGCGCGCCTATCTGAGTCCGGAGTGGAGCCCGGTGAGTGACTGGTACACATGGTCGCTGCGCTGAAAAGACTCTCGCTGGGATTGCTGCCCATGGCAGTGATCTTTGTGTTGTTGCTGGCCTCCCTGTTCGTGATGGGCGATGCGGCACGCCACTCTGCACGCTTTGAACGCCTCTATGTCTGGCTGCTGCTGCTCAACACCCTGGGTCTGATGTTCCTGGCGGTGCTCATCGGCACTAAGCTCTATCAGGCGGTGGCGCAACTGGTCCGCGGGGAGCCCGGTTCACGGCTGACTCTGAAGCTGGTGCTGCTGTTCGTGGTGCTCTCCCTGGCGCCGGCCTCGGTGGTCTACTACTTCTCCATGAAGTTTCTCGACGAGGGCATCGACAGCTGGTTCGACGTGCGCGTGGAAAAGGCCCTGGAGGATGCCCTGGAGTTGTCGCGTACATCCCTGGACCTGCGTATGCGCCAGCTGACGCGCCAGACGGAAGGTCTGGCGGAGGAGTTGCGCGATGTGAGCGAAACGCTGGCGCCGCTGACCCTCAATGACCTGCGCGAGCGTAGCGCTTCGGTGGAACTCACCTTGATCGGCAGCAACAACCGCATCCTGGCCTCCAGCATTGGCGAAACCCTGCGTCGGTTGCCCAGCCTGCCCAGTCAGGAGGTGTTCCTCGTACTGTCCCAGCGGCAGAACTACGTGGCCCTTGAGCCGGTATATGACTCGGGGCTCTACATTCGCGTAGTGGTGCCGGTGCCCGGGCGCGCCCCCGGGGATGAGGGCCACATCCTGCAGGCCATATACTCGGTGGAGGCGCGCATGAGCGCGCTTGCCGACAGCGTTCAGGACGCCTTCTCCGAGTACAAGGAGTTCGCCTACCTGCGCGCGCCGCTCAAGCAGAGCTTCGCCATCACCCTATCCTTGGCCCTGCTGGTATCGGTGCTCGGGGCCATCTGGGCCGCCTTCTACTCGGCCGGGCGCATGGTGGCGCCCATCCGCGAGCTGGCGGAAGGCACGCGCCTGGTGGCGGCCGGGGAGTATCACAAGAAACTTCCGGTGAGCCAGCGCGACGAGCTGGGATTCCTGGTGCGTTCGTTCAATGCCATGACTGCCACCCTGGCCTCCACCCGGGATGAGGCCGAGAGAAGCCGGCGCCTGGCCGAAGGCCAGCGCACCTACCTGGAGACGGTGTTGCAGCATCTTTCATCCGGCGTGGTCACACTGGACCGGCACATGATCCTGCGCACCGCCAATGGTGCGGCCGACCAGATCCTGGAGGCGGATCTCAGTGGCGAGGCCGGTCGCAGTCTGAGTGATATCGGCCGCGAACATCCGGTAGTGCAGCGCTTTCATGATGAGATCGATGCCCTGCTGCGACACACCCAGGATGAATGGAATGCCCAGATCACCGTATTTGGTGGCGGCGGACGCAAGGTGCTCATGTGTCGCGGCGTGAGCCTGCCGGTGCAGAGCGGCCTGCGGGGTGGTCAGGTGGTAGTGTTCGACGACATTACTGCCCTGCTCCAGGCCCAGCGCGATGCGGCATGGGGCGAGGTGGCCCGGCGCCTGGCCCATGAGATCAAAAATCCGCTCACCCCGATCCAGCTCTCTGCGGAACGGCTGCTGCACAAACTCAAGCCCCATCTGGAGCCGGAGCAGGGCGCGGTGCTGGAGCGCGCCAGCCATACCATCGTGCAGCAGGTGGAGGCCATGAAGTCCATGGTCAACGCCTTCAGCGACTATGCCTACACCCCGGCCATGTCGGCCGCACCCCTGGAGCTCAACGCCCTGGTGCGCGAGGTGTCCGACCTGTACAGCAACGACGGCTCGAGGCTGAGCCTGCAACTGGCCGATGCCCTGCCGCCGGTGATGGCGGATGCCGGGCGCATGCGCCAGCTGCTGCACAACCTGATCAAGAACGGATTCGAGGCACTGGACGAGGTCGGCGAGCCACACCTGGAAATGGAGACCCGTTGTGTGCGTGAGGCCAGCTGCGCGGTGGTTGAACTGCGGGTGCAGGATAACGGCCGCGGTGTACCCGAGGATCTCATGCCCAGGCTGTTCGAGCCCTACGTGACCAGCAAGCCCAAGGGTACCGGCCTGGGCCTGGCCATCGTCAAGAAGATCGTGGAGGAACACAACGGCATGGTCTGGGCCGAAAATCGTTCCAGCGGAGGAGCGCGCATTGTGATCCGCCTGCCTGCCGCCGTGTCTGTTGAGGAATTGCGCAAGAAACGGGGAGAAGTGGTGACATGAATGCGCCTGACATTCTGGTGGTGGACGATGAGCCGGACATCCGCGAATTGGTGCAGGAGATCCTCGTGGACGAGGGCTATGGTGTACAGGTGGCCGGCACCCTGGAGCAGGCACGACAGGCCTGTGCCGCCCAAGCGCCGGACCTGGTGTTGCTGGATATCTGGATGCCCGATGGCGATGGCATCTCCCTGCTCAAGGAATGGAAGCAACAGGGCGCGCAGGGTTTTCCCGTGGTGATGATGTCCGGTCACGGCAACGTGGAGACGGCCGTGGAGGCCACCCGCGTCGGTGCCTATGACTTTCTGGAAAAGCCCCTGTCCCTGGCCAAGCTGATCCTCACCGTCTCCCGCGCCCTGGAGGCGCATCAGCTGGCCCGGGAGAACGTGGGCCTTCGCCAGCAACTGGAGCGTTCCGTCTATCCAGAGGGAGACAGTGTCCGCATGCAGGGCCTGCGCGAACAGGTGCGGCGCATCGCCCAGCACGATACCTGGGTACTCATCAGCGGCGAGGCCGGGGTGGGTAAACAGACCTTCGCACGCTATCTGCACAGCCAGAGCAATCGCAGCGCCCACCCCTTCGTGGAAGTGGCGGTGGCTTCCCTCGCCCCCGAGGACTCGTCCATCGAACTGCTCGGTCAGGAGCAGGGCGACCGGGTGCGTCACGGACTGCTGGAGCGCGCCAGCGGTGGTGTGCTGTTCCTGGACGAGGTGGCCGACATGGACCTGCAGGTGCAGGGACGCCTGCTCAATGCACTTGAACAGCGGCGCCTCACCCGGGTGGGTGGCAGTGAGCCGGTGAGGGTGGATGTGCGCGTGGTGGCCGCGACGCAGAAAGACCTGCAGGCCATGGTGCGTGATGGGGCGTTTCGTGAGGATCTCTACTATCGTCTGAGCGTCGTGCCTTTGCAGGTCCCGCCCCTGCGGGATCACCTGGAAGATGTGCCGGTGCTGATCGAGCACTTCATTGCCATCCTGCACGAACACGAGGGTCTGCCCCGTCGGCGTTTCACCGCCCAGGCAGTGGAGCGGCTCTCGCGCCACGACTGGCCCGGCAATGTGCGTGAACTGAGAAACGTGGTGCAGCGCCTGCTGATCCTGGGAAGCGGCGAGGACGTCTCGCGCAGTGAAGTGGACCTGGCCCTGTCCGGACGTGTCTCCCGGGTGGTGGCGGAAACGCAGCCGGGCGCCATCCCGGTGGATATCCCTCTAAGAGAGGCCCGCGAGCAGTTCGAGCGGGAGTACCTGCTGCAACAGTTGGAGCGCGTCGAAGGCAACATGACGCGTCTGGCCGAGCAGGTGGGTCTGGAGCGCACGCACCTCTACCGCAAGCTCAAGGCGCTGGGCATCGAGCCGCGCAAGGGACGCGGTGACGGATGAGCTGCGTTCAAGCTGTTAGAATCCCCGGGCCGGATTACATCAGCTCGACTTACATCAGAGACACAGGCTCATGAAGATCATCATTCTGGGGGCTGGGCAGGTGGGCAGCTCGGTGGCCCACAGCCTGTCCAACGAGGCCAACGACATCACCGTGGTGGATACCCGTGCGGAGGTGTTACGTGAGCTGCAGGATCGCCTGGATCTGCGCGGTATCGTCGGTGTGGGTTCCCACCCCGACGTGCTGGCCAATGCGGGTGCCCAGGATGCGGATATGATCGTCGCGGTCACCAACAGCGACGAGACCAACATGATCGCCTGCCAGGTGGCCTATACCCTGTTTCACACCCCCACCAAGATCGCCCGGGTCCGGGCGGCCGAGTACCTGTCGGCCAAGGCCCTGTTCTCCCAGGACGCCCTGCCCATCGACGTGCTGATCAGTCCGGAAGAATTGGTCACCACCTACATCCAGCGGCTGATCGAGCATCCGGGTAGTCTGCAGGTACTGGATTTTGCCGGCGGCAAGGTACAGCTGGTGGCCACCCGCGCCCATCACGGCGGCGCCCTGGTGGGCCATGAGCTGCGCGAACTCAATGATCACATGCCCGGGGTGCAGGCCCGGGTGGCGGCCATCTTCCGGGGCAACACCGCGATCTTCCCCGAGGGCGACACGGTCATCGAGACCGACGATGAGGTGTTCTTCGTGGCGGCGCGCAAGAACATTCGCGCCATCACCAGCGAATTGCGCAAGCTGGACAAGCCCTACAAGCGGGTGATCATCGCCGGCGGCGGCAACATCGGTGCCCGACTGGCCGAGGTACTGGCGCCCAGGTATCAGGTCAAGCTGATCGAACACAATCGCGAGCGGGCCCGGGAATTGTCCGAGGTGCTCAACAACGTGATCGTGCTCCGGGGAGATGCCGCCGACGAAGACATGCTCATCGAGGAAAACATCGAGACGACAGATGTCTTCTGCGCGCTGACCAACGACGATGAGGCCAACATCCTGTCCGCCATGCTGGCCAAGCGCCTGGGGGCCAGGAAGGTGATGTCCATCATCAACCGGCCGAGCTACGTGGATTTGGTGGAAAGCGGGGTCATCGATATCGCCATCTCACCCCAGCAGGTCACCATCGGCGCCCTGCTTACCCATGTTCGCCGGGGTGATGTGGTGGCGGTGCACAGTCTGCGTCGCGGTGCGGCCGAGGCCATCGAGGCCGTGGCCCACGGGGACCCGAAGACATCCCGGGTGGTGGGCCGTCGCATCGAGGATATCAAGCTGCCCAAGGGGTGCACCATCGGCGCCGTGGTGCGTGGCGATGAGGTGATCATCCCCCATCGCGACACCCTCATCGAGGCCGAGGACCACGTGATCCTGTTCCTGGTGGACAAGCGCCGCATCAACGAAGTCGAGCGCCTGTTCGCCGTCAGCGTCACCTTTCTATGAGTGGCAAGTGGCAAGTGGCTAGTGGCAAGGATTGCGCGCGCAAGCGCGCGTTGCGCTATGGCCCTTCCTCGCCACTAGCCACTAGCCACTAGCCACTAGCCACTAGCCACTGCTTTTATGCAACTAACCGTCATCCAGCGCATCCTCGGTCTGCTGATCATGCTGTTCAGCGTGACCATGCTGCCGCCCGCCGCCGTGGGTCTTTACTATGACGAGCAGAGCATGTGGCCGTTCCTGGAGGCCTTCGGCATCCTGTTGTTCACCGGGCTGATCATCTGGGCGCCGGTCTATCGGGTGAAGCGTGAACTGCGCCTGCGCGACGGTTTCGTGGTGGTGCTCATGTTCTGGATGGTGCTGGGGGTGTTCGGTGCCCTGCCCCTGTACCTGGACAAGGCCCTGCACATCTCGGTGACCGACGCGGTGTTCGAGTCCATGTCAGGTCTGACCACCACCGGGGCCACAGTGATCGCGGGCCTCGACCATCTGCCCAAGTCCATCCTCATCTATCGCCAGCAACTGCAGTGGATGGGCGGCATGGGCATCATCGTGCTGGCGGTGGCCATCCTGCCCATGCTGGGCGTGGGCGGCATGCAGCTCTACCGTGCCGAGATGCCGGGGCCGGTGAAGGACACCAAGCTCACGCCCCGCATCACCGAGACCGCCAAGGCCCTGTGGTATCTCTATCTGGGCTTCACCGTGGCCTGTGCTGCTGCCTACTGGGCAGTGGGTATGGAGCCCTTCGATGCCATCGCCCACAGCTTTTCCACGGTCTCCCTGGGCGGTTTCTCCACCCACGATGCTAGCATCGGTTATTACGACAGCGCGGCGGTGGAGGCGGTGGCCGTCACCTTCATCCTGCTCGGCGGCGTTAACTTCGCCCTGCACTTTCTTACCTGGCGTAGCCTGTCCGTGCGCCACTACTGGCAGGACGCGGAATTTCGCACCTACGTGATGATCGTGGCTACGGTGGCGGCGATCAGTGTGGGCTATCTCTACTACACCGCCACCACTGCGGGCTGGAGCGACAGCCTGCGACAGGGCATCTTCCAGGCGGTGTCCATCGGCACCACCACCGGTTACACCACCACGGATTTCTACAACTGGCCCGGCTTCCTGCCGGTGCTGCTGGTGTTTGCCAGTTTTATCGGTGGTTGTGCCGCCTCCACCGGCGGCGGCATCAAGGTGATCCGTATCCTGCTGTTGTTCAAGCAGGGCCAGCGTGAGGTGATGCGCCTGATCCATCCCAATGCCGAGATCGCGGTGAAGGTGGGGCGCAGTGCCCTGTCCGATCGGGTGATCCAGGCGGTGTGGGGTTTCTTCTCCGCCTACGTGGCAGTGTTCGCCACAATCATGCTGCTGCTCATGGCATCTGGTCTCGACCAGGTCACCGCCTTCTCCGCGGTGGCCGCCTCACTGAACAACCTGGGGCCGGGCCTGGGTGACGTAGGCGGCAACTACGCGGGCATTAACGACTTCGCCAAGTGGATGCTGTGCCTCGCCATGATAATGGGGCGTCTGGAGATCTTCACGGTCCTGGTGCTGCTCACCCCGGCATTCTGGCGCAAGTAGCTCAGTGATTCTTGCCACAGAGGGCACAGAGGACACAGAGGAAGGATCATCAGAACATGATGTTTTTGTTTTCCCTCTGTGTCCTCTGAGACCTCTGTGGCATCAGTGGTTTTATACAGACAGACTATCGAGCCATGACTGAATCAATCCAGGAAAAATGGGACGCCCGCTACCGGGACACTGATGTTTCACAGGTATCAGCGTGCCGGGTGCTCACGGAGTTCGCGCATCTATTGCCGAAGAAGGGCCGCGCCCTGGACTTGGCCAGCGGGCTCGGCGGCAACGCACGCCTGCTGGCGCAGTACGGCCTGGACACCGAGGCCTGGGATATCTCCCAGGTGGCCGCGGACAAGCTCAACGCCCTGACCAAGGCACAATCGTTGCCCCTCCAGGCCCGGGTGCGTGACGTGGAACAATCGCCCCCGGAGTCTCAGAGTTTCAGCGTCATCGTGGTGTCCCGGTATCTGGACCGCGAGCGTGTGCCCGCACTGATCGATGCCCTGCGCCCCGGCGGCCTGCTGTTCTACGAGACCTTCACCCGCGAGGCGGTGGACGCCACCGGCCCCTCGGACCCCGCCTTTCGCCTAGCCCCCAATGAACTGCTGAGACTCTTCGCGCCCCTGCGTCTCGTGGCCTACCGGGAGGAAGGCGTGATTGGCGATACCGACCGGGGCTGGCGCAATGAGGCGTACTACATAGGGATGAAGGATGAAGGATGAAGGTAGAATCAGCGCATTCACCCTTCATCCTTTCGCCTTCATCCTTATACTTTCGCTATGACCATGATCGAACGATTCCAGTCCATGCTCGATGCCGGGCAGGACAATGCCATGCTCCGCTTCTCCCTGGGCAACGCCCTGCTGGCCGATGGTCGGGCTGACGAGGCGGTACCCCACCTGCGTGCCGCCGTGGACCATGACCCGAAGTATTCGGCGGCGTGGAAAATGTTGGGCAAGGCCCTGGCCGAGTCTGGCGATCAGACTGCGGCCATCGAGGCCTTCGACAAGGGCATCGCGGTGGCCGAGAAGAAGGGCGACAAACAGGCGGCCAAGGAGATGTCCGTGTTCCGTCGCCGGGCGCACAAGCAGTTGGGTGGGGCCGATGGCTGAGGCATACCGCGCGCCCTTTCACGCAGGTCTGCTCGCACCCCGCTACTGGCTCACCTGGGTGAGTCTCGGTGTGATCGGTCTGATCAGCCTGCTGCCGCGCTCCGTGGTTCGCGCCCAGGGCGCGGGGCTTGCCGCGATCGTGTGGCGCCTGAGTCCGCGGCGGCGGCATATCGCATCCGTGAATCTGGCCCTGTGTTTCCCCGAACTGGATGAGGCGGCGCGGGAGCGTTTGCTGCGAGAACATTTTCGCACCACCGCCCAGTGCTTCGTGGATTACGGCATGCTGTGGTTTCGTGGTGCAGACACCCACGCAAAGCGTATGCGCCTGGTTGGCGAAGAGCATTACCTGGCCTGTCGCGAAGCGGGGCGTCCGGTGATCGTGCTGGCCCCCCACACCCCGGCGCTGGATTTTGCCAGCCTGCGTATGAGCCAGCTCCACGAGGGTGTGTCCCTCGCCAAGCCCATAAAAAATCCGGTGGTGGAGTGGATCAACCATCGCAGCCGTACCCAGTACGGTGCCGTAGTCTTCTCCCGGGAGCAGGGCCTGCGGCCCGCGCTGCGCCATATCAAGCAGGGCCTTTTCTTCTATTACCTCCCCGACGAGGACCTGGGCCCGGAGCATTCGGTATTCGTGCCTTTCTTCGGTGTGCCCAAGGCCACCCTGCCCGCACTGGGCAAGGTGGCCAGGCTCACCGGCGCCGCGGTGTTGCCGAGCCTGAATGTCTATCTGCCTGATGAGGACATCTACGAGATGCGCCTGGAGGCACCCATGGAGGATTTTCCAACGGGTGACCCGGAGCAGGATGCGCTGCGCATGAACCAGGCCATCGAGACGGTGGTCCGCCGTCACCCGGCCCAGTACATGTGGAGCCTGAAGTATTTCAAGACGCGGCCGGATGGGGAGCCGGGGGTCTATTAGGTGAGGAGGTAGGGGTGAGGTGGAAGGCGTTAAACCACCCCCACCCTAGTGTGCAAGCCGAACATGGTTTACAAATCAAACCGGGCACATGGTTTACACCTTAGGATCACCATGCCAGCCCCTGGC
>JBHEOJ010000071.1:0-305 GCA_046260855.1 Thioalkalivibrio sp.
CCACCAGGCCGATACGACGACGCTCGCGCTGGAAGTTGAGCAGCTGACGGTTGAGTGCCGTGCCCTCAGGGATGAAGTAGGGGCGGCGCAGGTGTTCGCGCAGGGTCTGCTTGCTCAGTTCCGACTGGTGGATCAGGGGCAGGAGGTTGCGCACGTGGATGAAGCCCAGGATGTGATCGATGTTGCCCTCGTAGACTGGCATGCGGGTGTAGCTGCCAAGAAACAGCTGCTGCTCGATGTCGTCCCAGTCGTCGTCCAGGTCGATGCCCTGGATCTCGTGGCGGGGCACCATGATGTCCTCCACC
>JBHEOJ010000071.1:315-11207 GCA_046260855.1 Thioalkalivibrio sp.
GCCTTCTCCAGGTCCAGGATGTTGACCAGCATCTTTTGGTGCTTGCTGGGGATCAGTCCCCCCGCCTCGTTGACCACGCTGCGCAGTTCGTCGGAGCTCAATGCATGCTGATCGATGTCCTGGGTGCGCACCCCCATCAGTCGGATCAGGCCGTTGGCGATCAGGTTGATGACCCACACCACGGGGTAGGCGATGCGCAGCAGCGGCGTGTAGACCCACGCGGCGGGATAGGCCAGGCGTTCGGAATGCAGCGCGCCCAGGGTCTTGGGCATCACCTCGGCAAACAGCAGCAGGACCAGGGTGAGCAGGCCGGTGGCGATGGCAATGCCTATGTCCCCGTAGACGCGGAAGCCGATGTAGGTGGCCAGCTGGGTGGCGAGGATGTTGACGAAGTTGTTGCCCAGCAGGATCAGGCCGATGAGTCGGTCAGGCTTGTCCAGCAGCCGCTGTGCCCGGCGCGCACCCTTGTGCCCGGACTGGGCCATGTGGCGCATGCGGTAGCGGTTGAGCGCCATGAGCGCTGTTTCGGAGCCCGAGAAAAAGGCCGAACAGGCCAACAGGGTGACGAGCACTACGAACAGCGCGGTTAAGGGGATATCGGCCAAGGTGGGGTGAAGCGCATTGGGCTAGGCGATCATTACACGGGCGGGCCGGCGGGGTGTCAAGGCCGGCAGGGCAAGTCGGAAGTGTGAATTGGTAAGGGCGAAATCCAAACCGGTCATGATTTGTTATTTCCCACTACCCAATTCTAACTTGGGTCTACCTTCCCAGTACCAGCTCCAGTACCAGTTTGCTGCCGAAGTAGGCCAGCACCAGGGCGGCGAAGGCGCCCAGGGTCCAGCGGATGGCGATGCGGCCACGCCAGCCGAAACGCCAGCGGCCGAACAGCAGGATGGCGAACAGGCCCCAGGCGATGAGGGACAGCACCGTCTTGTGGGCCACATGCTGGGCGAACAGGTTGTCCAGGAACAGGAATCCGCTCACCAGGCTGGCGCTCAGAAACACGAAGCCCAGGCCGATGATCTGGAACAGCAGGCTCTCCATCACGGATAGGGGGGGCAGGGCGCGGATGAATCCCCCGGGGTGATGGTTGTGCAGATGGCGGTTCTGCACCGCCAGTAATATCGCCTGGATGGCGGCGATGGCCAGCAGGCTGTAGGCCAGCAGGGACATGAGAATGTGGATCTGCAGCCCGGCGGGCAGGGCGGTGGCGGTGCCCGTGTCGCCCAGACCCATTTCCAGGGCCAGGGCCAGGGCCGCGAAGGGCAGCAGGATGATGCCCAGCAGTTCCAGGGGGTGGCGCAGGCTGGCGATCCACAGGAGCAGGGCGATGAGCCAGGCAGACAGGGACAGGGCATTGAAGAAACCCATGTCGATGCCGTTGGCGGTGAAGGCGTCGCCGTAGATGGTCAGGGCGTGAAACAGCACTGCCAGGGCCCAGCCAGCCAGGATGGACTGGCGACCGGTTCCGCCGGGCTGACTCAGGGCGCCTCGCTGTAAGCGCAGGGCAAGCAACACGCTGACGCCGAGATATAACAGCGTGGCGATGAATCCGGCAATCATGGGCATGGACAGGGACGGGTCGTGGGACAAGGGGGGATGATTGCACAGGGCCGCCCTGGGTTGAAAGTCATCCGGGGTGTCGAGTGGTTCACAGTGTGGCGGCCAGCGGCCCTCTGGCCGCCCCCATTGCGTGGCCAGTTACGGGGCTCACATGCTAGTGTCCCGTGATACAGGGAGGCAGGCGGGACAGTGATGCGAGTTGAGGTGCTGGGTTGCAGTGGCGGGATTGGTGGCCGACGGCGTACGTCGGCACTGCGCGTGGATCAGGATATCCTGCTGGATTGTGGCACCGGGGTTGGTGACATGAGCTCCGAGGATCTAGCCGGTATTCGCCATGTGTTCCTGACCCATTCCCATCTGGACCACGTGGCCTGTCTGCCCATGCTGCTGGATACGCTGTTTTCCGAGCTGACCCGGGAGCCCTTGATAGTCTACGCCACCGGTGCCTGTATCGAGATCCTGCAGAACCACATCTTCAACTGGCAGATCTGGCCGGATTTTCAGACCCTCCCGGCGCCGGATTCCCCGGTGGTGCGTTTTCAGGTCATGGAGCCGAGCGAGGTCCTGTCTCTGCGGGGGCGGCGCATCGAGATGCTGCCAGCAGTGCATACCGTGACCGCCTGTGGCTATCGCGTGCAGGAGGAGGGCGGCGGCGCCTTCGCCTACAGCGGAGACTGCACCACCAATGACGGTTTCTGGGCGGCATTGAACGCCAGTGACACCCTGGATCTGCTGGTGGTGGAGTGCGCCTTCGGGGACGGGGAGATGGACCTGGCGCGCCGGGCGGGGCACTACTGTCCGCAGCTGCTGGTGGAGGATCTGGCCAAGCTGGGTCACGATCCGCGCATCTGTATCACCCACCTCAAGCCCGGCGAAGAGGCCAAGGTGTTTGCCCAGTTGCGGGAGCGGGCGCCGGAGCGCGCCCTGGTGCAGCTTCGCGGGGGCGAGGTTTTCCGCATCTGACGCCTCCCCTATAATGGCTTACCCGGCGCCCGTCGCCGAACCATGTAATCACGGTGGCCGTCGCGGCGGCCCCGATTCCGGGAAACATCCCCATGTTTGAAAATCTTACCGAGCGCCTGCAAGGCACCGTCAAGCGCCTGCGCGGCCAGGCGCGCATTACCGAGGAGAACATCCAGGAGACCCTGCGTGAGGTGCGCATGGCCCTGCTGGAGGCCGATGTGGCCCTGCCGGTGGTGCGCGAGTTCATCAATCGGGTCAAGGAGCGGGCGCTGGGCCAGGAGGTGCTTTCAAGCCTCTCCCCGGGCCAGGCCCTGATCAAGATCGTCAGCGACGAGCTGATCGCCGTCATGGGCCAGGCCAACGAAGTGCTGCAGCTCAACGTGCAGCCCCCGGCGGTGATCCTCATGGCCGGCCTGCAGGGCTCGGGCAAGACCACCTCCACGGCCAAGCTGGCCCGCCTGCTCAAGGAACGCCACAAGAAGAACGTGGCCGTGGTCAGCTGTGACATCTATCGCCCCGCCGCCATCAAGCAGCTAGAGACCCTGGCCGAAGAGATCGGCGTGGCGTTCCTGCCCAGCAGTGGTGGCGAGGATCCGGTGGCCATCGCCGAACGGGCCCTGGATCAGGCGCGCAAGAAATTCTATGACGTGCTGATCGTTGATACCG
This sequence comes from Thioalkalivibrio sp., assembly GCA_046260855.1. GTDB lineage: Bacteria > Pseudomonadota > Gammaproteobacteria > Ectothiorhodospirales > Ectothiorhodospiraceae > Thioalkalivibrio_A. Next base: position 3,508 of record JBHEOJ010000071.1, read on the forward strand.
CCGGCCGCCTGCACGTGGATGCGGACATGATGGCGGAGATTCAGCGCCTGCATACCGCCGTGAACCCGGTGGAGACCCTGTTCGTGGTGGACAGTATGACCGGCCAGGATGCCGCCAATACCGCCAAGGCCTTCAATGACGCCCTGCCGCTCACCGGTGTGGTGCTCACCAAGGCCGATGGTGATGCCCGGGGCGGCGCGGCCTTGTCCGTGCGCCATGTCACCGGCAAGCCCATCAAGTTCCTGGGCATGGGCGAGAAGACCGGCGCGCTCGAGCCCTTCCACCCGGAGCGCGTGGCCTCGCGCATTCTGGGCATGGGCGATGTGCTCAGCCTGGTGGAGGAGGCCACCCGCCAGGTGGACCAGGACCAGGCCGCCAAGCTGGCCAAGAAGCTCAAGACCGGCAAGGGCTTCAACCTCAACGACCTGCGCGAACAGCTGGGCCAGATGCAGAAGATGGGCGGCATGGCCTCCCTCATGGACAAGCTGCCCGGCATGGGTCAGGTCCCCGAGGCGGCCAAAAAGCAGGTCAACGACAAGGAAGTGGGGCGCATGATCGCCATCATCAATTCCATGACCCCCGGCGAACGGCGCCACCCGGACCTGATCAAGGGCTCCCGCAAGCGCCGTATCGCCGCCGGCTCCGGCACCCAGGTCCAGGACGTCAATCGCCTGCTCAAGCAGCACATGCAGATGAGCAAGGCCATGAAGCAGTTCTCCAAGGGCGGCATGGGCAAGCTCATGAAGGCCATGAAGGGCCGCATGCCCGGGGGTGGCGGTTTGCCATTTTAAAGAAGAGGCAAAAGATCCAAGATCCAAGAGGCAAGTAAGCGCTCCTCTTGGATCTTGCGCCTTGTATCTTGCCTCTCCGATCTGTATATTTGCGCGTTTCTCCGGGCCCCGGTGCCCGTGGTCCTTAGCAGACACATTATTAAGGCGTATAGCTGATGGTAACGATTCGACTTGCCCGCGGTGGTGCCAAGAAGGCGCCCTTTTACCACATCGTGGTGACCGACTCCCGCAGACCCCGCGACAGCGGCTACATCGAGCAGCTGGGTTACTTCAACCCGGTGGCCCGTGGCCAGGAAGTGCGTCTGCACATGAACCAGGAACGCATCGAGCACTGGATGTCTACCGGCGCCCAGACCTCCGAGCGCGTGGGCAAGCTGCTCTCCGAGTTCCGTAAGCAGAACCAGGCCGCGGCCTGATCGCCTCCCAAGCCCGGCCCGTGGAACGTCATTCCATCGTGCTGGGCCGGGTTACCGGCCTCTACGGCGTGCAGGGATGGGTCAAGGTCTTTTCCGATACCCGTCCCCGCGAGGCGATTACCCGCTATAGCCCGCTCATGCTGGGTCATGAGGGGAACTGGCGAGAGGCCCCTGTCGATGGTGCCAAGGCCCACGGCAAGGGTGTGATCATCAAGTTCCAGGGTTGCGATGACCGCGATGCGGCCGCTGCCCTGATGGGGCAGGAGATCGCCGTATGGCGTGACCAGTTGCCCCCACTGCCGGACGGCGAGTATTACTGGGCCGACCTGGTGGGACTGGAAGTGATTAATGAAGAGGGTGTCCAGCTGGGTACGGTGGACAGCCTGTTCGAGACCGGCGCCAACGACGTGATCGTGGTCAAGGGTGAGCGGGAACGCCTCATCCCCTACGTCTCGGGCGATGTGGTCCGCAAGGTGGACCTGGAGGCCGGGACCATGACGGTGGACTGGGACCCGGATTTCTAGTCGTCCGTCGGGTTCAGGCCATGCGCATCGATGTAGTGACACTCTTCCCGGACCTGGTGAACTGCGTCTCGGGCTGCGGCGTCACCGGACGGGCGGTGGAACGGGGCCTGATGGACCTGTACTGCTGGAACCCCCGGGATTACACCGAGGACCGGCATCGCACCGTGGACGACCGGCCCTATGGCGGCGGTCCTGGCATGGTCATGAAGGTGGAGCCTCTGCGGCGCGCCATTGACGATGCTCGGCAGTCCGGCACCAAGGCGCCCACGGTGGTGTATCTGAGCCCCCAGGGGCGTCGGCTCGACCAGGCTGGTGTACAGCACCTGGCGGCCATGCCCCGGCTGATGCTCATCGCCGGACGCTACGAAGGCATCGACGAGCGTCTGGTGGAACAGGAAGTGGATGAGGAGTGGTCCATTGGTGACTACGTCCTGTCCGGCGGCGAACTGGCCGCCATGGTGGTGATCGACGCCTGTGCGCGGCTTCTGCCCGGCGCCCTGGGCGACGAGGATTCGGCGCAGCAGGATTCGTTCATGACGGGCCTGCTGGATTGCCCCCACTACACGCGACCGGAGGTAATCGACGGACGCGCTGTGCCGCAGGTACTGCTCGGCGGGCATCATGCCGAGATCGAGCGCTGGCGGCGCAAACAGGCACTGGGCCGGACCTGGGAAAGGCGCCCGGATCTGTTGGAAGATTTTGAGTTGAGCGAGGCGGATGAACGCCTTTTGGATGAATATCGACGCGAACGCGCAGCGTTCGCAGATCGCAGCAAGTAGTGACTGACAGGGGTCAAACCATGAGCAACATCATTCAGCAGCTGGAAGCGGAGCAGATGAACCGCGAAGTGCCCGATTTTACCCCCGGTGATACCGTGGTGGTGCAGGTCAAGGTGAAGGAAGGCAACCGTGAGCGTCTGCAGGCCTTCGAAGGCGTGGTGATCGCCAAGCGCAACCGCGGTCTGAATTCCGCGTTCACCGTGCGCAAGATCTCCCACGGCGAAGGGGTGGAACGTGTGTTCCAGACTTACAGCCCGTCGGTGGCCGAGATACAGATCAAGCGTCGTGGTGCCGTGCGCCGCGCCAAGCTCTACTATCTGCGTGACCTGACCGGCAAGGCCGCTCGCATCAAGGAAGACATCAAGCGGACCTGATCCAGCGGTTCAGCAAAAAAACGCCCCGTTCGGGGCGTTTTTTTTTGTGCCTGTGTTTTGTCTCTCGCCCCGGTCCACAGCCCGTTGTAGGTTATGCTTCTGACCACGACCACAACTGATTAAGCCTTCATGCCCCGTCGCCTGCTCCCCCTCCTGATCCTGCTCTTCCTGTCCGTGGCCCATGCCGATCCCGTGGCGGATGAGGCCCTCGGGCTTGCCCGCCTGGGCGCCGCAGACCTGGCCCTATCCATGCTCGACCGCCAGGCCCCGGATCGCATGGCCCATCAGGATCGCTGGCTGGCCCGGGAGCGGGCCCGCTTTGAGATCCTGGGTATGGAGCAGCGCTGGCAGGCGGTGGTGGATCGGGCAGCGCGCCTGCCCGCCGGCCTGCCTCGGGATTTTCTTATCTGGGCACGAACCCGGGAGGCACATGCCCAGCTGTCCCTGGAGCAGGGAGAGCAGGCGCGCGCCGTACTGAGGGACCTGATCTGGTTCTCCGGTGGTGATGTGAGTGCTGTCTGGATGGATGCCTGGCGCCGCATGCTGGCCCAGAGCTACTGGCAGGACGGGCTGGCGGACGATGCCCTGTCCACCCTGCGTCGCCTGCGCCAGGACCGGGGAGACGACGCGCAGATCCCCTTGCAGCTGGAGGCGCGGGTGTTCATGGACCGTGATCAGGCCCAGGAGGCTGCCCGCATCCTGGCCGGTGAAACGGGGCATGAGCCCCGCGCCCTGCGGGCACTGGCCCTGCTCAGGTCCGGTGCCGAGTCTGCCGGCGATCTGCGCCGAGCCATGGTGCAGGCGGCTTCAGCCGAGGGGCTGGCCCTCGAGGATCGGGCCCGTTACCTGGCGGTGGCAGCCCTGGCCGCCGGGGAAGGCGAGGACCTGAAGCTGCGTGTCAGCAGCCTGGAGCAGGCCTTCAGCCTGCAGGGACAGCTGCCCCGGGATGAGCAGATGTTGCGGCTGGACGAGGATGCCCTGTGGCAGGCCTATCTGGATCTCGGCGAGCGCCTGGGTAATGAACGTCAGTTGCTCATCGGTGATGACGGACCCTGGCTCGAGCTGGCGCAGTCCCTTGGTAACCAAGAGGCCGTGGAGGCGCGGGCCATGCGTGCGGTGGTGGCCCTGCGCGGTGGCGCAGAGGCGGAGCGCGAGACCGCCCATCGCCAGTTGAGCGAGGAACTGCTTGCCGGGGAGGGGGGCGAGGTGCTGCTCAACGTCCTGTACCTGAGTGGCGAGCGCTTCGGTGCCCCGGAGCGCGTGCCGGCGCCGGTGCGACATCTGCTGGCTGAAAATGCCATGGTCCGGGGCGACGTGGATACTGCCTCGCGCCTGATGGCGAATCTCGCCGCGCCGCCCGAAGGTGTGGACGGTTTCGAGTGGGGTCTGCGCCGTGCCCGTGTGCTGATACTGGGCGGACAGGAGGAGGCGGGCATCGATGCGCTCTATGACCTGCTGGCACAGGTGCGGCGTCTGGAGGCCGAGCAGGCGGACCGTTTCATGCAAGTGCTGTTCGATCTGCAGACCCTGCGCCGCCACGATGCTGCCGTGCACCTGTTCCGGGCCGTGGGGCCGCGTCTGGGAAATCCTCGTCAGGCCCGCGAAGTGCTCTACTGGGAGGCGGATTCCCACAAGTCCCTGGGCCAGAACGAGGAGGCGGCACGTCTGTACCTGCATTCCGCGAGCCAGGGTGACGGCCCTGCCGACCCCTGGGGTATGACGGCGCGTTTCCAGGCCGCCGAGGCCCTGGCCGAGGCCGGTCTGATCTCCGATGCGCGGGCCCTGTACAGTGATCTCCTGCGGGTCACCCGCGAGCCGGAGCGTCGGGTGTTGCTGCGCCAGCGCCTGCAACAACTGGAGTTGCGCTGATATCCCGAACGTTCGCCCCATCGGATGCTGCCGTCCGTCATTTGCTCGCCCGGGGCTAAAGATTTCCTGCCTGCCCGCCGATAGGATGGGGTAAGTGGTTCCCGCAGGGTCGGGGACGCAAGCATCATGACGATATAAAGGCCCCGCCGGATCTGTCCGTGATCCGGGTAAAAACCCAGGGACCCGCAACCGCTGGAGATCCGATCATGCCCCGCTTTTTTGCCAATATTTCCATCCGACTCAAGCTGTTGATGGGCTTTGCCTTTGTACTGGCGATCCTACTGATCGTCTCGCTCATCGGCTTGCGTGGCCTGCAGTCCACCCGGGTGATGGTGGATGAGGTGGTTCGCGACGTGCAGCCGGTCACCCTGGCGGCCATGGAGGTGGACAGCGCGCTGCACAACGCCGCCTCCTCTCTGGGTTTCTATCTCATGAGCAAGGAGGATGTGCACCGGGCTGCCTACGACAACAACCTGGCACGGCTCGATGAGGCCGTGAAGACACTGATGACAGCACCCCTGGTGCAGCGGGTGGACGAGCTCAAGGCGCTGGTCACGACCATCGCCGCCGAGACGGGTACCTTTATGGGGTATCGCGACGAGATGGTGACCCTGGCCACGGACCTCAATCGCAACATGCCGGCCATGGAAATCTCCGCGTCGCGCCTTAACCCGGTCTCCCAGGTGATGTTGCAAAACATGTCACAGCTGGCCTCCTCGGAGATGGACGAGGTGGCCAATGAGACCCGCCGGGAACTGCTCAACGACATGCACGAGCTGCGTTATTCGCAGAGCAACATCATGAGCGGCATCCGTGGCTTCATTGCCTTCCAGGACACCGCTTCTCGGGAGAACACCCAGCTGTATCTGAATCGTAACCGCAACCTGCTGGAGTCCCTGCAGGAGCGCAGCTATCTGCTCAACTTCGAGCAGGAGATGTCCCTGGAGGAACTGGCCCGCCTGCAGGGAGAGCTGGAGACCCATCTGGGGGAACTGTTCCGCGTCCATGGCAGTGAACAGTCCCACCGGGATGCCTTCCTGATCCGCACCGAGGTGGGGCCGCTGCTGCTGCAAAGCAAAGAGCGCATCAATGACCTGGTCTCGCGCCTGGAGCGTCGCACCATGGAGACCAGCGATGCCCTGGTGGACCAGGGGCAGACTGCCCAGCGGGTGATGCTGACCTTCCTGCTCATCGGTCTTGCCCTGGGCATATTGGCAGCGGTGCTGCTGGCCAGTGCCATCGTGCGTCCCCTGCGTCAGGCCATCGCAGCGATGGAGGATATCGCCCAGGGTGAAGGGGATCTGACCCGCACCCTCAAGGAGCAGGGCGGACCGGAACTCTCTGCCCTGGCACGGGCCTTCAACCAGTTCGTGGAAAAGATCCGCAACACCCTGGGGCAGGTGACCGATGCGGTGACCCAGCTGTCCAGTGCCGCGGAGGAGATGTCGGCGATCACCTCCGAGACAAACGAGGGTGTGGATCGTCAGCGCAACGAGACCGACCGGGTTGCCACCGCCATGAACGAGATGTTCAGTACTTCCCAGGAGGTGGCCGGTAACGCCAGTGCCGCCGCCGAGGCCACCCACTCCGCCGACGAAGCCACCCGGGACGGCGAACGTATCGTCAGCGACGCCATCGCCTCCATCACGGATCTCGCCCACGAGGTGGAAAATGCCGCGGGTGTCATCGACACCTTGGGACAGGATGCTGAAAAGATCGACTCGGTGATGGACGTGATCCGTGGCATCGCCGAACAGACCAACCTGCTGGCGCTTAACGCAGCCATCGAGGCGGCCCGTGCCGGTGAACAGGGTCGGGGCTTCGCCGTGGTGGCCGACGAGGTGCGTACCCTGGCCTCGCGCACCCAGGATTCCACCCGGGAGATCCAGCAGATGATCGAGCGTCTGCAGGGTGCCTCACGCCGTGCAGTGGAGGTAATGGACGTGGGCCGCAAGCGTGCCCACTCCACGGTGGAGGCCGCCAATGGCGCCAGGGCCTCCCTCACCACCATCGCCACCTCGGTGAAGACCATCAACGACATGAACACCCAGATCGCCGTGGCATCGAAGGAGCAGAGCCAGGTGGCCGAGGAGATGAACCGCAACGTGGTGAATATCAGCGATGTGGCTGAGGTGAACGCCCGGGCGGCGGGGCAGGTGGCCAGCGCCACCGAAGATCTTTCCCGCCTGGCGGCAGACCTGCGTCAGCTGGTTTCCCAATTCAAGCTTTGATGCTTGTCCACCGCCGGCTGGTTGCCGGCGGTGACTTTGGGTACATTGGTGACCTGCCTCACGGAGTGTCGCCGCCATGTCCCCTGATGCCGTCATTTCATCTCCGGTGGGCCGTCTTGGCATCCGTTGCCGGGACGGCGCACTAACTGCCCTGACCTACCTGTCCGACACCGAACCCCTGCGGGCCCCCACTGGGCTTGCCGCAGAGGTGGCCGATCAGCTGGATCAGTACTTCTCGGAGCCCGACTTTCGTTTCGAGCTTCCTCTCGGGCTCGATGGCACGACCTTTCAACGGCGTGTGTGGTCAGCCCTTGCAGATATTCCACGTGGTGAATTGCGCAGCTACGGAGAGCTGGCGCGTGAGTTGCAGACGGGGCCGCGCGCCGTCGGTGGTGCCTGCGCACGCAATCCGATCATCATTGTGGTGCCCTGTCATCGTGTCGTGCCCGTCACGGGAGGACTCGGTGGTTATGGGGGCAGTGGGAGCGGTGCGGGCGTGGACGTCAAGGCGTGGCTTGTGCGCCATGAATGCGCCCGTCTTCACGGTCGTTCGGCGATATCCTGATGATTCTTCGCATCACCGATGCGTGGAAAAGGCGTAATGAAATTCAAGAATAAACATTAGGGCACCTAATTATTCTGAGTGCGACAGATTGGGCGCTCAGATTCGTGCTATCAAGGCGCAAATCGCACGTAATAGCGCGCTATTGCGAAGA
>JBHEOJ010000072.1:0-269 GCA_046260855.1 Thioalkalivibrio sp.
CATCTATGCCGTGCCCCTGTCCAGCATCGAGGGTATCGTACGCGTGCGCGCCGGGGATCTGGCTCGCTACTACGAGGAGGACGACCCCACTTACGATTACGCCGGCAACACCTACGAGGTGAAGCACCTGGGTGCCCTGCTGGAGGTATCCCAGCCGAGCCTGCATGCCAGCGATGTCATGTACCCCGTGCTGCTGGTACGTTCCGGCGATCATCGCATCGCCCTGCATGTGGATGGCCTGCTGGGCAGCCGCGAGGTGGTCATCAAGT
>JBHEOJ010000072.1:499-11180 GCA_046260855.1 Thioalkalivibrio sp.
CCGTTATCTGGGCAAGCCATATCAGGAATCGGACCTGCTGGCCAACATTCAGGACATTCTGCCCCAATGAGTCTGAGTCACAGGCCAACGGGTGAGCCCCGGGATCCCCATTCCTCATGAGTGACGAACAGGACAGTCTGAACTGCTTCATCGTGCCCCTGATGGAGCATCACCTGCTGGTGCCCCAGCCGGCAGTGGCCGAGGTGGTGACCCAGCAGTTCATGCGCGAGGTGCCGGGGGCGCCGCCCTGGTTGAGCGGTGTGGTGGAATGGCGCAACGAGCAGGTGCCCGTGGTGTCCATGGAGACCCTGATGGGCGGTCAACCGGATCCCCGCAATCGCTTGCAGCGCATGCTGGTGCTTCATGGCCTGGAACAGTTGCCCGGGCTGACCTATTACGCCCTGCAGGTGCGTGGCATTCCCCATCCCTTGAAGTTACGCGCCCAGGATCTGGAGGCCTCCCCGGATGGCAGTGGCACGGATGACACCATCGCCAAGCGGGTACGCGCCAGCGGCGTGACCTGCCTGATCCCCGCCCTCGAACACATCGAGGGGCTGTTGCAGGAACACCTGCAGAGGCTTTGAAGCGAAGCTTCAAAGCAGTGGCAAGTCTCAAGTGGCTAGTGGCAAGGGAAACCACCCTCACCCCGGCCCTCTATTCCGGGCCTCCTGCCCTCCACCCTTGCGGGCCAGCCTGCGGCTGTTCAAATCCGCTCCCGGCGGATTTGTCCCTGAGGGCGAGGGAGAAGTTCGGAACCCCCTCTCCCGCATCGCGGGGAAGGGTTGGGGAGGGGGCCACTTACTTAAAGTCCCCCCAAAGCGCCTGAATCACCGCCAGTGCTGCGGCGCCGGCGGTCTCGGTGCGCAATACCCGTGGTCCCAGACGTACACCCCTAAAACCCTGTTGGTGGGCGGCCGCGATCTCCTCTTCATCCAGCCCTCCCTCCGGTCCAATGAGCAGGCTCACTTCACCTGTAGGCGCCGTCAGGGTGGGCAGGGTGGTATCCGCCAAAGGATCTAGCACCAGGGCATGACCCTCGGGATGCTCCTGGGCCAGCCAGTCGTGCAGCGTGACCACGGGTTCCAGTCGGGGCAGGTCGTTGCGTCCACACTGCTCGCAGGCACTGGTGATCACGCCGCGCCAGTGTTCATGTCGGTTCTCCAGGCGACGGGCGTCCCCCGGCGCCTGGCTGCGCTGGGTCAGCACCGGCTGGATCACGCTGACCCCCAGTTCCGTGGCCTTTTGCAGGCTGTAGTCCATGCGGTCTCCCTTGGAGACTCCCTGGGCCAGTGTGACGCTCAGGGCAGGGTGGGTATCGTGGTCGTCGAATGCCGTGATGATCACCTGGGAGCGGCGCTTCTCCGCCAGGGTGAGTTCTGCCCGGTATTCGCCCCCCTGCCCGTTGAACAATATCAGTTGTGCCCCTGTGCGCAGGCGCAGTACCTGCACTGCATGGCGATGGGCCTGTTCATCCAGTTCAACCTGCTGGCCGATGGACAGGGGCTGGTCGAGATAAAGGCGTGTGGTGCGCATGGCGGGGTGGCTCGATGGTTCGTTGGACGGTGGCGGCCGCCCAGCCTTTGGGAGGCTTTTCGCGACCACTTGTCGTGGTCCACTGGTGAGTGTTTTAGCGTTTGCTTGTGCTACACACAATTTCCGTCATGACCTGCCCATCTCGAATCAAAGCCAGGGACGACCTGAGGAGAATTGCGTGAAACATTATTTCAAAGTGATGGCCATAGCCATAGCCTGAGTCCTGTTGCTGCCCAGCTTGGCGCCCAGGAGGAACTGGTACTGACCTCGGCCCCCCGGGAGAGTGTGCAGGAGGGCCAGGCCTTGTACGAGCCCCTGGCCCGGCGTTTTGGAGAAGCACTGGGTCGGGCGGTGGTCTACCGGCATCCGGGCAACTGGCTTGCCTATCAGCGGGATGTGAAAAATGATGCTTATGACATCATTCTGGACGGCCCCATCTGGTGTCCTGGCGCATGCAGGAGTTTGGACACGAGCCCCTGGTGAAGCTGCCCGGTTCGCTGGAGTTCGTGCTGTTGGTGAATGCGGCTCAGGGTGAGGGTGCAGTGACTGCCATGGGGGACCTGGTGGCCAGGCGCATCTGCTCCGTGGCGCCGCCCAATCTGGCGCCTCTGGTGGTGCTGGCCTGCTACCCCGACGTGGTTCGTCAGCCCCTGATACACCCAGCCCGCCGGGACATGCGGCAGGCGCTGGAGCAGTTTCGAGCGGGTCAGTGTGATGCCGTCGTCCTGCCCACCAACTTCTACAACAATATATTGAGTGACGCAGACAGGCAGGGCCTGCATGTCCTGTTTCGCAGCGAGCCGTTGCCCAACCAGGGCATCAGTGTCGGTACGCGCGTGAGCGAGCAGGATCGTGCCCGGTTGGTCCAGCTGATTACGACGACTGGCGAGCCGACAGTGCAGCCTGTGCTGCAGGTGTTTGCCCGCAACGCCGAGCGTTTTGTACCCGCGACACGGGAGGAATATGAGCCCCATTAGATGCTGCTGCGGGGCGTGATCTTCGGCTGGTAGGGTGACCCCCGCCCCCGTAAAAGCAGACAGGCCCCTTGAGAGGGGCCTGTCTGCTTTTACGGGGGCGTATAACCAAGTTCAGTTGATCTTAAGTCCCAGGTTCTTCCAGAGCGCCAGGGTTGGTTTCGCCTGGTTCATGGTGTAGAAATGCAGCCCGGGCGCGCCGGCGTCCAGCAGCCTGTCGCATAAGTTGGTGATGACCTCCTCGCCGAAGGCGCGAATGGATGCCATGTCTTCGCCATAGCCTTCCAGGCGTTTGCGAATCCAGCGCGGAATGTCGGCGCCGCAGGCGTCGGAGAAGCGCGCCAGCTGAGTGTAATTGGTGATGGGCATGATGCCCGGCACGATGGGAAGCGTCAGACCCTTCTTCTCGCAACTATCCACGAAGTGGTAGTAGGCCTCGGCATTGAAGAAGTACTGGGTGATGGCAGCGTCCGCACCGGCTTTCACCTTGTGCGTGAAGTTCTCCAGGTCCTTCTCGTAGCTCGGCGCCTGGGGGTGCTGCTCCGGGTAAGCGGCCACCTCGATGAAAAAGTGATCGCCCGTCTCCTCGCGGATGAAGGCCACCAGTTCGTTGGCGTAGCGCAACTCGCCGGGATCACCGCGCATACCCGAGGGCATATCGCCCCGTAGTGCAACAATGTGGCGAATATCGTTCTTCCTGTAGAGCTCCAGGGTCTCGCGAACCTGTTCCCGCGTGGAGCCGATACAGGAGAGGTGAGGCGCAGCCTCAAAGCGTTTATCGCGCTGGATCTCCATTACGGTGCTCAGGGTGCGGGCCTGAGTGGACCCCCCGGCGCCGTAGGTCACGGAGTAGAACTTGGGATTGAGATCGGCAAGGGCCTCGCGGACCCCGCGCAATTTCTCGGCGCCCTCGTCGGATTTGGGCGGAAAGAATTCGAAACTGAAGACTTTCTCGTGTGTTTTCTGTGATTTCATGGGTATCTGATCTCGTCGCTGTGCATGGGAAGATTGGTGGGATGGCACAGGGAACACAGGCCGGGATAAACCCGGCCTGATGCTTTTTTCACTCGTGCGGTCGGTGCCTCGATGTCACTCTACCGCGGTCACCGTGAACGTCCCCGTCCAACCGTGACGGTCGATCAGTACCGGTAGTGCTCAGGCTTGAACGGGCCCTCCACGGGCAGACCAAGGTACTTGGCCTGCTCGGTGCTAAGCTGGGTCAGGTTGGCGCCCAGCTTCTTCAGATGCAGGGCCGCCACCTTTTCGTCCAGATGCTTGGGCAGCACGTAGACCTCGTTCTTGTAACGGTCGCCGTGACAGTACAGCTCGATCTGCGCCATCACCTGGTTGGTGAAGGAGTTGGACATCACGAAGCTGGGGTGGCCCGTGCCGCAGCCCAGGTTCACCAGACGGCCTTCGGCCAGCATGATGATGCGATGGCCATCGGGGAAGATGATGTGATCCACCTGGGGCTTGATGTTGTCCCACTCGTACTTGCGCAGGGAGGCCACGGCGATCTCGGAGTCAAAGTGACCGATGTTGCAGACGATGGCCTGATCCTTCATGCGGACCATGTGGTCGTGTGTGATCACGTCCTTGTTGCCGGTGGCGGTGACGAAGATATCGGCCTTGTCGGCAACGTCTTCCATGGTCACCACGCGGTAGCCTTCCATGGTGGCCTGCAGGGCACAGATGGGATCGATCTCGGTGACCCACACGGTGGCGCCGAGGCCACGCAGGGACTGGGCGCTGCCCTTGCCCACGTCACCATAGCCACACACCACGGCGATCTTGCCAGCGATCATCACGTCGGTGGCGCGCTTGATGGCATCCACCAGGGATTCACGGCAGCCGTAGAGGTTGTCGAACTTGGACTTGGTGACCGAGTCGTTCACGTTGATGGCGGGGAAGGGCAGGTTGCCTTCCTTCTGCATCTGGTAGAGGCGGTGAACGCCCGTGGTGGTCTCCTCGGTGACGCCCTGGAGGTTCTTCTTGATGTTGGAGTACCAGTTGGGAGAGGTCTCCAGGCGCTTCTTGATGGAAGCGAACAGGGCGACTTCCTCGTCGTTGCCGGGATTATTCAGCACGGAGGGGTCGGTCTCGGCCTGGGTGCCCAGGATGATCAGCATGGTGGCGTCGCCGCCATCATCCAGGATCATGTTGGGGGTGCCACCGTCGTGCCACTCGAAGATACGGTGGGCATAGTCCCAATACTCGTCCAGGTTCTCGCCCTTGAAGGCGAAGACCGGGGTGCCGTTGGCGGCGATGGCCGCAGCGGCGTGGTCCTGGGTGGAGTAGATGTTGCAGGAGGCCCAGCGGACCTCAGCACCCAGCGCCTCCAGGGTCTGGATCAGCACGGCGGTCTGGATGGTCATGTGCAGGCTGCCGGCGATGCGGGCGCCCTTGAGCGGCTGCGCCTTGGCGAATTCTTCGCGGGTGGCCATCAGGCCGGGCATTTCGGTCTCGGCGATGGCGATTTCCTTGCGGCCGAAGTCGGCCTGGTTGATATCGGCGACGATGTAGTCGCCCTTTTTCGGGTTCATCACAGCATTCATGGGTGTTTCTCCATGTTGTCGGATGAGCGCCGTTACTACGGTTGGTGCCCCATGCCGAGCCTGACGAGGTTCAACCCCGCTGCAGCGCTCCTCGGCACGTCACTAACCGCAGGCGTAGGCCTGCGGGGTACTTCAAAAAAATACAATCTCAACGCAAAGTCGCTAAGGCGCAAAGGGCGCAAAGATTTTCAGTGTTCTAAGAGAAAAAGCCTTTTTGCGAGCTTTGCGCCTTCGCGCCTCTGCGTTGGATTTTTCTCAAGACAGTCCGGCAGCGGCGGCCAGGTCGGTGGCCCTGTCGGTGCGTTCCCAGGGCAGGTCCAGGTCCTCGCGGCCGAAGTGGCCGTAGGCGGCTGTGCCCTGATAGATGGGGCGCAGCAGGTCCAGCATGGTGATGATCCCCCAGGGACGCAGGTCGAAATGTTCCCGGATCAGCTCCACGATGCGACGGTCTGCCACCTTGCCGGTGCCGAAGGTGTCGATGCTGATGGAGGTGGGCTTGGCCACGCCGATCGCATAGGACACCTGGATCTCGCAGCGATCCGCCAGGCCTGAGGCCACCACGTTCTTGGCCACGTAGCGACCTGCATAGGCCGCTGAGCGGTCCACCTTGGAGGGGTCCTTGCCGGAGAAGGCCCCGCCACCGTGGCGGGCCATGCCGCCGTAGGTGTCCACGATGATCTTGCGCCCGGTCAGGCCGCAGTCGCCCACGGGACCGCCGATGACGAATTTGCCCGTGGGATTGATGTGGATGTTCTCGTCCGGGCAGGCGTCCAGCCACTGGGCGGGCAACACGGGCTTGAGGATCATGTCCATGACCGCGTCGCGCAGATCCATTTGATCGATCTCAGGATCGTGCTGGGTGGAGAGCACCACCGCATCGATACCCACCGGGGCGCCTTCCTCGTAGCGGAAAGTGATCTGGCTCTTGGCATCGGGGCGCAGCCAGGACAGTTCGCCGTGCTTGCGCACCTCTGCCTGGCGCCGCACCAGCTTGTGGGCATAGAAAATGGGTGCCGGCATGAGGTTCTCGGTCTCGTTGCTGGCGTAGCCAAACATCAGGCCCTGGTCGCCGGCGCCCTGGTTCTCCCGGTTGCTCACGTCCCGGTCCACGCCTTGGGCGATGTCGGGGGACTGCTTGCCGATGGCGTTGAGTACGGCACAGTTGTGGCCGTCGAAGCCCACATCGGAGTCGTCATAGCCGATGCCCACCACCACGTCCCGCACCAGGGTCTCGTAGTCCACGTCGGCGTCGGTGGTGATCTCGCCGGCCAGGACCACCATGCCGGTCTTCACCAGGGTCTCGCAGGCCACACGGGCATGGGGATCCTGGCCGATGATGGCATCTACGATGGCATCGGAGATCTGGTCTGCCATCTTGTCGGGATGACCTTCAGATACGGATTCGGATGTGAACAGGTGGTTGTTTTTCATGCCGCTTCAAAGGCTCCGGGAAGGTTGTTCGGACGCTCGTGTCGACCGGGGCGGGGGTGACAAAAGAGTGCGGATTGTAGCCGATATTTGGGTACAAATGCATCTTTGACCCATCCAAAGGGGGTAGGCGAGGGGTAAGGCGTCCTGCGGCGGGGTGCCATGAATCTCCCATTAAATCATTTACTTGTGATTGATTCTGCGGGGGTGTTCGGGGCCTTTGACGGGGTATACTCGTGGCCCGGACGCGCTTCAGACTTGCCCCGCATGCCCCTCTCGGGGAAAATGCTTCGCTCAATGCTGGCGGCAAGGGTCTGCGCTGCGCCGATTTTCCCGCTCACACACGCGGGCCCATCCGGGCGCCACAGACCACCTTGCCGACCGCACAGGACCGCACTGCCTGGATCGTGCACAGACACTGACCAGGTCGCCGCCACAGGACAAAAACCTACAACCCATCCCGGGGCGGCCCGAAACGCATTATCTGAACCCTAAGCTTTTCACATTAAATCAAGCAGGAGATCCTATATGCCTTCCCGCAGAGATCTAGCCAACGCCATCCGTGCCCTGAGTATGGATGCGGTCCAGAAGGCCAACTCCGGCCACCCCGGCGCACCCATGGGCATGGCCGACATCGCCGAAGTGCTCTGGAACGATTACATGCAGCACAACCCGGCCAACCCCAAGTGGCCTGACCGCGATCGCTTCGTCATGTCCAACGGCCATGGCTCCATGCTGGTCTACTCCCTGCTGCACCTCACGGGCTATGACCTGCCCATGGATGAGCTGAAGAACTTCCGTCAGCTGCACTCCAAGACCCCTGGCCACCCCGAGTACGGCTACACCCCCGGCGTAGAGACCACCACCGGCCCCCTGGGCCAGGGCGTCACCAATGCTGTGGGCATGGCCATCGCCGAGAAGATCATGGCGGCTCACTTCAACCGTCCCGGGCACAGCGTGGTGGACCACAACACCTACGTGTTCCTGGGTGATGGTTGCCTCATGGAAGGCATCTCCCACGAGGCCTGCTCCCTGGCCGGCACCCTGGGCCTGGGCAAACTGGTCGCCTTCTACGACGACAACGGCATCTCCATCGACGGTGAAGTGGAAGGCTGGTTCACCGACGACACCCCGAAGCGTTTCGAGTCCTACGGCTGGCACGTGGTGCCCGGCGTGGACGGCCACGACGGCGATGCGGTGAAGAAGGCCATCGAGGCGGCCCGTGCGGTCACCGACAAGCCCACCCTCATCTGCTGCAAGACCGTGATCGGTTTCGGCTCCCCCAACAAGCAGGGCAAGGAAGAGTGCCACGGCGCGCCCCTGGGCGATGACGAGATCAAACTGGTGCGCGAGACCATCGGCTGGAAGCACGATGCCTTCGTGATCCCCGAGGACATCTATGCCGGCTGGAATGCCCGTGACAAGGGCGCCGAGGCCGAGGCGGCCTGGAACAAGCGTTTCGCCGAGTATGAGAAGGTCGAGCCGGAACTGGCCGCCGAGTTCAAGCGCCGCATGAGCGGTGAGCTGCCCGCCGACTGGCAGGAGAAGTCCAGCGCCTACATCAAGGAAACCATCGAGAAGGCCGAGAAGATTGCCTCCCGCAAGGCCTCCCAGAATGCCATCGGTGGCTACGCCCCGGACCTGCCAGAGCTGCTGGGTGGTTCCGCGGATCTTGCCGGTTCCAACCTGACCATGTGGAAAGGTTCCAAGGGTGTGAGCAACAAGGATGCCGACGGCAACTACATGTACTATGGCGTACGCGAGTTCGGCATGGCCGCCATCATGAACGGCATCGCCCTGCACGGCGGGTTCATTCCCTACGGCGGCACCTTCCTGATCTTCACCGACTACGCTCGCAACGGCATGCGCATGTCCGCGCTGACCAAGCAGCGGGTGATCTACGTGCTGACCCATGACTCCATCGGCCTGGGCGAAGATGGTCCTACCCATCAGCCCGTGGAACAGGTAAGCAGCCTGCGCATCATCCCCAACATGTCCCTGTGGCGCCCCTGTGACGCCGTGGAGACAGCGGTGGCCTGGAAGACGGGTATCGAGCGGACCTCCGGCCCGACCGCACTGATCCTGTCCCGCCAGGGCCTGGCCCACATGGAGCGTAGTGCCGAGCAGGTGGCCAGCATCGCCAAGGGTGGTTACATCCTCAAGGACAGTGACGGCACCCCGGACGCCATCATCATCGCCACCGGTTCCGAGGTGGGCATCGCCATGCAGGCCGCCGAGAGCCTGGGCGGCAAGGGCAAAAAGGTGCGCGTGGTCTCCATGCCCTGCGCCGACCTGTTCGACGCCCAGGACGCCGCTTACCGCGAGTCCGTGCTGCCCAAGGCCGTGCGCGCCCGGGTGGCCGTGGAGGCCGGTGTCACCGGTTTCTGGCTCAAGTACGTGGGTCTGGACGGCCGCGTGGTGGGCATCGACCGCTTCGGCGAGTCCGCCCCTGGCGACGCCCTGATGAAGGAGTTCGGGTTCACCGCCGAGAACGTGGCCAAGGCCGTGGAACAGACCTTGGCCTGAGCGCAGTCCTGTTGACGGCCCGCGCCCCAGAGCAGGGCGCGGGCCGACGGTAACGGTTTTTTACACGCTACGATAACGAGGAGAGTGAGACATGACGATTAAAGTCGGTATCAACGGTTTTGGCCGCATCGGCCGCATGGCATTTCGCGCCATTGCTAAGGAATTCCCGGAGATCGAGGTGGTTGCCATCAACGACCTGCTGGATCCCGAGTACCTGGCCTACATGCTCAAGTACGATTCGGTGCATGGCCGTTTCGACGGCGAGATCTCCGTGGATGGCAGCAACCTGGTGGTCAAGGGCAAGAAGATCCGCCTGACCGCCGAGCGTGACCCCGCCAACCTGAAGTGGAACGAGGCCGGCGCAGATCTGGTGATCGAGTCCACCGGCTTCTTCCTGTCCGAGGACGTGGCCAGCAAGCATCTGGAGGCCGGCGCCAAGAAGGTGATCATGTCTGCCCCCTCCAAGGACGCCACCCCCATGTTCGTCTATGGTGTGAACCACGACAGCTACAAGGGCCAGGCCATCATCTCTGCGGCCTCTTGTACCACCAACGCCCTGGCCCCGGTGGCCAAGGTGCTCAACGACACCTTCGGCATCAAGCGTGGCCTGATGAGCACCGTGCATGCCGCCACCGCCACCCAGAAGACCGTGGACGGTCCCTCTGCGAAGGACTGGCGCGGCGGCCGCGGCATTCTGGAGAACATCATCCCGTCCTCCACCGGCGCTGCCAAGGCCGTGGGCAAGGTGCTGCCCGAGTTGAACGGCAAGCTCACCGGCATGGCCTTCCGTGTGCCCACCTCCGATGTGTCCGTAGTGGACCTGACCGTGGAATTGAACAAGGAAGCCAGCTACGAAGACGTCTGCAAGGCCATGAAGGCGGCCTCCGAGAGCGGCCCCCTGAAGGGCGTCCTGGGCTACACCGAAGAGATGGTGGTCTCCACCGATTTCCGTGGTCAGAACCTGCCGTCAATCTTCGACGCCGGGGCCGGCATCGCGCTGGACTCCACCTTCGTCAAGGTGGTGGCCTGGTACGACAACGAGTACGGCTACACCTGCAACATGCTGCGTGTGGTCGAGCATATCGGCAAGTAAGAAATGCGTGAGGCGTGAGGCGTGAGGGGTGGGGTATGACACTTCCCCCTGTCGCCTCGCGCCTTACCCCTTACCTCATACGGAGAAAATCATGTCCGTCATCAAGATGACCGACCTGGATCTGGCCGGCAAGCGAGTATTGATCCGTGAAGACCTCAACGTCCCCGTGAAGGACGGCAAGGTCTCCTCCGACGCGCGCATCCGCGCCAGCCTGCCCACCATCGAAGCCGCTATAAAGGCGGGCGCCAAGGTGATGCTCATGTCTCACCTGGGCCGTCCCGAGGAGGGCGTGTTCAGCGAAGAGGATTCGCTCAAGCCCGTGGCCGAGCACCTGTCCGGCCTGCTGGGCAGGGAAGTGCGCCTGGTGCGCGATTACCTCGACGGCGTGGACGTGGCCGACGGCGAGGTGGTGCTGTTGGAGAACGTGCGCTTCAATAAGGGCGAGAAGAAGAACGAAGAAGGACTGTCCCGCAAATACGCCGCCCTATGCGACGTGTATGTGATGGACGCCTTCGGTACCGCCCACCGTGCCCAGGCCTCCACCCATGGTGCCGGCCAGTACGCGCCCACAG
>JBHEOJ010000073.1:0-11092 GCA_046260855.1 Thioalkalivibrio sp.
GCACTGTCTCCACCCGAGACTCAGTGAAATTGAAATCGCTGTGAAGATGCAGTGTACCCGCGGCTAGACGGAAAGACCCCGTGAACCTTTACTACAGCTTCACACTGAACTTTGAACCTGCTTGTGTAGGATAGGTGGGAGGCTTTGAAGCCGGAACGCTAGTTTCGGTGGAGCCAACCTTGAAATACCACCCTGGCATGTTTGGAGTTCTAACCTCGTCCTGTGATCCAGGACAGGGACCGTGTGTGGTGGGTAGTTTGACTGGGGCGGTCTCCTCCTAAAGAGTAACGGAGGAGCGCGAAGGTACCCTCAGCGCGGTCGGACATCGCGCAGTGCGTGCAAAGGCGTAAGGGTGCTTGACTGCGAGACAGACACGTCGAGCAGGTGCGAAAGCAGGTCATAGTGATCCGGTGGTTCTGTATGGAAGGGCCATCGCTCAACGGATAAAAGGTACTCCGGGGATAACAGGCTGATACCGCCCAAGAGTTCATATCGACGGCGGTGTTTGGCACCTCGATGTCGGCTCATCACATCCTGGGGCTGAAGCAGGTCCCAAGGGTATGGCTGTTCGCCATTTAAAGTGGTACGCGAGCTGGGTTTAGAACGTCGTGAGACAGTTCGGTCCCTATCTGCCGTGGGCGTCGGAGATTTGAGAGGATCTGCTCCTAGTACGAGAGGACCGGAGTGGACGTACCTCTGGTGTTCCGGTTGTCACGCCAGTGGCATTGCCGGGTAGCTAAGTACGGAAGGGATAACCGCTGAAAGCATCTAAGCGGGAAGCCCACCTCAAGATTAGATTTCCCTGGATCCTCGAGATCCCTGAAGGGCCGTCGGAGACTACGACGTTGATAGGCTGGATGTGGAAGCGCAGTAATGTGTGAAGCTAACCAGTACTAATTGCCCGTGCGGCTTGACCATACAACCCCAAACAGTTTGGGTGTGTGTAGCTGGTCCGAAATCGACATAACACTGCGCCTAGATTGCTTTCTCGAATTCTGTGTGACGGGTTTTCCCGGAACACGGTACAAGTTTGCCTGGCGGCCATTGCGAGTGGGAACCACCCGATCCCATCCCGAACTCGGAAGTGAAACTGCTCAGCGCCGATGGTAGTGTGGGGCTTCCCCATGTGAAAGTAGGTCACTGCCAGGCACCTAATGTGGAAAACCCCGGTTGAGAAATCAACCGGGGTTTTTTTTGTCTGAAATTCAGGCCATCTCAGAATCTACGCGGCATTGCCCAAGGGCATCTCTGCCCCTGGGTGTTCTGATGTCCCTTTCTGGATGTGTCTGATGGGTGTTTCGATGTGTCCATTCGACAGATCATGTGGATCAAACCATGGTCCGCATTCCCTGGGCAACGTCAGTCTCCCTGGCGGGCCATCTTCGTTCAATCCGTGCTCAGCCGCGTTCAATCCGTGCTCAGCCGCTGGTAATGGTCCATCACCCGGGTGATGTAATTTTGTGTCTCGTTGAACGGCGGCACGCCATTGTGTCTACGTACCGCTCCGGGTCCTGCGTTATAGGCGGCAAGCGCCAATGTGGTGTCCTGATTGAATTGCTCAAGCATCTGGTGCAGGTAACGCACTCCACCCCGGATGTTCTGCATGGCATCAAAACTGTCCTGAACACCCAGTTCCTGGGCCGTCGCCGGCATCAACTGCATCAGACCCCGGGCCCCTACTCGAGACACGGCCTGTCGGTCGAAGCATGATTCCACGGTGATAACGGCATGGACCAGGTTGGGGTCCACGCCATAATGCCCCGCGTAGTGTCTGACCGTGGTGAGATAAGGGGCTGCCCGTTCATCCAGGATGCGTCGGTTCACGCCGTGACAGGCGTGGGATGCGGTCGGTCGCCCATAGGAGCCGACGTAGCTGTAGTCTGGTCCCATGTTGCGACGGTCCGTAAACCACTGTGTGCCGTCGGTGCCGCGATGAATGTGGATCTGTCCCTGCGCGGTGGCCTCCGGACTCGGTAAGCCCAGGGACAACAGCAGGGCCGAGGCGCCTGTGAGGATGAGGTTTCTGTGAAACAGTATCATTGTGTTCATTCTCTTGTGACCTGATCATAGCCCAAAGTCATTCATGGACAGAACCAGGCTTACTGCCCGTTCATCACACCAATATGCATGTTCATCATCTACAGGACGATCCCCACGCCGATGACGCCATGACCCTGCTGCATGCACTTGGTGATGGACAGCCACAAGCCGTAGATCACTTGTCGCCATTGTTGCCCGCTGAGCAGCTGTCTAATGCCAGGAGACTATTGGCCGAGTGGGGTTTGCCCGTGCACGAACACCCCACAGGCGTATTGCGTCTCGATCGTCCTGTGCAGGCACTGTCTGGTCAAAGCATCATCGCAGGTCTCCCCGAATCATTGCGTGCACGTCTCGATGTACATGTTTTCGCGAGACTCTATTCGACAAACCGATGGCTCGCTGATGCGCCGAGGGTCGAAGGTGATCTGGCATGTCTTGCAGAGTACCAGGATGCAGGCCGTGGTCGACGGGGGCGTGACTGGATTATGCCGGTCGGTGCGGGACTGGCCATGAGTCTGAGCCGGGATGTGACTGACTGGGGGGAGGTGCCTGCGCGCATCACCCTGGCCATGGGTTTGGCCGTTGCTCAAGCGCTCGGTCATCCGTCAATCGGACTCAAGTGGCCCAATGACCTGGTGGCGAACGGGCGCAAACTGGCTGGCATGCTCGTTGAACAGCGCAGCTTCGAGGGGCGTGTTCGATTGATCATCGGACTGGGAATCAATGTCGCAATGCCTAAGGCAGTCGCTATCGATCAGCCTTGGGTGGATCTGGGGGGGCTTTGGGGCGATGGGGTGCCTGGTCGCAATGAGCTCGCGGCTAAACTGATACAGACGCTGGTCGAGGCGCTGGACAGGTTCCCGGGAGAATCACCCGCATTGCTCCAGGAGGAATGGTCCCGCTTCGATGTGCTCTCGGGCCGTCAGGTCGTGGTGAGCAGTGCGGGGAATGCGGTCCGGGGTATCGCCTGCGGGGTCGATGACATGGGGCGCTTGCGAATCATGTCCCGGGGGAAGCACCAGTTTATGGACGCCGGTGAGGTCAGTGTGAGGACAGCAGTATGACAACCCGCTTGCTTCTGGATTCGGGCAACAGTCGGCTTAAATGGGCCTTTATGGACGGCGGGACCGAGCCGGCATTACGCGGAGTTGTCATTGCAGATGATACGGCTCTGGAAGGGCTGGCCCAGGCATTGCGGCAGGGCGGGTGCGGTGTACCCGATGCGATACATGTATTGTCCGTTCGGGGTGTGGCGTTTGAGGAAGAGCTGCGCGACGCCTGTGACCGACTCCACTGGCCGCAGCCCCGGATCTATCATGCCCGGGATGAGGGCGACGGCGTTCATCCTGCGTATCCTGAACCGATACTATTGGGTGCCGATCGATACGGGGCCATGGTGGCCGCACACCGATTGTTTGATGGGCCCGTGCTGGTAGTGGATTGCGGGACAGCAGTGACCGTGGATGCGCTGGCGGCTGGTGGGCGGCATATGGGTGGGCTGATTTTGCCGGGGCTCTGGCTCATGAGAAATGCCTTGGATGCAGGCACGGCCGCGGTGCAGCAGGTCAAGGGAGACGTTGCGCACTGTCTGCTGGCGGATAATACGGCCCAGGCAGTGGCTGGGGGCACCTTGCTGGGCCTGGCCTCAGCCGTGGATGGTTTGTGCGATCGTGTGACTGAGACGCTCGGCGTGACACCTCATCGCCTGTTATGTGGTGGAGATGCGGCTGAGCTCATGTCTTGGCTGAAGGGGCCCTATCAACATTGCCCGTGGCTGGTGCTGCAGGGCCTCGATTACATGACCGGGGGTCGCTCATGCGCACCCTGGCCCTGATTCTGATCCTTCTTAATGTGGGCTATCTCTACTGGCAGAGCCAGTCGGATGTCGCAGCCCCTCAGGTCGTCTCACATTCGACGCCTCCCCAGGGTGTGGCCACCCTGATCCTATTGGGAGAGCGCCAGGATGGCCCCGCGCCCCGGCCGGTACCGGCACAGGCGGCCTCAAGTGCCGCGCCGACTTGGCAGTGCGAGACCGTAGGCCCCTTTAATGTGGGTGCGCAAGCAGAGTCCTTGCAGGCGCTACTGGTTGATACCGGGCTCACGGGTACAGTACGCAGCGTCAGTCGTGAAGTGGTGGCCAGCTACTGGGTGTTCATGCCACCGAGGGCAACCCGGGATGCGGCCCTGACACTGGCCTGGGATCTGACGGCAAGGGGATTGCGGGATCTCTACATCATCAACGATGGCGAACACCGTAACGGCATCGCCCTGGGTCTGTTCTCGGAACATGATCGGGCGCGCCGGCGTGTGGAAGAACTGGATGCCCTGGGTTATGGCGCAGGCATTGAGGCCCGAAACCGCACACAGACGCACTACTGGCTGGATCTGTCCGGGCCGGCCGACAGTTTTTCCGAGATCCCGATCCCACCGGGCGTCAACCGTATGGAGCGCCCCTGCCCACCGCTGGTCGAGCCCTGATTGCGGTGGTGAAAGCCCCTGGAGTACACTGCGTAGCTTGTTTTTGCTGGCGTAGCTCAGTTGGTAGAGCGGCTGATTTGTAATCAGCAGGTCGCGGGTTCGACTCCTGTCGCCAGCTCCACAGAATCCCCGTCAACCTCTCTCGGGTCTGAATTTGGCCCGGGCGGGTGCTATTAATCCCGCCTTAAATCCACGGACAGGAAATAAAACAGTTGAAATATTCAGAACCTAAACTATTCTGTGTATAGTGTGACGTAGTTCACACTGACTTGCCGGGCACTTTACGGCAATCTGGTGCTTGGTCAGCGAGATATCTGGCCGTGTTTTGGCAACATTTTTTTAAAAAACAATGGGTTGTTGTCATGCCCATGACGAGCCCACAAGGGCTCGACTCGCCTCCGACTGATCTCGGAGGCTCCATGATGTAACAGGGTAGCTCACAGCCGAAAAGCACCGGTTGCGGTCAGCTGCCCCCCCACAGCCAAGGGAGGCGCGTGGCACTGATGACGCAGACAGCTGAAAACAAGCACGTGAACCGCAACGATGGAGCGGTCACGGGGCAGGCCGGTTCGGAAAGCGAGAAGCGCGATTCCGGTAACGAGGCCCTGAATAACGGGATGTCAGGTAACACGGTTGCCGTGCTGCCGCTGCTGGAGGATGGGCGGCGCCGCAAAAACCGGGGCATGCGCCTGCGTCACAGCCATATACAGTTCCTGGGCCGGGATATCTCCACACCGCTGGTCTTGCTGGCCCTCGCCGAGGCGCTGGTGTTCATGCTGGCCTTCTACCTGGCCGTGCAGTTGCGTTTCCCCCAAGGCGCCGCAGCCGCACCGGGGATGTTTGACGGTCTCGCTCTCAAGCTTGCGCTGTTTGCCTCGGTGAACATGGTGGTCATGCTCAGCATGGGGCTCTACCGGCGGGGTTTCCGGGATTCGATCCTGGACGTGGTGTTCCGGGTGCTGGGTGCCTTCGTGTTGGGCGCGGCCCTGCTGGCGGCCCTGTTCTATGTCTTTCCTTCCCTGTTTTTTGGTCGTGGCGTACTGATCCTGGCCGGCGGCCTTGCCTTTACAGGAGTCCTGGCCACGCGCCTGCTGGGTGTGCGCTTCCTGGATCTGGATGCTTTCAAGCGTCGGGTGCTGGTGCTGGGTGCCGGTAATACGGCGTCCATGTTCAAGCGTCTGCGTCGGCGCAGCGACCAGCGTGGTTTTGAGTTGACCGGCTTCGTACCACAGCTCAATGAGAATCGCCAGGTAGACCCCGCGTGGCTCGTGAAGCTGGATCAGCCTCTGGATCAGTATGCCAGGGCCCAGCATATCGATGATGTGGTGATTGCCCTGGATGATCCCCGTGGCGGTTTTCCGGTGGATGAGTTGATGGCCTGCAAGATGTGTGGCATCAACGTGCTGGATGTCTCGGACTTTTTCGAGCGTGAAGGGGGGTTCCTGAAGCTGGATATCCTGCGCCCGAGCACCATGATCTTCTCCCGTGGCTTTCGTCAGTGCCTGTACCGAGACTATGCCAAGCGCGTGCTGGATCTGCTGGCCGGTGTGGGTCTGCTGGCGATTGCCTGGCCGTTCATGGTGCTCACGGCCCTGGGGATAGTGATCGAAAGCCGGGGACGCGGCTCGGTGCTGTTCCGGCAGGTGCGTGTGGGTCAGAATGGAAAGCACTTCACGCTGTTCAAGTTCCGCAGCATGATCATGGATGCGGAAGGTGATGGTGTGGCCCGCTGGGCCCAGAAGCAGGATCCTCGGGTGACCCGCTTTGGTGGCTTCATG
Source organism: Thioalkalivibrio sp. (assembly GCA_046260855.1). Taxonomy (GTDB): domain Bacteria; phylum Pseudomonadota; class Gammaproteobacteria; order Ectothiorhodospirales; family Ectothiorhodospiraceae; genus Thioalkalivibrio_A. The sequence goes on from JBHEOJ010000073.1 coordinate 6,297, forward strand.
CGCAAGACGCGCCTGGACGAGCTGCCGCAGTTGTTCAATGTCCTGCGTGGCGACATGAGCTTCGTCGGTCCGCGACCGGAGCGCCCCGAGTTTGTGGGTGAGCTGGTTGCAAAACTGCCGTATTATCATCACCGTCACTGGGTCAAGCCGGGCCTGACTGGCTGGGCCCAGATCAACTATCCTTATGGCGCTTCAGAGAAGGATTCCTTCGAGAAGCTCCAGTACGATCTCTACTACGTGAAGAACCAGAGTATTGCACTGGATCTGCTAACCATCGTGCAGACCGTGGAAGTGGTGCTCTGGGGCAGAGGGTCACGTTAGTTTTCCTGGCCCTTGCTTTATCGTGGCTGACGCGGCCGAGCCTCTGATCTGCATGCACATCTCCATTTGCGGTAATCGCTGTTGAGTCTGTCGCTGAGCTTCACCATCGGCGCGGTCGGCTATGGCGTGGCTGTGGCTGCATTCCTGGTGCTGACCGCGGTGCTCGCAATCGGCTGGCAGGGGCGCATACAGGGCTCGCTACTGGTGTCGGCGGCGGTGATCTCGGCCGTATGGGCCGCCGTCATGGCCTGGGGTGGCGCTACCGGGGGGCTGTGGCCCTCGTTGTTGTTGTTCATGGACCTGGTCCGTGATGCCGCCTGGCTCTCATTCCTGTGGTTCATCCTCTGGGCGGGCTATGCCGCGGCGGGTTCCATCCGGCTGGGGGTGTTGCGCGGCCTGGCTGTCGTGCTGTTGGGTGTGGTGATCGCCCAGGGGGCGTTGATCATGCTCGTCCCTCTGGCGCTGGCTATCCAGTGGGTGCTCGCGCTGAAGGTGCTGCTGGTGATTGCCGCGCTGGTGCTGGTGGAGCAGCTCTATCGCAGCACGGCACCGGACAAGCGCTGGTCGGTCAAGTACCTGTGCCTGGGTCTGGGCGCACTGTTCCTGTACGACTTCTTCCTGTACTCCGACGCGCTGCTGTTCCTGGGCATCAGTGGCATCCTGTGGGATGCCCGGGGCTATATCAACGCCCTGGTCGTGCCCTTGATCGCCGTATCCGCGGCGAGAAATCCCCAGTGGTCACTGGATGTTTATGTCTCCCGGGGCGTGGTGCTTCACGGCACCACCTTTATGGTCGCCGGCGCTTACCTGTTGGTGATGGCCGCCGCCGGGTATTACCTGCGCAGCTTCGGTGGCGAGTGGGGGGCGGTGCTGCAGACGGTCTTCCTGTTCGCCGCCGGATTACTGCTGGTGGCGTTGCTGGTGTCCGGGCAATTGCGCGCGCGCCTGAAGGTCTTTCTCAGCAAGCATTTTTTCAATTATCGCTACGACTATCGTGAGGAATGGCTACGCTTCATCCACACCCTGGCCCGTTCCGACGAAGCCCTGCCCGAGCGGGTCATTCGCGCCATCGGCGGTATAGTGGAAAGCCCGGGGGGGCAGCTCTGGCTGCTGGAAGGCACGCGTCGCTACGTGGCCGGTGCGCGGCTTAACTGGCCGGAGCGTGAGCTGCCGGTGGAGTCCTCCGGTGATGCACTGGCCATCTATTTGCGTAACACTGGCTGGGTGATCGACCTGGACGAGTATCGTCGTGAGCCGGATCGCTATGACGGCCTGCAGTTGCCGGAATGGGTATTGAAGGAAAGCCGTTTGTGGCTCATCGTGCCCTTGTTGCACGAGGAAACGCTGTTGGGCTTCGTGGTCCTCGGCCACTCACGGGCGGGACACAGCATCAACTGGGAGGACCGGGATCTGCTCAAGACGGCAGGTCGCCAGGCAGCCAGCCACCTGGCCCAGATGCAGGCCCTGCAGGCCCTGGCGGAGGCCCGTCAGTTCGAGGCCTTCAACCGTCTTTCCGCCTATGTGATTCACGATTTGAAGAACCTCATCGCCCAGCTTTCCCTGGTGGTGAGCAATGCCCGGCGCCATGGCGACAACCCGGCCTTTCTCAAGGACGCCATCGCCACGGTGGACAATGCGGTCAACCGCATGAACCGCCTGATGCAGCAGCTGCGCAGTGGTGCCCGTGTGGCCGGCGCCGAGCCCGTGGACCTGGCCGAACTGGCCGCCGAGGCGGTCGCCAACTGCGCTGTTCGCGAGCCGATACCCAGCCTGACATCACCCTCTGAACCGCTCCCAGTACTGGCGGACCGTGATCGACTGCTGTCGGTATTGAACCATTTGATACAGAATGCACAGGAGGCCACCCCAAGCCATGGGCAGGTGGAACTCTCGGGCTGGCGCGATCGCGAGTCCGTGTATCTGGAAGTGGCCGACACAGGCAGCGGCATGGATGTGGTATTCATCCGTGAGCGCCTGTTCAGGCCTTTTGACACAACGAAGGGATTGACCGGAATGGGAATCGGAGTCTACGAAAGTCGAGAATTCCTGCGCGCCCTGGGTGGCGAGCTGGACGTACGCAGTGAGCCAGGGCAGGGCAGCTGCTTTCGCCTGACCCTGCCCTGGCATGTGCCCGATGAACTGATGACGAGTGATGATCTTCAACAGGGAGAGGCTTGATGGCTGCAGGTGCGCAACGGCCGGTTCTGATGCTGGTGGAAGACGACCCGGGCCTGCTGGGGCAGCTGCGCTGGTGCTTCGATGATTTCGAGGTGGTCACTGCCAGCACCCGGGACGAGGCCATCGCCCAGCTGCGTCGTGCAGAACCCTCCGTGGTCACCCTGGATCTGGGGCTGCCCCCGGATCCCGGTGGCGCTACCGAGGGCCTGGCCACCCTGGAGCAGATCTTGTCCCTGGCGCCCCAGACCAAGGTAATCGTGGTCACCGGCAACAGCGACCGGGACAATGCGGTCAAGGCCGTGGCCCTGGGCGCCTATGACTTCTACCAGAAGCCCGTGGACGCCGATCTGCTCAACCTTATCGTCAAGCGTGCTCACCAGCTCTACGAGCTGGAGCGCGAGTACCGTCGCCTGCAGCAAAGCCAGGGCACCTCGCCCCTGCCGGGACTGATCGCCACCAGTCCCGAGATGCTCAAGATCTGCCGTACCGTGGAGAAGGTGGCGCCGGCGGATGTGACCACCCTGTTGCTGGGCGAAAGCGGCACTGGCAAGGAAGTGGTGGCCCGTGCCATTCATCATCTCAGCAACCGGCGCGATTTTCGCTTCGTGGCCATCAACTGCGCCGCCATTCCGGAAAACCTGCTGGAATCCGAACTCTTCGGTTACGAAAAGGGCGCCTTCACCGGCGCCGCCAAGCAGACCCGGGGCAAGTTCGAATACGCCGATGGCGGCACCCTGTTCCTGGACGAGGTGGGTGACCTGCCCATGTCCCTGCAGGCCAAGCTGCTGCGATTCCTGCAGGAGCGTGTCATCGAACGGGTGGGTGGTCGGGAGGAGATCCCTGTGGACGTGCGCGTGGTCTGCGCCACCCACCAGGATCTCAAAGGCCAGATTGGCGAAAATCTCTTCCGGGAAGACCTTTTCTACCGCATCAGTGAAATGACCATCACCATCCCGCCGCTGCGTGAGCGCAGTGGTGATGCCCACCTCCTGGCCCGGGTATTTCTGGAGCGCTTTGCCCGGGAGCAGGGGCGGGCGGTCAAGGGCTTCACCCCTGAGGCGCTCAAGGCCATCGAAAATCACGCCTGGCCCGGTAACGTGCGTGAGCTGGAAAACCGCATCAAGCGCGCTGTCATCATGACCGACGGCACCCAGATCACCAGCGAGGACCTGGAACTGTCTTCCGAGGGACAGGACCCCCTCATGCTCAACCTGCGCCAAGTCAGGGATGACGCCGAATCCCGCGCCCTGCGCCGTACGCTTCAGATCGTTGACGGCAATATCTCACGGGCCGCCGAGCTGCTGGGTGTTACCCGCCCGACGCTCTACGACCTGCTCAAAAAACATGGACTCAACCGCTAGTAGCACGGAGGCCCTCATGGCCACGACATCGAACAGATCTTTCAAACGCACGACCCGCGGTATCCTGGTGGCCGGCATCGCAGCACTCTGGCTGGTGGCCGGCTGTGGCCAGACCGCCATGACCGAGGCTGAGCACCTGGAACGGGGCATCGAATTCCGGCAGCAGGGCGACCTGCGCGCCAGCGTCATCGAGCTCAAGAACGCCCTGCAGAAAAATCCCTCGAGCCAGGAAGGCCGTTGGCAACTGGGTCTGACCTACCTGGAGATGCAGGACGGCACCCAGGCCGAAGCCGAGATACTGCGCGCCCGGGAACTGGGCATGGACCAGGAGCAGGTCTCCGTCGCCCTGGCCCGGGCCCGCGTGCTGCAGGGTCAGTATGACCAGGCCCTGGCGGACCTGGGTGAGGGCGTGGACGCCACGGACCGCATGTCCCTGGCCCAGGCCCATGTGGTGCGCGGCCTCGCCCTGCTGGGTGGTGGCCGGGGCGAGGCCGCGGCCGAGTCCTTCCAGGCCGCGCTTGAACAGGTGCCTGACCTGACCGAGGCCATGGTCGGTATGGCCTGGACCCGGCAGCTCTCCGGTGACCGCGGGGCCGCCAGTGAGTGGCTGGATAAGGCCTTGGCGCAGGATCCGAAGTCACCGGAAGCGTGGCGCACACGGGCGGATATCGCCATGGCCAATGGCGACATGCAAGCGGCCGAGGCCTCCTATGGTGAGGCAATCCGTTATTCGCGAAATCCGTTCGAGCTCCATCTGCGACGCGCCATGATGCGCGTGGAGCTCAACGACCTGGAGGCTGCGGGCAAGGATCTCGATGCCATGCGGGCCATGTCCCGCGAGCATCCCATGACCCTGTACCTGAGCGGCCTGCTGCATTCCCGGCACGGCAGGTATGCCGAGGCACAGGCGGATTTCGAGACCGTATTGAGCAGCAG
>JBHEOJ010000074.1:0-10954 GCA_046260855.1 Thioalkalivibrio sp.
CCTTACAGGCTATCTGGATGATGGCACCAGTGGCATGATGGCCATCAAGAGATGCGGTGGAGTCTGCATCGCTCAAGACCCCACGGACGCGACGACCCCGGATATGCCGAAATCTGTAATAGCAAATGTTGGCGTTGATTATTGTTTGCCAGTAGCCCAAATGGGGGCGCTGCTATCCGATCTTATGAGCAGAGAACTACCGGCGAATAAGAAGCCTCCGGCTGACATCGTGATCGAGGCGAAGATCGCACAGCGGGTTTTAAGCGATCTCCCTTCAGTCGAGGCGCTCGGCGATCAGGTGCCCTACAATTGTCCGGACTGTGGTGGGGTGTTATGGCAAATTGCAGAAGGCAATATTCTCAGATATCGCTGCCATACAGGCCATGCGTTTACCTCCTCAGTACTTCTTGCGCAGCAAACTGCAAAGATTGAAGAAACTCTCTGGGTTGCACTGAGAATGTTTGAGGAGCGCCAGAACCTGCTCGTAACCATGGGCAAGAACGAAGACAAAAAATCTCCCTCATCAATCACCCAGCGGGCTAAAGATTCTCAAGTCCACATTGAGCGCATTCGTGCCATGTTGAAAGCAAGCGACAAAGGTTCGAACTCCTCAACATGAACGCGGCAAGGGTTGTCCAGGTTTCATCAATTCCGCCGAACCTCGTTTCACGTTCTACCCCTCAGTGTCATTCAGGGTCAAGCACGACCCGCTACGCTACGACACCGCCGGAGCAAGGGCGGACCGTGTTCATCGGACTGCCAGGCGCCGAGGACATCGAACACTGGTTGAATACAAAACGGTAACCGACAAGAATGGCTTGCCAGACAGAATAGCGTCCAATTTTTCTGCAGGCCAAAAACCTATCCCGACCACGTATTCCGTCATTTGAATAGCTAATAAAGCCATGTTGAACGTACTGTTTCTGCTTCTGGGCGTGGGCCTTCTGACTGCTGGCGGCGAGGCATTGATTCGGGGCTCACTGGCGGCTGCTAAACGCCTCGGCGTATCGCCACTACTAAGCGGCCTCGTCATTGTTGGTTTTGGCACCTCAGCGCCTGAGTTGGTGGTCTCCGTCGATGCGGCCATCAATGGGCAGCCCGACATCGCCATAGGCAACGTCGTTGGTAGCAATATCGGTAATGTTCTTTTGATTCTCGGGATTTGCGCCCTGATCACGCCGCTGGCGGTGAAACCACTGGCGCTGAGGCGGGATGCCGTCACGGTCGTAGGGGCCAGCATCCTGTTTCTGGTCCTGGCCGGTGGTAGCGTGCTTGGGCGCGCAGATGCCGTGATTCTTTTGCTGGCATTGCTCGCTTACCTGATGCTGGCGTACTGGACCGAGCGGAATCACACAGCACCCTCAGCCGAGCTCCATCAAGCCGAAGCAGATGAACTTTCCGCACTTCCCAAATCGACATTGTGGATCACAGTGGCAGTGGTTTTTGGCCTGCTGCTATTGATCGGTGGATCGCAAGTTCTGCTCACGGGGGCGGTTGGGATTGCAGAGCACTTTGGGGTTTCAGAAGCCGTTATCGGCTTGACCCTCGTTGCTCTAGGCACGTCGCTTCCGGAACTGTCCATCTCCGTGATCGCGGCAATCCGGCGACATGCCGATGTCGCGGTTGGCAACATCCTCGGTAGCAACATATTCAATCTACTCGGAATTCTGGGCATCTCCGCACTGCTCCAGCCCCTACCGATTCACGGGAGAATCCTGGAGTTCGACCAGTGGGTCATGCTTGGAACGTCGCTACTTCTGCTCGCCTTCTTGTACACAGAACGTCGTCTAAGCCGCGTGGAAGGTGGAATACTGATTGTCTGCTACCTGATCTATATCGCGCTGAGCTTCACTGTATTTGGCACCTGAGACATTCGACGCAAGGTTCATGGCAACAGCACCCCCCACAACGCGAAAAGCACCTTTACTCTGTTATCCCTCACGCCAAGCAAGCCAATGGGAATGACGGTGAGCGGCTTCGCATCCAGTATTTCTAGCGTAAAGTTTTTTTGTGTAGCACAGCGTACATGCTGTCACTCATGGGGAATCTATCCAGTATAGTCTGCCGGGACACAACGAATCCTGCTTCAGCCGCCAATATCCTTAGTGTTTCCGGGCTGAAGTAGTTCACATGATCCGGATACCTGAATCCACACCATCGATTACCCCTGACAACTCGATTCAAAGAAGCGTAATTGGGGACTTTTATAATGATCGCTCCGTTTGGAGCAAGATTTTTTGCCAGGCTCTTTAGCAGTCGTAGAGGATGTCGTTCATGCTCCAGAAATGACCTCATGATGATTATTTGAACAAGGCACTGATCGAGTTCTGCTGCCGCATCAAATGCATTGGTCTGGAAGACCTTACCGCCTATATCGTTAAGTTTTTCCTGCGCCCTGGCGGCAATGGCTTTTGAAACCTCGATACCGAGTGGCTCAATACTATATCCATTTGCACTTAATCCACGATAAATATCAACCAGATGCCCGCCAGTACCACAACCAATATCCAGAACCCTCAACACACCAGAACGAGGGAATTTAGTCGCCTCAGCGAGAGCTAGAGAAACCATTTTGTTTCTTTTTGGAAACAATTTTCTCTTCGCGTATTTGGAAAATAACGAGACATTCGAAAGAATGGGTTCATCATTCTTGCGGCGCTCTCTTTCTATCTTGGTGGTTTTTTCCCATGCAATGTCTTCTTCGAGCTCAGAGTATTCCGGTGGATTGGGCAGGAAGACGATTCCCGTTTCCTGGCACCGCACCAACGTCCATGAATCCCGATGGTACTTGGTTCTCTCTGTGTTTGTTTCTCGATCGAGAACTGGTGATAAATATTGCATTAAGCTGACCTCATTTAGTTAGTTCACGAAGGTGCGTGATGCCTGACTGTGTATGAGACTGACCCTGCTAACTGGATGATTGCTGCATGCGCCTGTCACGCCACCCCCTGGCTGACGTGCTTACGCTGTACACTCAACTCATTTCACTGCAACACCCGACCAATCATAATCTCCAGCCCGTCCGTTCCCACTGACACCACACCACTTTGCCCCTCCAGATCCCCCGCTCGTGGCATGGCCTGGCCCGAGCGGGACACACGGGCGACCACGACCACCTGCGGGACCGAGGACAGCACGCGCTCGGTCATAGCATGGCTGTCGTCAAGCTGGAAACGGTACGGCAGATCCTTCACCTGGAGGCGCTGAATGGCCAGGGGCATGGGCGGACCCTCGGGCAGGCGCGCGAACAGGAACACGGTCTCCTCCGGGGAGACCTGTTCAGCCAGTTCCGGATCCAGGCTCACCGTACCAGCCACACCCTGAACGGTGTCGCTGCCACCGCAGGCAACAAGCGTAAACAACAAGCTCACAAGCACGAGCAGTCTGGACATTTGCAAGCTCCGGTTTATCTCTGAATGATAAACGCCAGTGTACCGCATCCCTCCGAATGAGCAGCACTCGCCCTACCCGGGATCGACACCCCTTCATAGCAGAAGGATTTTCCTTCATCCTTCATCCTTCATCCTTCATGCCTGGTCCCATGACGTCCCTCGAATCACGCATCTCCCAAGCCACCGGCACACCCTTCCGCCTCGCAGCCGAACAGGGCGCCGGTGGCGGCTGCATCAACGAGGCAGCCACCCTCACCGGCTGCGACGGTCGGCGTTTCTTTATCAAGCGCAACAGCGCCCGTCTGGTGGACATGTTTGCCGCGGAATCGGAGGGGCTTGAGGCACTGGCCGAGGCGAATGCCATCCGCGTACCCAGACCTATCTGCCACGGCGTAGAGGGGGTGCAAAGCTTTCTGGTAATGGAGGCCCTGGATCTGGGCGGGCGACTGGATGCGGCGCGCTTAGGCGAAGAACTGGCACAGATGCACCAACACACTGCGCTGCGTTTCGGTTGGCACCGGGACAACACCATCGGCGCCACACCCCAGCCCAATGCCTGGCGGGATGACTGGATGGACTTCTGGCGCGAGCAGCGCCTGGGACACCAGATTCGGCTGGCACAGCAACGGGGCTGCGGATCAACAATGGTCTCGGCGATAGAGGTCGTGATGGACGCCCTGCCCGATTTTTTCGACGGCTACCGGCCCGTGGCCTCGGTGTTGCACGGAGATCTGTGGAGCGGCAATTGGGGCGCAGACCTGGAAGGAAGCCCTGTGATCTACGACCCAGCGGTGTACTTTGGGGACCGGGAGACGGACCTGGCCATGACTGAGCTATTCGGCGGACCGGGGCAACGCTTCTACGACGCCTACCACGCCACCTGGCCCATGGACCCGGGCTACCAGGTGCGTAAGGACCTCTACAACCTCTATCACCTGCTCAACCACTACAACCTGTTCGGCGGCGGCTACGCAGGGCAATCGGAGCGGCTGGCACAGCGGCTTCTCAGCGAAGTGCGGTGAATTGGTTGGGTTCGGTGTATCACGCAGAGGGCGCAGGGCGCAAAGACGAAGAGAGCGCGAAGACCTTTTATTGTGCTGATCATCGCGTCCTCTGCGTCTTCACGCTCTCTGCGTTCACAACGCCAAGCTTTCCCGATAAGAAAACTCAGCCGGCCTGCGGATCTGGACTGGGCGGTTCCGGTTGTCCCTGGCCCGCACGCCTGATTAGGGGCAGGTCGCGCACGTGGAGGTCCATCTGCGGGTAGGCGATCTCGATGTCCCTGCTGCGAAAATTCCTGATGATGGACCGGTGCAGTTCGCTGATGGTGATCAAGCGGTCCTTCATCTGATTGACGTAGACGCGCAGTTCGAAGCTCAGGGTGCTGTCGCCGAGACTCAGGAACAGCACCGTGGGCGCCGGGTCCTTCAGCACCAGCGGGCTTTCCTCTGCGATGCACTTCAGGGTATCCATCACCTCATCCACATCGGCGTCGTAGCTCACGCCCACCGGAATCACGATGCGGGTCATGGTATCGGACAGCGTCCAGTTGATGAGTCGCTCTGTGATGAAGTTCTTGTTGGGCACCACGATCTCGCGGTTATCCCAGTCGACGATGGTGGTGGCGCGGGTGCGGATTCTGGCCACCGTGCCGCTGTATTCACCGATGGTAATCGTATCGCCGACGCGCACCGGGCGCTCGAACAGCATGATAATTCCTGAGACGAAGTTGGCCACCACCTCCTGAAGACCGAAGCCCAGGCCCAGGCTCAGGGCCGCGACCATCCACTGCAATTCGCTCCAGCGCAGTCCCAGCAGGGAGAACACGCTGATGACCGCCACTACCGCCAGCACATAGCGCAGCAGTGTGGTTACGGTGTAGCGGCCCGAGGCATCCATCTGGGTGCTGCGCGAAAGCAGAATCTCCACCAGGCCCGGCAGGTTGCGCGCCGCCAGTGTGAAGATCACACCCAGGAAGATCGCCAGCAGGAAGTCCTGCAGGCTTACGCGACTCAGGATCTCGGTCTCGCCGACGGCAATGGTGCGTGACCACAGGGTCACGCGCTCAAGCCAGGTGAGCGCGGGCAGGATCTCGGCCCAGACCCATAAAAGCCCCAGCACCAGGGCCGCTCCCGCGATGACCCGCAGCAGGGAGCGGGTCTGCTGGTTGATGTTTTTAAGGCTCAGATGGGGCTCGGGCATGTCGATCACCGCACCCTCGCCCACAGCCGAGCTACCCTCCATGGCCGCGGCCTTCTCCTTTTGCTCGCGCATGCGGCGCAGGATCAGGCGGGATTCGCTGAGCAGCAGGGCTCGGGTCGCGAAGCTATAGCCAAGCCACACGCCGGCCACTACGATCACGGTGTTGATGGTGCGGTCCAGCAGCACTGCCACGGTGAGCAGATAGCCGGCAAGGATAAGACTCAGCAATCCCAGGGCAAACGCCGCCAGTACGATACGTACCAGACGACGCCGACGCTCCTGTTGCTCGCTGGCCTCGGACGCCGTTCGCGGCGCCAACATCTGCCAGGCGAAGAGACCGGACAGGAACGTGATCGCCAACAGTCCGAGACGCCCGAACACATCTGGCAACAGTTCGTTCTGGTGACCAAAGGTCAACGCCAGGAACACGGCCATCATCAGCAGCAGCGGCATGTACCAGGTCAGGTGACGGCGCAGGCGACGCACGACCAGCGGGTTCCACTGGAAGTGGGCCATGCCGACGCCCTTATTGCTAGAAAACAGTAGAAACAGGTGGCCCACCAGCCACCAGAGCGCAGCGCCGAACAGCACCACGGCCAGCACCTCGACGCCTGGGCCGATGTCAGGCAGTTGCTGCAGGCGATAGCCGATGGAGGCCAGCAGGACCGGCACGGGCAGGACACGCAACAGGCTCCAGCCTACCGCCTTGAAGGTCAGCCCCATCCGGTCGCTGAAGGGATGCGCGGTCTTCTCTGCGATCCTCGCCAGTTGTTTATGTACACGACGCCCACTCAGGAACAATCCCGCCGCCAGCAGCAGGGTCAGGAGAGTGCCAAGCGGCGCACCGACAGTCACAGCGAAGATGGCACTGTGGATCTGCTTCCAGGCACCGGGGTCCAGAAATATCAGCAGGGCCGGCAGGACGTGTCTGACCCATTCAAGCCCCACCGGCTGATGACTGGGCCACCAGAGCAGCGACTCGCGCAGCACCTCGGCCAGTTCGTCTACACGCTCGACCACGGTGCGCAACCGCACCTCGGCATTGCGCAACTGCTCGGTCAGCTGCTCATCGGCCTGCAGCTCGATCTCTATCACCTGGCGCTGCAGGCCGATGATCTCGTAACGGGCACGGTCATCGTTGAGCACCGGTACCGCCGGCACTGCGCGCAGCTCGTCACGCACGGTGATAGTGTTCAGTCGCGACTGAACATTCTCCCGCTCCAGATCACGCAGCGTGCTACGCAGGTCCGTGAGCTTGCGCACCCGACGTTCCTCTTCCATCAGCAAGCCGCCGAGCACATCGGTCAAGCCGCCGATCTCCAGCCGCTCGCGTACGCCGGCCAGGGTCTGGGTAAGATCGGCCTCCATCTGGGTGTAGCGCTCCCGCTCGGCCTGCAGCTCACCCACGCGGGCCTGTACCTGGGCGATGCGATCAATGCGCTTGAGCAGGGCCTCGATCTCGGTACCGTATCGTTGCGCGACCTCGGGCTCGCGCTCCGTCACGGTGCGGATATCATCACGCAAACTACGCAGTTCCTCGCCGGTGCGCTGCGTGTATTCCGTGGACAGCTGACCCATGCGCTGGGCCAGCCATTGCCCTTCGGTCTCCATGACGTCCAGCTCGAGGCGCAAGATTTCCATGCGCGGTCCGGCCGTCTGCCCATCCAGTTGTGCCGCGAGCAGGCGTGCCTCTGCCCGTCTCGCCTGGGCCTGTCCCCAGGCGGCCAGGACATCGGAAAGCGCCGCCTCTTCCAGCGGCCCCCAGGGCGTAGCAGCAGGACCGGCCGCGAGTTCCTGACGCAGGCGTTCCATTAGCTCCGCCTGGGTGCGCGCCTGGGTTGCGAGACGATCCAGGGTCTGGCGCTTCTGTTCCTGCTCCAGCGACACCTGGGCGCGACGCCGTTCCAGCGCCGCGATAGCCGCCTCGATGGCAGACAGGCTTGTTTCGTCCCCGGTGCGCTGCTGGGTGCCGAGCATCAGGGTGATGCGCTGTACGGCCTCGTCGACACGCTCCCCCGATGTCCGGACCAGCTCCGCCCGTTCCAGGGCACCACGCAGGCGCTCGGCGCCTTCCGTCTCCAGGTCGAGGGTGGCCTGCCATATGCCGTGCTCTGCCGAAGCCTCGTCTATCGCCGCCATGCGTCCGGCATAGCGCTCCGCTGCACTGCCCTCCAGCCAGGCTTGCGCCTGTGTAGTGTCGATTGCCTCCGCCATCTGCAGCAGGCGCGCACGACTGTCCTGCAGCGTTGCACGCAATTCAAGCATTTGCTCAGACGAGACCACCGACAGGACGGGGTCAACGGGGCCGTCCGTGTCCTGTGCTGTGGCGATGGCGAACCATGGCAGCAGGGCAATGATGAGCAGCAGACGGTGCACGTTATTCAACGGGAGGCGCATGTTGTGGAGGCGGCATCAGGACTGGAGTGACTGGCCGGGTCGCTGGCATGAGGGCGCAAAACGATACCTACTCATGGATCAATCCGGTGATGAAGACCCCTAGCATATCCCTGCCCGGATCAGGGAGATATGCCTGGACAGGAAAATATGACGGAGTCGTTGATCCCGGATTTGACCCAGGACACGGCCCCGGTTGTGCGCTTATTTATCGACAGCCGCGGCGTCGGGGTGCTATGCGGCCAGAGGCTTCTTCAACAGCCTGCTAGGGGCGATCCGGCTTACGCTGTTCCAGACCGAGATAGAGGGCGGAGTAGTCTTCATCGCCGTGTCCCTCGGACATGACCCGTTGCAGGTTCTCCCGCACCGGTTCCAGCAGGCCCGCATCGACCCCCGCATCCCGGGCGGCCAGGGCCACCAGGTTCACGTCCTTGAGCATGTGCTTCACGGGAAAGTTGGGCTTGGAGAAATCCCTCTTGAGCATGCGATCCAGTTTCTTGTCGAAGGTGGGTGCGTAAAGCGCGCTTTCCCGCAGCATGTCCATGAACAGATCCACAGACACCCCTTCACGACGGATCAGGGCGAGGCTCAGGGAGAAGGCGGTGGTGAGGCTGGCGATGAGCTGGTTGAAGGCGAGCTTGAGCGCCGCTGCCTGGCCTACCTTGCCCACATGTAATGGGTTCGGCCCGAAGGCGGTGAATAAATCGCGCCACTGCTCAAAGCTCTCGGCCGAATCCGCGCCCACCATGACCAGAAGCGTGGAGGCCTTGGCCTCCGGGATACTGCCCAGCACCGGTGCCTCAAGATACACACCCCCGGCTTCGACGACGGCATCGCCCACGGCACGACTCTCATTGGGGGCGATGGTGCCCATCTGGATCACCGTACGCCCGGCGAGCTGCGCGCGGGATTCATCAGACAGCAGGCTCGCCTCGATGGCGGTCCGGTCGCTGAGCATGAGCACCACCACCTCGGCGTCCGCCAGCACCCGGGACGGTGAATCCCCCCAGCGCGCACCCGCCGTCAGCAACGGCTGTGCCCGTTCACGTGTACGGTTGTACACCCGCAGTTCGTGCCCCGCACGCATCAGCGCCTCGCCCATGGGCACACCCATCAGGCCCGTGCCCAGCAGTCCGACCTTTGACATGAGTTACTCCTTGGTTCTTAAAAAATATTTCTCTCGCCGAGACGCAAAGGCACGAAGAAAGGCTTATTGACAGAAACAGCCCCCCGCCCTCGTGAGAGGACATGGGTTGACCTGAATGCAGGAAAACAGAATTCTCTCACAGAGCCATGGGGATAAGGGGAAACCTTCCCAGATAGTGTTTTCTTTGCGCCTTGGCGTCTTGGTGAGAGAGATTCGTCTTTACGGCGAGAGATCCGCAGGCGTAAAAAAAACCCGGCGATGCCGGGCTTTCTCACAAGAACACCGGGATCAGTTACTTGATCTTGGCTTCCTTGTACATCACGTGCTGACGTACGACGGGATCATATTTCTTGATCTCCATCTTGTCAGGCATGTTGCGCTTGTTCTTGGTGGTGGTATAGAAGTGCCCGGTTCCGGCACTGGATACCAGCTTGATCTTGTCACGTACACCCTTCGCCATGGTCTAGCTCCTCAGAATTTTTCGCCGCGGGCCCGCAGGTCGGAGAGCACCGCGTCGATGCCCTTCTTGTCGATGATGCGCAGGCCCTTGCTGCTGATGCGCAGCTTCACCCAGCGGTTCTCGCTCTCCACCCAGAAACGGTGGTTGTGCAGGTTGGGCAGGAAACGACGACGCGTCTTGTTATGCGCGTGAGAGACGTTGTTGCCTGTGACGGGACGTTTACCCGTGATCTGACACACTCGGGCCATGGTACTTGCTCCAAACGAAATCGGGCCTGAATTCAGGAAAGCGGCGAAGGATAGCAGGCGCAGGGCGCCAGAGGCAAGGTCTAAGATGCAAGAGACAAGATTTTCGAGTTTTTCCTTGTCTCTTGCCACTTGAATCTTGTATCAGTGATCTTATGGACATCGTATACATACGTGATTTGCGAATTGAAACCACCATCGGGATCTTTGACTGGGAACAGCAGATCCGCCAGCAGGTGCGCCTTGACTTGGAGATGGGCACGGACATCCGCGCCGGGGCCAGCAGTGACCGGATCGAGGATGTGCTGGACTACAAGTCCGTGGCCAAGCGCATCATTGACCTGGTGGAAAACAACGAGTTGACCCTGGTGGAGGCCCTGGCGGAGCGGATTGCCCAAACGGTCATGACCGAGTTCTCCGTGCCCTGGCTGCGCCTGACCCTGGGCAAGCCCGGGGCGGTGCGGGGCAGTCGCGAGGTGGGGGTCACCATCGAGCGCGGCGAGCGGGGCTGAGCGTTTGGTTCGTGCCTATGTGAGTGTCGGCAGCAACGTGGACCGGGAGGCCCATGTGCGGGCCGCGGTCCAGACGATGAAGGAGCGGTTCGGGGCATTGATCGTCTCGCCGGTCTACGAGACCGCCGCCGTGGGCTTTGACGGGGAGCCCTTTCTCAACCTGGTGGTGGGTCTCGATACTTCCCGTGATCCTGAGCAGGTGGTCCTGGACCTCAAGGCCATCGAGCGTGAGCGGGGACGCACCGCCGACAGCAACGGATTCAAGCCCCGCACCCTGGATCTGGACTTGCTGCTTTACGGGGACCTGGTCCTGGAGACCGGGACCTTCGAGCTGCCCCGTGACGAGATCCTGCATCACGCCTTCTTGCTTGGCCCCCTGGCCGACATTGCCCCGGACTTGCGCCACCCGGTCCTGGGCCGCACCCTGGCGCAACTGTGGTCTGAATTCGAACTGGACGGGCAGTGGCTGCGGCTGGTGGATCTGGGGTTCTGAAAGGACGGACTAGTGTCCTGAGTCAGAGATTCGTTGCATTTCAGAGCCCCGCACAAGACCCAAGGCAAGGCGCGGGCCGCAGGCAATGGCAAGCCCTTGGCAAGGACCG
>JBHEOJ010000075.1:0-10659 GCA_046260855.1 Thioalkalivibrio sp.
GTACTGGGATTGCTTGAAGTCGCCCCGGAGCAGGTCGGCGACGGACCAGATGAAGGTCGCGTGGGAGGTGAAGTTTTCAACCATGTGGGGCACTTAGCCTTTTTTATCAGTATGTTAGAATTTTTCTATGCTTGGGTGTGCTGTGAGCCACGCTTCGGCTTCGCGTAGACACCGCTCACGTGCCTCAGAAGGAGGCATGGCCTTCAGCTCACGTATCCACTCGGCCTTTTGATCACCCCGGCGGCCTGGCCGTCGATGTATAGGAGGTAGTCGGCGAAGCCGTGGCGGGCAGCGGAAACTCGCGGATGGCCACGCCCCGGGCGGCATGGATACTGGCCTTGTCGGCGTCCTGCACGGACCAGCCGGCGGCGGTGAGTAGCCGGTCGATCTCCCTGCGCGCTTGTTGTTCGGGTTGTGGCGCCATGCCGTGTCCTGCTGCCTTGTTTCCCTGAGATGCGAAGTTACCACAAGAATCTTATGGAAGCGGGTCGGTGCCTTCGGAGAGTCGCTTGAGGTATTCGTCGTAGACAAACAGTCGGTTGCGCTTTTTTCCGGTGATCTCTCGGGTGATGCCGGCGGCCTGCAGGGCCTGAAAGCAGTTGGAGATCGTGGTCCGGTTGATGCCGAGATCGGTGGCGGTGTCAGTGATGTTCCGGATCGGGCGCCGCATGAGTAGTTCGTGCACTTGCAGGCAGGAGCCGGCAATGCGGCCCAGGCTGCGGATGCGTTCGCGGTCCGTCTCGAAGACCCGCAGGAGCTCGCGCGCGGTGGTGACTGCCTGCTGGGCAGTTTCGAAGATGCCCTGCAGGAAGAAGCCCAGCCAGCCCTCCCAGTCTCCGCGAAGCCGGACTTGCTGCAGGCGGTCGTAATACTCGCTGCGACGGGTCTTGAAATAGAGGCTGAGGTAAAGCAGTGGGGCGTTGAGCACCTTCTCATTCAGGAGCAGCAAGGTGATCAGGAGTCGGCCAAGGCGCCCGTTACCGTCGAGAAAGGGGTGGATGGTCTCGAACTGGACGTGGGCAAGTGCCGCCTTGAGCAGGACCGGCATGGCGATCGGATCGTCATGCAGGAAGCGCTCGAATGGGTCGAGACAGGCCATCAGGTGATCCGGTGGCGGCGGCACGAAGGTCGCTTTTCCGGGGGTGTTTCCGCCCAGCCAGACCTGGGCTCGACGAAACTCCCCTGGCTGCTTTTCCGCGCCTCTGCCCTGGTCCAACAGGACGGCATGGATTTCCCGAAGCAGGCGAAGGGATAGCGGGAAGCCCTCGCGTATCCTTTCCAGCCCGTGATTCAGGGCGCGAACGTAGTTCGACACCTCCTTGACGTCATCAAGCAGTGCGCCGGGCGCCTCGTCCATCTCGAACAGCAGGAGGTCGGAGAGTGAGGACTGGGTGCCTTCTATCTGGGATGAGAGGACGGCCTCCTTGCGGACGTATTGGTAGACGAACAAGTCAGCATCGGGCAGCACGTCGGCAACGCCATCCAGGCGCCCCAGGGCCCGGTTTGCCTTTTCAAGCAGATTGAGGAGTTCAGGGCTGAGTTGTATCGGGGGATCAGGCGGCAGGGGCGCGGGGATGAAGGCCCGGTAGGGCTCACCGGTAAGGGTGGACTCGATGTAGCGGCCGGTTGTGCGTTCCATGATGCTGGAGTTTAGGAGAGGGTGGGGCGTTATGCAATTTTGACTATGTAAAGTTGCGTAACTGCGGGTGGGCTTGAGTCATATGCAACTTTGTTTGCATAAGTAAGCTGCTCTGCCGTCTGTATGAAGCGATAGAGGTCGAAAGTGTTATTGGAAGTATTGGGCTGGAGTCGGACCCGGGTGGGCGGGGGTCGGACCAGGCCAAGTCATTGATAAGCATGAAGAGTGGGCCTTTATCTTGGGCAAAATCATCCCTTACACGGCCCATTTCACCGCTTGAATCGGTTCTGTAAGCCGCACAGAGGTCTGATGCCGGTCATCGGTGCTTAGGGCCGCAATTTCGGTCCTGAAATGGCGGCTTTAAGGCCAAAATCGGGCTGTTTTCAGGTGTCTTTTCCTCTGTTGTCAGTGACTTGTTCAGGTCCGACCCCGTGATCCGCCGGAAAAGCGGACCGCCGAGGGCGCGAAGGGATGCGCAAAGGACGCGAAGGAATCCTGTGGGAAGAACCCTTTGCGCCCTTCGCGGTTGGCTTTTCGGTTGGGGCCCAGGCGACAGATATCGCTGGGGGGCGGCCGCGTGCGGTGTCAGGGAGCGGCGCGGGTGGATTGGCGGATGTGCAGGATGGTGAACTCCGCCGGCTTGAGCATCGCCAGGCCGATCACGATCACCAGCTCGCCGTTGGCCATGTCGGTCTGGGTCATGGTGCTGCTGTCGCAGCGCACGAAGAAGCCCTCCTCGGGCTTGTTGCCCTGCAGGGCGCCGGCCCGCCACTGGTCGTGGAGGAAGTCCCTGATGCCTGCGCACACCGCCTGCCAGGTGGCAGGTTCGCTGGCGTCGAATCCTGTCCACGGAATGCCATGCCTCACGGAGGCCTCGACGAAGCAGAAGAAGCGCCGCACGTTCACATAGCGGAATTCCGGGTTGGCGCTCAGGGTGCGTGCGCCCCAGACCAGGAAGCGACCGGACAGCTTGCGCAGGGGGTTGATGTTCTCAGGCACCAACGCTTGCAGGTCGTGATTGCTGTACTCGGTCTCCAGTGCTGTCACATCGGCCAGGGCCGAGTCCACGCCGGCGGGTGCCTTCCAGAGCCGTCCGCTCAGCTCCTGGCGGGCCAGCAGACCAGCCAGGGCACCCGAGGGCGGCACCGCCGTTCCTTGGGGCGCGACCCGAAGCCAGGGACAGTAGAGGGCGATGTGACTGCTCCGCAGGGCCGCAGCCTGGCCGCGTACCTGTTCCACCGGGGCCGAGGCCGGGCAGTCGGCCACCAGCAGCAACTGCCGCCGCCTCTCGCAATAGTCGGCCGCTGCCTGAAGGGTCACGGTGCCGCTGATCCCGGGCAGGGCCAGCAGGCCGAGGTCATGGAGGTTGTCCAGGGCAGAGAGGGCGGTCTGTGTCGTGACAGTGTCTTGGGGCATCTGGGCCAGGCGCAGCAGGTACAGGCGCCGCCCGCCGTTGGCGAAGAACGCGCGGGCGGCCTCGGCCAGGTGCCCCGGGGTGTGCGTGCCGAAGCTGGCCGTGAAGGCGGCAAAGCTGTCCAGGGCGACGGGCGTGTCCAGGGGGCCCTGGCCGGCAAGACCGACAAAGGCGGCGGCCGAGAGGTTCGCGCCCTGAAGGGTGGGTGGAATGAGCGGTGTTTCCTGTACGTAGACCCCGGGTGCCGTGTAGCCGGTTTGCCGGGTGGAGACCTGAATGGCGCGGATTCGCCGTGTCATGTTGTCGGTCAGTTTTCGGGGCATGGCGATACCTGATAGGGACGTCCAGTGAGCGGTGTGCGCGTGCAACGCGCCTGCTGAGTATGGCACGGCCCCGGCCGGTGTTACCCGGCTGCGGGGCGCGGGGGCGGATCAGGCCAAGTTATTGTCATAAAGGAAGAAGGGGCCTTGATCCGGCGAGAAAATGCCCCTTATCCGGCCATCTTCATCCCTTGAATGGGTGCATGTAAGCCGCACAGAGGCCAGGTGCCGGTCTTCGGTACTTAGGGTCGCCATTTCGATCCTGAAATCATGGCTTTAAGGCCGAAATCGGGCTGTTCTCAGGCGTTTTTCCCATGTTATCAGTCGCTTGTGCAGGTTCGAGCCCGCAACTAGAGTTCCCTGAGACTCGCAGGTACCACAAGATACTTATGCAAGCGGGTCGGTGCCTTCGGAGAGTCGCTTGAGATATTCGTCGTAGACAAACAGTCGGTTGCGCTTTTTTCCGGTGATCTCTCGGTTGATGCCGAGATCGGTGGCGGTGTCGCCGATATTCCGGATCGGGCGCCGCATGAGCAGTTCGTGCACCTGTAGGCAGGAGCCGGCAATGCGGCCCAGGCTGCGGATGCGTCCGTGGTCCGCATAGGCCTTGTAACCACGATTTTTGCAGTCAAATGGCCGGCCGCTTTAAAGATCCATAGGGAATAGAAAGGACAAAAGGGGTTGGTGACAACTGAGAATTATTTGTCACCAACCCCTTTGTCGCTATCGGTTATTGAGCTCCCTCCACCTGATGATCCAAGTGCAACACCAATTCACGGGGCAGGTTCAGACGATGCGCCAGGGCGTCCAGATAGGCGCGCTCGGCCGGGTGGTCCACGTCGATGGCCAGTCGCGTGACCAGATAAACCTCCGATGCCTGTTCGATACCTCGCACTGAAGCGACCAGGGCGTCGATGTCCACTGGCTTGCGCAGAAGGTCGAACACCACAGCCTTGCTTTCGGCATCGAGCGACAGCTTGTCCACCTGATTAAAGATGGCGGCCTGTTCACTGGCGTCGATGTGGCCGTCCGCCTTGGAGGCCGAAATCATGGCTGTGATCAGAGTGAGTGAAAAATTCTCTCCGCTGCTGTCAATGGCTGCGGGCAGAAACCGTGGATCTACATGGTTCATGTCCGTGCGGGTCGCCACCGGAGCTGTGGCCGCCTGTTTTCCTTGTTGCCAGTTCTGATAGGCCTTGTAAGCCAGTGCGCCGGCAGCGGCGGCACCACCGTATGCGACAACGCCGCCGGCCATCTTGCGAACCTTTTTACTGCCCAAAAGCAGGCCCAGAATGCCGCCGGCTGCCGCGCCTTTGACAAAATCACCGCGGCCTGTGGCCGGCTTCGGCGTGTCAGCATTTGAGCCAGCGCTGCCACCCATGAACTGCTCCAGCAACTTGTTCGTATCAATCATGTGAATAATTCCTGCTCGGTCCGGTTGGATGAACCGCCCCGGGAATTGCGGAGGCTGGTTGGTTTAAGTCAAGCCGCCATCGCGGCCTGACTGGTGAGTTGCCGGTAGTAGTTTGCCTCAGCTTCTGCGGGCGGAATATACCCCAGGGGCTGCATCAGTCGGTCGTGGTCGTGCCTGGGCGCGCTCCGGCATCGACCTCGGCACGCTTGACCCACTCCAGCAACGTGTGTGGCACGCAGCCGATCTTTGCAGCAATCGACTCCACGGCCGCCCACAGAGATGGGTACTCTCCGCAATGTTCCTGTACCAGCCGCACCGCCCGCTCACGGACCTCAGGTGAAAACTTGTTTGACTTGTTCATGGCTCCATTCTTTCAAGAGTTGAAGCCTCCGCGATACCCGAGGCGGTTCAGTCCGCCCGCGGTGAAATCCCGGGCAGCTAGTACTCGGTGTACTTCTTCGCGCTGCCCCGCACCTTCTCTATCGGGTACTTCTGCTCGTTGAGGACGATCTTGTCTTCCACGGCCTGCAGGAGGTCCACGCCCAAACGGTCCGAGAGGCGGATCAGGTAGATGAGGATGTCCGCCATCTCCAGGCGCACCTCTTCCAGCTTCCCGGGCGGGAGTTCGTCACTCTGTTTCTCGGTGAGCCATTGAAAGTGCTCAATGAGTTCACCGGCCTCGCCGATCAGCGCCATGGCCATGTTCTTGGGTGAATGGAACTGCTCCCAGTCCCTGTCGATGGCGAACTGGCGCAGGCGCAGCTTCAGGTCTTCAAAGGTATCGGGCATGGGTATCGGCTCTTGATGGGGTGGGTTCAGGCCTTGTCGCCCCTAGCCTCACGTGGGATGTTCGGGTCGAAAGTTTGTTGTTTGAAGGCAGGTTTGGGGCGTGCATCGGGGGGTGACCGGCCGGAAGCGACATGTGCCAGCATAAGCACGCGCCGCTATTCTCGGCAAATCATCGGAATTGGTGGACTTTCGGGGCAGGGGCCGTGCCCGTCGTTGGCAGGCGGCCATGGGCCGCCCTATGAAGCGCGCGTAATGGCTCAGGACAACAGGCTTTTCAGGTTGCTCAGGTGCGCCTTGCCGGTGATGCGCGCCTCTTCCGGGTCGGGTGGCTTGGCGTCGGGCCAGTCCAGGTGCTCACGGGGCAGTTCCTCGATGAAGCGGGAGGGTTCGCAGTCCATCTCTTCACCGAAGCGGGTGCGCTTGCGGGCGTAGGTGAGGGTGAGGCTGAGCTTGGCGCGGGTGATGCCCACGTAGGCCAAACGCCGTTCTTCTTCCAGGCCGTCTTCTTCCAGGCTCACCCGGTGGGGCAGCAGTTCCTCTTCCATTCCGACGAGAAACACGTGGGGGAATTCCAGGCCCTTGGCGGCGTGCAGGGTCATCAGGTGCACGCCGTCGGAGTCGTCCTCGCCGCCGGCGCGGTCGAGGATGTCCATCAGCGTCATGTGACGCACGATCTCGCTGATGTCCTTGCCATCCTCGGCGCCTTCCTTGGACAGGCGCGTCATCCAGTCCAGCACCTCGTTGACGTTGTCCATGCGCCGGGTGGCGGCCTTGGCGTCCCGGGTCTGGTCCAGCAGCCAGTCGTCGTAGTGGAGCTCGCCGATGAGCGCCCGGGCCACCTTGGCGGGGTCGCCTTCCTCGGCCTTGCGGCCGAATTCCAGCAGCCAGTCGGCAAAGCCCTGCAGGCGCTGCACGGCGCGGGCGGGCAGGCGCTCGACCAGGCCCATCTCGAAGCAGGCGGTGAGCAGGCTCACGTGGCGCTCGGTGGCGTACTCGCCCAGTTTTTCCAGGGTCGAGGGGCCGATCTCCCGGCGCGGCACGTTGACGATGCGCAGGAAGGCGGTGTCGTCGTCGGGGTTGGCCAGCAGGCGTAGGTAGGCCATCACGTCTTTGACCTCGGCGCGCTCGAAGAAGGACTGGCCGCCGCTCACCTTGTAGGGGATGTTGTGTTCCCGCAGCAGCTTCTCGAACACCCGGGACTGGTGGTTGCCCCGATACAGGACGGCGTAGTCCCGGTACTCGGTGCGGTGCTTGAACTTGTGTTTCATGATCTCGGAGACCACCCGAGCGGCCTCCTGGTCGCCGTCGTTGCAAGGCAGGATGCGGATGGGTTCGCCTTCGCCCAGGGCGCTCCAGAGACGCTTCTCGAACACGTGGGGGTTGTTACCGATCAGCTGGTTGGCGGTCTGCAGGATGCGGTTGGTGGAGCGGTAGTTCTGCTCCAGCTTGATGACCTTCAGGCGCGGGTAGTCCTTCTGAAGGGCGGCCAGGTTCTCCGGCCGGGCGCCGCGCCAGGCGTAGATGGACTGGTCGTCGTCGCCCACGGCGGTGAGCCCGCCGTCCACCCCCACCAGCAGGCGCACCAGGCGGTACTGACAGGTGTTGGTGTCCTGGTATTCGTCCACCAGCAGGTGGCGGGTGCGGTTCTGCCAGCGTTCGCGCACGTCGGCGTTCTCCTCAAGGAGGCGCACCGGCTGGACGATCAGGTCGTCGAAGTCCACGGCGTTGTAGGCCTTGAGCGAGCGCACGTAGGCGGCGTAGAGCCGGGCCTGGGTGGCCTCCCTGGCATCGGCGGCGGTGGAGATGGCCTGTTCCGGGGTGATCAGGTCGTTTTTCCAGCGGCTGATCTGGTGGCGGGCCGGCTCCGGGTCCGTGGGATCGTCGCCCCGGAAGGTGAGTTCCTTGAGCAGGGACAGGCTGTCGGCGGCGTCGAAGATGGAGAAGCCGGCCTTGTAGCCCAGGGTCTTCAGTTCCCGGCGGATGAAGTTCAGCCCCAGGGTGTGGAAGGTGGAGACTGTGAGCCCCTTGGACTCGTCCCGCTCCAGCAGCTTCGATGTCCGGGCCTTCATCTCCTTGGCCGCCTTGTTGGTAAAGGTGATGGCGGCGATGCGCTTGGGGTCCATGCCCCGGTCGCGGATCAGGTGGGCGATCTTGTGGGTGATCACGCCGGTCTTGCCGGAGCCGGCGCCGGCCAGCACCAGCAGCGGGCCGTCCACGTGCTCGACGGCGGCGCGTTGCTGGGGGTTCAGGGCAGGGGGGATGCGGGTACTCATGGGCGGGCGATTGTACTGGAAGGCGGGGCCTTGAAGGGGAGTGGGATTCGGTGTAGTGGGGCTAAAGGGGAAGGGCGAATTGTGAAGTGGGAAGCTAAACCACCCCCACCCCGGCCCTCCCCCATGAGGGGGAGGGGGAAAATGCTCCGTGGCCCGGTCCGATCAGCGTGAGGGCGACGCCATGCGTTCAAGTTCTGCCTGGCAAGGTGGAGGCATAAGGTACTTATGCATATGTTCTCCGTGGTGAGCAGAGGTAGACGGCTCGCCTGCTTATACCCCCTCCCCCGCAACGCGGGGGAGGGTTGGGGAGGGGGGGTTCCCACTTCCCAATTCACCCTTCACACTTCAAAGGGTGCAAACCCTTGATCAGTTCAACTTCCACCACGTCCTG
Source organism: Thioalkalivibrio sp. (assembly GCA_046260855.1). Lineage (GTDB taxonomy): Bacteria > Pseudomonadota > Gammaproteobacteria > Ectothiorhodospirales > Ectothiorhodospiraceae > Thioalkalivibrio_A. Next base: position 8,241 of record JBHEOJ010000075.1, read on the forward strand.
GCCGAGACCCCGGGCACGGCCCTGGTGGTCTTCACGGGGCCGGATTGCGGGGCCTGCCGGCGGGTGAAAGGGGTGCTCGTGGACATGGTGACGGCGGGGGCGCCCTGGGCGGTGTTCGAGGTGGATGCGGCCCGGGATCCGGGGTTGGCCCGGGAGTTCGAGGTGTTCCATCTGCCCAGCCTGTTTCTCTACCGGGACGGGCATTACCACGCCCCCCTCCATGCCGAGCCCCTCCCGGAGCGCATCCGCGCGGCGGTGGGCGAGACCCTGGCCCGTCCGCCAGGGGAGGCGCCATGAAGAAGGAGACCGACTTGAGGGTGGATGTTGTCAGCGGCTGGCTGGAAGGCGTCGAGCGGGTACCTTCCCCCAATTTCGATGAGCGTCCCGGGGAGGCGCCGCCGGAGCTGGTGGTGGTCCATGCCATCAGCCTGCCCCCGGGGGAGTTCGGCGGGCCCTGGATCGATCACCTCTTCACCAACTCCCTGGACCCCGCTGCCCATCCCTATTTCCAGGAGATCGCGGGGCTTGAGGTCTCGGCCCATGTGCTCATCCGCCGGGACGGGCAGATCGTTCAATACGTGCCGTTTCACTGCCGCGCCTGGCACGCGGGGGCCTCCTGCTGGCAGGGGCGGGAGCGCTGCAACGACTTTTCCATCGGCATCGAGCTGGAAGGCTGCGACGAGCTGCCCTTCGAGCCGGTGCAATACGAACGCCTCACCGGGGTCATTCTGGCCCTGCGGGAGGCCTACCCAGGCATCGCCCCGGACGCCGTGGCCGGACATTCCGACATCGCCCCGTGCCGCAAGACCGACCCGGGTCCGTGTTTCGACTGGCCGCGGCTCTGGGCGGGCCTGCAGACGGGCGATTCCGGTTTGACCTGAGCGGGTTTGTGCTGGAAAGGACGATTCACCACGAAGCACACGAAGGGCACGAAGGGGTATCAGAAAGTTCACGGTTCTTGCTACGTGCCCTTGGGAAACCCCGGATAATGACTCTCGCCAAGACGCAGAGAACGCAAAGCATTCTCGTTTGATAGATCTTCTTGGCGCCCTCTGCGTCTTTGCGAGAACCCTGCCTTCCAGAAATAAGCTTCGTGCCCTTCGTGAGCTTCGTGGTTAAACGCCTTAAAACCAGCCCGACCACCCCGCTTATTGACCTGTATCAACTACCCTCTATCGAGATTGGCTAATAGTTCTCTCCGGGAACTTTCGGTTTCGCGGGTCGCTCGATGCGCGCGGCTATTTCGATAGGGGGACGCTCCATGGAGCAAACACAGACCTACAACTACAAGGTGGTCCGGCAGTTCGCCATCATGACCATCGTCTGGGGCATCGTCGGCATGACGGTGGGGGTCTTGATCGCGGCGCAGCTGGTCTGGCCGCAGCTGAATTTCGAGACATCCTGGCTCAGCTACGGACGACTCAGGCCCCTGCACACCAATGCGGTGATCTTCGCCTTCGGCGGATCGGCACTGTTCGCCACCTCTTATTACATCGTCCAGCGCACCTGCCAGGCGAGGCTGTTCAGCGACGGGCTGGCGGCCTTCACCTTCTGGGGCTGGAATGCGGTGATCGTGCTGGCGGCCATTACCCTGCCCCTGGGCATGACCATGGGCAAGGAGTACGCGGAGCTGGAATGGCCCATCGCCATCCTGGTGGCCGTGGTGTGGGTGGCCTACGCCATCGTGTTCTTCGGCACCATCATGAAACGCCGGGTGGCGCACATCTACGTGGCCAACTGGTTCTTCGGCGCCTATATCCTCACCATCGCCGTGCTGCACATCGTCAACAACCTGTCCATGCCGGTGACCCTGTTCAAGTCCTACTCGGTCTACCCCGGGGCCATGGATGCCATGGTGCAGTGGTGGTACGGGCATAACGCGGTGGGTTTTTTCCTCACAGCCGCCTTCCTGGGCATGATGTATTACTTCGTGCCCAAGCAGGCGGGGCGACCCATCTACTCCTATCGCCTGTCGGTGGTGCATTTCTGGGCCCTGATCTCACTCTACATGTGGGCGGGTCCGCACCACCTGCACTACACTGCGCTGCCCGACTGGGTGCAGTCCTTAGGCATGGTCTTCTCGCTGATGCTTCTGGCTCCCTCCTGGGGCGGCATGATCAACGGCATCATGACCCTGTCCGGTGCCTGGCATAAGCTGCGCACCGACCCCATCCTCAAGTTCCTCATCGTGTCCCTGTCCTTCTACGGCATGTCCACTTTCGAGGGGCCGATGATGTCCATCAAGACCATCAACGCCCTGTCCCACTACACGGACTGGACCGTCGGCCACGTGCATGGCGGGGCCCTGGGCTGGGTAGCGATGATCTCCATCGGTGCCCTCTACGCTCTGATCCCCGTTTTGTTCGGTCGCGAGCGCATGTATTCCATGCGCCTGGTGGAGTGGCACTTCTGGCTGTCC
>JBHEOJ010000076.1:0-10656 GCA_046260855.1 Thioalkalivibrio sp.
GGCCAGACCCACGTGTTCCCCGAGTGCCTTATGCAGGCGCCCCAGTTTCAGGCGGCGGGTGGCGGGTAGTGCGGCAAGCAGGAAATGCCCGGAATCCTCGAGGACGACTGCCTTGACCAGGTTGTCACCGCGGACGTGGGCGGCTTCTGCGCTGCGGTTGGCGGAAGGGGTGTGATCGTGATGCACGACCTGGTAGTCGATGTCTTTGTTGTCCAGGTAGGTCTTGAGGATTTTGGAGAGACTCATGGTGGGCTCCTTGGGGGTGATATACGTGTGTTGTTTTGGTGCTGGGCCTCAAGCGAGGTCAAAGTCTAAATTCAAAGGCTTTCGATCCCCGTTGCACGGGGCTCGGAAGCCTTTGAATTTGCCTTGTGGCTTTGCCTTGAGGGCACCTCTAAATATTCATGAGCAGGCATCTTGGACGCTCAAATCCGCGCTCTCGGCGTTGCAAATCTTCGCAATAGCACGCTCACGTGCGATTTGCGCCTTGATAGCACGAATCTGAGCGTCCAATCTGACGCACCCAGCATAATTAGAGGCGCCCTTGAGAAGACAAGACACCCGAAAACCGCAACGAAGCCTACGATAAATCAGCCAACGTCGATAACCACACAACGCCCACAATTACAGACATAACTTAAAGTATAGGACGTGAGCCAAAAGCCACAGGCTTCCTCCAGCATGAGGGAACACAGCGTCCTGGTGATCATGAAAAGAGGCTCCACAACGCAGCACGACATGCGTCTCATCAAAGACTGTATATATTCCTGGTATGGCGGCTGTTCGTGACCAGGACCATTGACGACAACGCGCACACCGACAGAGACATCAAGAGCCAGGAGGGACGCTATGGCCATACCCGAACTGATCGCCCATCGGGGCTACGCAGCACGCTATCCGGAGAACTCACTGCCGGGCATCGAGGCGGCCATTGCGGCCGGGGCGCGGTATGTGGAGGTGGATGTGCAGCTGTCCGCCGACCGGGTGCCGGTGCTGTTTCACGATGCGGATCTGATGCGTGTCTGTGGTGTGTCAGGGGCGGTACACGAGCGTGACTTCGCTGACCTGGCACAGCTATATGCCGCCGAGACGGGGCGGTTCGGCAAGCGCTTTGCAGACAATCGTCTGGCCAGCCTCGCTGATCTGGTCGCCTTGCTCGCGGTCTACCCTGGGGTGAGCGCCTTTGTCGAGATCAAGACCGAGGCCGTGGAGCATTTCGGTATCCAGGCAGTGTTGGATGCAGTGGCACCGGTACTCAGGCCGGTGGCACCCCGTTGTGTCCTGATCTCGTTTTCCATCCCCTTGCTGGAGTACGCACAGCGCCATGGACAGGATCCGGCAATGGAGCCGGCATGGTCAGGCCTGGGTGGTGTGATCGAACACTGGCGCGATCGAGTCTTCATGACCGGCCTGGGGCTCAGCCACCTGTTCTGTGATGTGCAGGGTTTACCCGAGGAGGGATGGCTTGCGTTCGAGTCGGCGCGTCTGGCGGTCTATGAGGTGAACGATGTTCAGCAGGCCATGGACCTGGCGGCGCGGGGGGTGGCGCTCGTCGAGACCTTCGCCTTGCCGGAGTTGGCCGAGCAGATGTTAAAGCCGGATTGACCACGAAAGGCCGTCGACACAGGCCATTGTTTCACAGGCACGGCCTCAACCCGCACTGCCGATCCAGAAGTCGATGGAACGATCGAGGAATTCCTTCCAGGTCATGTAGTGGGAGCCGTCACAGGAGAAGGTGAGGCTGATCATGCCGTTGAACAGGTTGATGGAGGCGGAGCGCAGGTAGACGGTCTCGTCCGCAAAACGCAGGGCCTTGAGGTTTTCCAGTACTTCGCCCAGGGCATGGGCGGGGATCTGTGCCTCAGCCGGGTAGTCCCGATGGGGAAAGGCGAGACAGGTGTTCGGATCACTCAGCGCCTCATGGTTGAGCAGTCGATAGCGGTAGGGATCGTCCAGGGTCCACACCGTGGCCCGGCTGCTGGAAAAATGCAGGACTGCCTGGAACACGCCGCGCTGGGTAAGCAGTTCCTCCAGAACCGAGATCACGGCATCCATGTCCCGGTCCATGAGACTCTCCACCCGGCTCTGCTGGAACAGGGTGCCGCGGATGGAGGGGTCGCCCTTGATCTGGCGCCACTCGGTGGTTTCGTCGTAAAGCGCTGCGTTGTCGGGCAGGTTGCGCAGGTCAAAGTCCGCGCCCAGAAAGCCCAGGGCTGTTCCATCCCGGTCTCGTACCAGCTGCAGGGCGGTCAGTGAAGGGCGGCGGGCATAGAGGCTGATGTAGGCCTCGGAGAGCAGGAAGCCGTCGGCGGGTACCACCTCCTTCATATAGGGCCGGTTGGAACGGTCCCGTCCGTAGTGTTCCGCCAACAGCCCGCTGCGGGCGACGTTGTCGCTGAGCTGTATTCCCCGGGTGTTGAGGGCGTACAGAAAGGTGCATTCGGGGATCTGTTCCATTCCGGCCTGCAGCACGACGTCCAGGCGTTCCCGGTCCGGCCAGGCATCGGGCAGGCGCTCTGCGATGGCTTTAAGGGGCTGATGCAGCAAGGTGTCCAGGCGTCGGCGCTGGGCCTCGATGGACTGTTTCAGGTTATCCATGGGCGGGAGATCCTTCTTCCGTCAGTGATCGCTGGCCTGTGTCATGCGTTCATGCAGGAAGGCCTGCACCTGCTCCAGGGGTACCAGGGTGGCCTCCGCGTCGCGCCGGCCCTTGTACTCGATCTCGCCGGCATCGAGGCCCCTCTCGCCCAGCACCAGGCGGTGGGGAATGCCAATGAGTTCCATGTCCGCGAACATGGCGCCGGGACGCAGGCCCCGGTCGTCGTAGAACACGTCCAGACCGGCCGCGGTGAGCTGCTCATACATGGCGTCGGCGGCCTCGCGTAGACGCTGGGATTTCTGCGCGTTGATGGGGCACAGGGCCACGGTGAAGGGTGCCAGCGCCTCGGGCCAGATGATGCCCTGGCCGTCGTTGTTCTGTTCAATGGCGGCGGCCACCACACGGGACACACCGATGCCGTAACAGCCCATGGTGACGGTGAGCGAGCGGCCCTGTTCATCCAGCACCGTGGCGCCCATGGCCTCGCTGTACTTGCGCCCCAGCTGGAAGATGTGGCCCACCTCGATGCCGCGACGGATCTGCAGGCTGCCGTGCCCGTCGGGGCTCGGGTCGCCGGCCACCACGTTGCGGATGTCGGCCACTTCGGGCAGCGGCAGGTCCCGTTCCCAGTTGATACCGAAGTGATGCTTGCCGTCGATATTGGCACCGGCGGCGAAATCGCTCATCTGGGCCACGGCCCGGTCCGCGATGCAGGGAATGCCCAGACCCACGGGGCCCAGGGAGCCGACGCCGGCGCCGATGTTGGCGCGGATCTCTTCCTCGCTGGCCATGCGCAGGGGGCTGGCCACACCGGGAAGCTTTTCCGCCTTGATGGCGTTGAGTTCGTGGTCACCGCGCACGAGCAGGGCCACCAGGGGCGCATCGGCATCCTCTGCGGCAGCCACCACCAGGGTCTTCATGGTCTGCTCTGCGAGCAGACCGAAGCCGGACACGAGATCCGCGATGGTGTGGGTCTTGGGGGTGTCAACGGTGCGCATCTCTTCGCTGGGGGCGGCCCGCTCGCCCGGAGGGGCAACAGCTTCAGCCAGTTCCACGTTGGCGGCATAGTCACTCTGATCGGAGAAGGCGATGGCGTCCTCACCGGAGTCGGCCAGTACATGGAACTCATGGGAGGCACTGCCGCCAATGGAGCCGGTGTCTGCCAGCACGGCGCGAAAATCCAGGCCGCAGCGCTGGAAGATACGGCAGTAGGCCTCGTGCATGCGCTGGTAGGTCTCCTGCAGGCTTTCCTGGGTTTCGTGAAAGGAATAGGCGTCCTTCATCAGGAATTCCCGGGCGCGCATCACGCCGAAGCGCGGGCGGATCTCGTCCCGAAACTTGGTCTGGATCTGGTAGTAATTCACCGGCAGCTGGCGGTAGCTCTTCACCTCACGGCGCACGAAGTCGGTGATCACCTCCTCGTGGGTGGGGCCGAAGCAGAACTCGCGATTGTGGCGGTCGCGCAGGCGCAGCAGCTCCGGACCATACTGTTCCCAGCGTCCGGACTCCTGCCACAGCTCCGCTGGCTGCACCGCAGGCATGAGCAGTTCCAGGGCCCCGGCGCGATCCATCTCCTGGCGCACCAGGCCTTCCACCTTGCGCAGCACCCGAAGCCCCACGGGCGTCCAGGTATACAGGCCCGAGGCGAGGCGGCGGATCATGCCAGCTCGCAGCATCAGCTGGTGGCTGATGACATCGGCGTCGGCGGGGGTTTCCTTGAGGGTGGCAAGGGGAAATCGGGTTGCGCGCATGGGTGTTGTTCTTGTTTTCGGTGAATGGATTAACAGGTTGAAAAAAATATGCTTGCCACAGAGGTCACAGAGGTCCCAGAGATAAGGGCACAAGACAAAAGACTTTGTGCACGCTTGGCCTTGGGCCAAGCGGTGCATGAAGGGTTTTCTCTGTGGCCTCTGTGCCCTCTGTGGCAAGAATGTTTCAGGGGCTTTGGGCTGAGTCCGTGTCCGGGAGTCAGAAGGTGCCGCCGTTCCAGCCCCATAGCTTACGGGGCGCGCTGGCGAATTCAATGTAGATGCGGTCCCGGGGGACCTTCAGTTCCTGTTCCACCAGCTGGCAGAGCAGGGCGGAGAGATCACCGGTCGCGGATTCGGACAGGCCGATGCTCTTCATCTCCAGGTAGGCCAGGGGGGCATCCTCACCAGCGAACAGCATGTCGGGATTGCGCTTAAAACGCACCATGACATAGCGTTCGGGCTTGTCCAGCTGCTCGGCCACGGCCCGGGAGGCCGCCTTGAGCAGTTGGGCGATGGTGGGGTCGTCGGCGGTCTGGTTGGTCTCGATACTCAGCAGGGGCATGGCTAGCGGGTCCTTGAGGTGACGGGATCAGCGTGCATCATCACCGCAGTACTCCTGGATCTGGGCCTGGGTTTCCTCGAGCATGCGCTGGCGTTCTTCCTCTTCCAGCACCCGGTAGGCACCGTCTTCCCGGATGGTCACTCGTCCGCCGCGGGTGGTGAGGGTTTCCATATTGTTCCGGGCCTGGGTGCAATTCTCTCTGCGGATGCGCTCAGAGTCCGCCTGGCGCTCCTGCTCGGCTGAGGCGCTGCGCTGCCCATCCTGACGGTCCTGGCTGGCGCCTACGGCCCGCTCCAGGCGCTCCTGTGCGGCACGATCCGAGGGCGGGCTGGCGCGGCGAATCTGCTCTGCCTGCACCCCGGGGGGGGGCACCTGTCCGTAGTGGACCTCGCCGCGATCATCCACCCAGCGGTACAGGGCCTGCGCCTGCGCCAGAATCGGCATGAGCATCAGCAGGCACAGCAATGGGGCGAGGATCAGGGTGCGGTGTTTCATGGATCGGCGGCTCCTTGTGGGCTAACTGCTTCAAGCTTATCAGAAATCGTACCGATGACCTGAGCGGGTCAGCACGTCCATTATTTGTATACTCCACCGAGGGGACCCATGGCCATGACCTGGATCCGGTTTCCGGGCTGTCGCTTGAAAGCGATGGCCCGGGCCTATAATATTAGAAAAAACTAATATATATTCTGGACCCGACAAGTCAGACGTCAGACCGGGTTCTCGCAGCGGGAGCGATGACATGATAAAGCAGGGAATCCTGGGCACGGCTACCACGGGTATCGCGATGGTCATCACGTGGGGGCTGGGCGCCATGGCGCCGTTATCGGCGGCGGTGCCTTTCGAGACGGCCCGGGCGGAGCGACAGCTCATGGTCCAGGAGCAGGTCATGGACGGGCGCGTGGAGGCGGTGCAACAGGCCACGGTATCGGCCCAGACCTCCGGTCGCATCGTGGAACTCCTCTTTGATGTGGATGACTTCGTGGAGGCGGGCGCCGAGATCGCCCGGTTGCGGGATACCGAGCAGCGCGCCCGGCTGAACCAGGCCAGTGCCTCCCTGCGCGAGGCCCAGGCCCGCTTCAACGAGGCCCAGACTGATTTTGAACGCATCCGTGGCATCTTCGAGCGCCAGCTGGTGTCCCGGGCCGAGATGGACAGGGCCACCGCGGCCCTGGCGGCCGCCCGGGCCCGGCTGGAGGCGGCCCGCGCTGGGGTGGCCGAGGCAGAGGAGCAGCTGGAGTACACCCGCATCCGCGCCCCCTATGCAGGTATCGTCACTGAGCGTTTTGTGGAAGTGGGCGAAAGCGTCAGCCCGGGCCAGCCGATCATCACCGGCATCTCTCTGGAATTCCTGCGGGTCACCAGCGAGGTGTCCCAGCGCTACATCCAGACCGTGCGGGAACTGGGCCGGGCCCGGGTGTTCCACGACGGCACTACCGCCGTGGAGGCGGAGGACCTGACCTTCTTCCCCTATGCCGATCCTGCCACCAACACCTTCCGGGTGCGGGTGCAGCTGCCGCCGCGCACCGAAGGCCTGTTCCCGGGCATGTTCGTCAAGGTGGCCTTTGCCGTGGGCGAGCGTGAGCGCCTGGTGATCCCCGCCAGCGCCGTAGTCTATCGCAGCGAGATGGTGGGTGTGTACATGGTGGATGAGGCCGACCGCGTGAGCCTGCGCCAGGTGCGCGTGGGCCGCGTGCAGGACGGCGACATGATCGAGGTGTTGTCCGGCCTGGAGGCCGGTGAGCAGGTGGCACTGGAACCCGTACGCGCCACCCTGTACTTCAAGGAGCAGCAGGAGGCCGCCCGATGAGCGACGAGAACATGGGTATCTCGGGTCGCATCGCTAAAAAATTCCTTACCTCCGAGATCACGCCTCTGCTGGCCCTGGTGGGTCTGCTGTTGGGGATGTTCGCCATCATGGTGACGCCCCGGGAGGAGGAACCCCAGATCAATGTGACCTTCGCCAATGTGTTCATTCCCTTTCCCGGCGCCACGGCCCGGGAGGTGGCCTCACTGGTGAGCTCGCCCGCCGAGCAGGTGCTCTCGGAGGTCGAGGGCCTGGAACACGTGTATTCCGTGTCCCAGCCGGGCATGTCCGTACTGACGGTCCAGTTCAAGGTGGGCGAAGACCGTACCGAGGCCATCGTGCGCCTCTACAACCAGATCTTCTCCAACCAGGACTGGCTGCCCCAAGGCCTTGGGGTGGGCCAGCCCATCATCAAGCCCATGGGTATCGACGATGTGCCCATCGTGGCGGTGACCCTGTGGACCGAGGACGAGTCCCGGGGCGGGCATGAATTGCTGCGGGTGGCCCATGCCATCGAGTCGGAGCTCAAACGCGTGCCCGGCACCCGGGACATCTACACCATCGGCGGCCCGGATCATGTGGTGCACGTGTTGCTGGACCCCCAGCGGGTGTCCGGTTACGGCATTGGTCTGGATGAGCTGCGTATGGCCCTGCAGGCCAGCAACTTCTCCCGGGATGCCGGCACCCTGGTGCGGGACAACCTGGAGATCCCGGTGCAGGCGGGTACCTTCCTCACCAGCGCAGAGGAAATCGCGGAACTGGTGGTGGGGGTGCGTGAGGGCCGGCCTGTCTATCTGGCCGATGTGGCCGAGATCCGTCATGGACCCGCGCCGCCGGAGAGCTACGTGCGATTCGGCCTGGGTGCCGCCGCCGGTGAGGGCACGGCCAGGGGCCTGACCCAGCCGGCGGTGACCGTGGCCATTGCCAAGAAGCCGGGCACCAATGCGGTTGAGATCGCCGACAAACTGCTGGAGCGCCTGGAGCAGGTGCGCGGCACCTTCATCCCTGAAGGGGTGAACACCACCATCACCCGCAACTACGGCCAGACGGCGGACGACAAGGCCAGTACCCTGATCCAGAAGCTCATCTTCGCGACCACCGCGGTGGTCATCCTGGTATGGCTGGCCCTGGGCTGGCGCGAGGCTATCATCGTGGGTGTTGCGGTGGTGATCACCCTGGCCATCACCCTGTTCGCCTCCTGGGCCTACGGCTTCACCCTGAACCGGGTGTCCCTGTTCGCGCTGATCTTCTCCATCGGCATCCTGGTGGATGACGCCATCGTGGTGGTGGAGAACATCCACCGACACATGCAGATGGGCCGGAGGAAACTGCTGGAGGCCATCCCCCTGGCGGTTGATGAGGTGGGTGGACCGACGATTCTTGCCACCTTCACGGTGATCGCGGCCCTGCTGCCCATGGCCTTTGTCACGGGGCTCATGGGGCCCTATATGAGCCCCATCCCCATCAATGCCAGCCTGGGCATGCTCATCTCCCTGGCCGTGGCCTACGTGGTCACCCCCTGGATGACCTACAAGTTTCTGCGTCGTCAGGCCGAGGCCCATGCCCCGGTCGAAGGTGGCAAGGGCGAGGACGGCAAAGGACATGGCGAGGAGGGCGGTGGCTGGCTGATGCGCCTGTCCGAGCGCAGCATGGGTCCGTTCGTGCGGGGCGATAAGGCCCGTGGACGCCGCTGGGGCCTGTACGGCGCCATCGTCGTGCTGATCCTGGTCTCGGTGTCCCTGGCCTATTTCCAGGCCGTGGTGCTCAAGATGCTGCCCTTTGATGACAAGTCGGAATTCCAGGTGGTGCTGGACATGCAGGAGGGCTCGAGTCTGGAGCAGACCAGCCGTGCCCTGCACGAGATGGGTGCCTACCTGGCCACGGTTCCCGAGGTCACCAATTACCAGGTCTATGCCGGCACCGCCTCGCCCATCAACTTCAACGGCCTGGTGCGCCAGTACTATCTGCGCGAGGGCGCCCACATGGGCGACATCCAGGTGAACCTGCTGGACGCCAAGCAGCGTGACCGCAAGAGCCACCAGGTGGCCCTGTCCGTGCGTGACCCGCTGCGCGAAATCACGGCCCGTTACGGGGCCTCGGTGAAGGTGGTGGAAGTGCCGCCAGGCCCGCCGGTGCTCTCGCCCATCGTGGCGGAGGTCTACGGTCTGGACTACGACGGCCAGATCGAGGTGGCCCGTCAGTTGCGCGAGGTGTTTGAGTCCACCGACGGCATCATCGATGTGGATGACAGTGTGGAATATCCGGGGCCGCGCCTAATCCTGGAGGTGGACCGTCAGCGGGCGGCGCTGCTGGGGGTCTCCCAGCAGTCCATCGTCAGTGCCGTGGATACGGTCATGGGCGGCGAGGACGTCAGCTATCTGTACGGCGTCAACGTCAAGCATGCCGTGCCCATCCGCCTGGAGTTCGACCTGGCAGACAAGGCGGATATCGAATCCGTGCTGTCCCTCAAGGTGCGTGGCCGGGAGGGGGCCCTGATCCCCCTCTCCGAGCTGGTGCAGGTGGTCGATGCCACCCGGGAACACTCCATCCACCACAAGGACCTGTTGCCCGTGGTCTACGTCATGGGTGACATGGCCGGTGAACTGGACAGCCCCCTGTACGGCATGTTCGACATGTTCTTCCAGATCCGGGACATGCCCTTGGCCTTCGGTCAGACCATCGAGCAGTACTTCATCTCCCAGCCGGACGATCCCTACTTCTACAGCCTGAAGTGGGACGGCGAATGGCAGATCACCTACGAGACCTTCCGGGACATGGGCATCGCCTACTCCGTGGGCCTGGTGCTCATCTACCTGCTGGTGGTGGCACAGTTTCGTTCCTACATGGTGCCCCTGATCATCATGGCCCCCATCCCCATGACGGTGATCGGTGTCATGCCCGGCCACGCGCTCATGGATGCCCTGTTCATGGACGCCAAGTTTACGGCCACCTCCATGATCGGCATGATCGCCCTGGCGGGCATCATCGTACGCAACTCCATCCTGCTGGTGGACTTCATTAACGAGGAATTGCGCCGGGGCGTCTCCAGTGAGGATGCCGTGATTCGTGCCGCCGCCGTGCGTGCCAAGCCCATCGTGCTCACCGGGCTGGCAGCCATGGTCGGGGCGGGCTTCATCATCGATGATCCCATCTTCAGCGGCCTGGCCATCTCTCTGATCTTCGGCATCCTGGTGTCCACGGTACTGACCCTGATCGTGATCCCGGTGCTCTACTACAGCTATGTCCGCAATCGCGTCGAACTGATCAGAGCGGCGTGAGACGTGAGGGATGATGGGGTTGGTGACAAATAAAGATTCTCATTTGTCACCAACCCCACTTTCCGACCCTGCCTTTTACCAGCGCTCGCCGTAGGAGTGTAGCTTTTGTGCAAACTCAAGGATGGCGCCGGTGGCGTCCTTGAGGGCGAGGAGCAATGTGCGGCGACGTACAGACTTGTCACTGACAGATTTCTAGCATTCAAAACGTGCGGTCTACCCCCTTCTTGCTCCACATAGCAACTAATGGCGTATCCGACAACGCGTGCGCAGTCACATGTGTAGCGCGCTGATCACGACAAACGATGCGTTTTGGAGGCCATACATGTTTTTTCAGCGCTTGAAGGCACCCGGTTTGGGACAGAACTCCTACGTCCTGGGATGTGGCGAGGGGCTCGCCGTCGTGATCGATCCGCGTCGCGATGTTGATGACTATCTGCGTTTGGCGCGGGAAAACGACCTCTCCATCGCCTACGTTCTGGAAACCCATCGCCAGGAGGATTTCGAGTTCGGCTCGCGCACGCTGTCGCAGATGACCGGAGCCAAGATAGTCAGCGGCAGCGGCGCGCAGTTCGGTGAGACGGATGTAAAGCTAGATGACGGCGAAGAACTTAAGGTGGGCACCACCCGGTTCATCGCGCTTGAGACGCCTGGCCACACGC